>JAFSGD010000042.1 GCA_017434845.1 Clostridia bacterium
GGCTCGGATGTGTCGGGCTCGGATGTGTCGGTACCGCCTTCGCCGTAAACGGTAAAGCCTGCGGTGCATTTATAATAATCGCTATACCAATTACGTGTGGGAGTTACGGTAGGAACTTCTTTTGCATCGATATCAATGTCATGGAACACGAGTTTATCGCCGACCTTCCATGATTTCATTGCATCAAGCATAGCATTGCAGGCATCGCTGGTGTAATCGGGATAGCCTGCCGCATATGAATAGGTATCGGGGTCCGACGCATAGATAGAAGGCCAATCGTTGCCCTTGTTTATCGTATAAACAAAGCCGCCTTCGGGAATTGCAAGCGCTGTTGCGCCGCCTGCTTTTGTGCCGTCGGAAATCGCGGTGATTTCATAAGCATCGGTGCCTGCAACGGGAGAGAAAGCAACGTGAAGGTTCCACGCGCCGCCGCTGTAGGCTTCGGTCATAATAACGCCTGCACCTTCAGCTTCGATATTGTTGTAGTGAGTTACCCAGAAGGGGGTTCCGGTGATCTCAACCTCGACATCTTCGTTATCGGGGTTTGCATAAATCTGAAGGGTTTTATACTGACCGTTGCTGTCGCTTCCGTGAACGATCCAGCCATATACGGTTTCGCCGTCGATCTCGCACTTGGAATGAAGCATTAAAAGACCGTTGTCGTCATACTCGAAACCAATAACCTCGAAAACCGAAGCCATGGGAAGATACCAGGTTGCTGTATCATCATTTTTTTCGGCATAAACGCTCTTGGTATAGGTGGGGTTAACGTAGAGACCGAGCGTGGGGTTTTCGCCGGTATAATCGATCGCGGGAAGCGATTCGTCAACCTCATAAGGCATTACGCCAAAGCCGATAAGGTTGGAGCTGCTGAGAGCATACTGCTTGAAGAACATACCGCCGCCCTCGGATTCAACGCCCTGTTGAGAAGAAGTGTTGCCCTCGAGAGTGTAAACGTATTCGCCGTCACAGTAAGCAACCAAGCCGATATGGCCTTCCCAGCCGGGATAGTCTTCGGAAGAGGTGTAGAAGAACACAAGATCGCCGGACTGAGGGATATATTTGCCCTGTGAGGGAGCATAAGAGCTTCTCCAGGCTTCGCCATACTTATATCTGCCCTGGTCTATAAGATAATTGCTCCAATCGGGAACATAGGTGTCTGCCCAAATGTTGCCCGAATTGGTATCGTAATAATAACCGTCAACGTCGGTAACCTCTGCGGTGTAGAAGCACCAAGAGCAGAACGCCGCACACCAAGCGTGGCCCGAACCGCCCGAGAGACCCATATAATAGCCATATTCGGTATAGTTGGTGGAACCGCCGATCTCGCCGCTGTAGCCCGAAGTGCTATCGCCTTCGAGATAGCCGATCTGCGAGGCGGCAACCGCAACAACGTCTCGTGCACCGTCGCCGGTGAGCGGAATTTGTGTCATGTTCTTATAAAATCTGCCGCTTGCATATTGCGAGGTTTGGTAACGCGATGCGTATTTAACGTCGGGAACGTTATCCCACGAAACCGCAGATACGGGAATTGCAAGAACCGAAAGGGTAAGCGCAAGAATGATGCAAAGCGAAATGAGCTTTGCGAATGATTTTTGCATAATATCCTCCTAAAAACAAAATTTCCGATGGATGCATCGGATTGATTAAATTACAATCCCCCATTGTAACTTAACATTCTTCATGCGCTTATTATATAAAATAACCGCCGACTTGTCAATAGACTTTGTGATTTATGACTCACAAGTGTGTATTTTTGTTTACTTTTTCCGACTTTTATGATATAATATGTCGGGTATATTAAAAATACATGACGAGGTGTGCTTATGTTGACCTTTTTGAAGCGTTTTTGTGCGTTGATGCTCGCTTTTTCAACCATATTGTTAATATCAGCGGAGGTTTTTGCAGTGTTTGCTTCCGAAACGCCGACAACGGTTTCGATCAAGTTCACAGGCGACGAAGCCAAAAAAGCAGGATTTGCGCAAAGCGAGATCACCGTTACCCCAGGCGACAGTTGTGCTTTGAGCGGTTATTATCTTGTTTATTACACCGACGGCGCGCAGGTCTTGCCCGATTACGATGAATTGATCGCAATTAAGATCAACAACGGGCAAACGGTTAAGGGCAACGTCGGCGACGGTTGGATGATTCCCTCGGCGGCAAAGGGTATTGCGGTTTTTGAATGCGAAACCTATTTTACCGACGAAACGCCCGATATTAAAAACGCGGTTGCCGTTGCCGAAATACCCGAAAGCAAGCGTTTGAACAATCTTGGCAAAAAAGAGTTTTCGTTCGGTGCGCTTTCGGACACCCACATGAACTATGAGCCCTATGCACGCGGTGCATATGCAAAGCTTAGATATTCAATGGATTTCTTTGCTGAGCAAAGCTCGGAAATAGTTATTATCAGCGGCGATGCTACGGGCGACCGCGGCGAGAACCCCGATCTTGAAGCACAATATGAAAAGCACCTTGAGATAATCGACGCTTCCGACTTCCCTGCCGACAAGGTTTATGAATCGATAGGCAACCACGGAAACACCCCAAACGATTCAAAGCTGTTGGATAAATATCTCGGCGGCGACGACGAACAGCATCCGTTTGAGAATTCGCCTTATTTCCACGTTCTTTATAAGGGCGAAGACGGCGAGCGTGACAATTTGTTTATTTTCATGGCGCAGGAGATCAACGCTCCCGGCGACAGCGCGGCTTACGACAATTTTTCGAAGGCACAGATAGATTGGCTTGAAGACCTTTTGTACGAATACGGAAGCAAGAACGTTAACATCTTCATTCTCGAGCATGCACCTTTTCTTAATTACGGTGCGGGCGACATCGAAAACGGAACCTACACCGCCTGTATTACTTTTAAAGAAGAGTTCGAGCAGAACATGCGCCTTAAGGGGTTGCTTGAGCAATATAAAAACGCGATCGTTTTATCGGGACACACCCACGTTTCATTCTATGAGGGCGCAAACTATTCGGACGTATACAATTCGTTTGCGAGAACCGTTCATATCGGCTCGAACTGTCAGCCCTGTGCCTACGGCGAAAGCGCAAGCATGATAAGAAGCTATGACGGCAGGCACAACGTTACGACCGAATACGGCAGCGAGGGATATACCGTTGACGTTTATTCGGATTTCATAGTTTTCACGGGTTATAACTTCTCTACCGGCAAAAAGATTCCCGCCGCCTGCCTTTTGATTCCCACCGAGGCATACGGAAGCGCGCTTGAGCCCGACAACGCCTTTGAAGGAAGCGGAACAAAGGACGACCCCTATATTATCGCTTCCGCAGAGGATTTTAAGATATTTACCGACGGATTTAATGCATCGACAAGCACTACCGAAAGCGAAATGTACGGTTATAATAAATACTTCATGCAGACCGCCGACATCGACATGACCGAGGTTGAAGGTTATTCGGGAACGGTTGCCAACGGAAACCAAAAAAGCTTTTTTGCCGGAGTTTACAACGGAAACGGCCACACCGTTAAGGTTGATATCAACGATAGCGTTCAGCGCTCGGTGTTCCCATACGTTTACGGCGTTATCTGTAACCTGAAAATAGAGGGCAAAATAGCTTCTCAGGCAAGCGCACAGCCCGTAAGAACGCTTTACGGCGCAGTGGTTAACTGTATTTTCGAGCTTGAGCTTTCGGCTGATATTGCAAACGGTATTATTTATTCCAACTACAACACGGTTTATAACGTTTATTCGTTCGGAACTCTGAGCGGAAACTCCAAGAACCCCGTTGCAAGCAACGATACTTCGATCAAATATACCAACGTTTTTCATTGCTATACCGAAAACGGAAGCTCGGTCAACGACAGTTACGGAACGCGCTCGAACGATATCGGCGCGATAGTTCAGGCGTTTAACGAGCACAGCGGCGAAAGCTACAACGCCGCGTTAGCCTTGATGAAGGGCGTTGAAATGCTTGAGGTCGGCTTGCAGAACGGCGAGCTGATATTCGAAGAGGTCAATGCCGATTACAGCGCATATAACGAAGCTGTAAGCAAAGCGGTGGCGCTAAACGAGACCGATTACACGGCAAAAAGCTGGCAGGCTCTTGCCGAAGCGCTCTCCGTTGACGTAAGCGGCTTGCTCGCTATCGAGCAGGAAGAGGTGGATGCCGCAACCAAAGCAATAAACGATGCGATCGATGCGTTGGTTAAGGGCATTAAGGGCGACGTTAACGAAGACGGCAGCGTTTTGGTCGTTGACTATATGCTCCTAAAGCGTTATTGCCTTGACACCTACAAGCTGAA
>JAFSGD010000043.1 GCA_017434845.1 Clostridia bacterium
TTCCCAACATAATCACTCAGATCTCGGGCGTTCTCGCAAGCGACAACGTTAACATCGAATCGCTTCTTTCTCAGGCAAAGGGCAACAACGCGGTTTCTATCTTCGATTCCAACGACAAGATAACCGACTCCGTGGTTGCAGACATTGCCGCAATTCAGGGCATCGTTCGCGTACTCTCACGATAAATAATAAAAAAACCTCTCATCGCGAGACTTCCCAAAAGGAAGTCTCGCAGTTTTATTCGCCTCATGGGGTCCCCACAAAACATAGTTTTGTGGGGTTATTCATTTGGCGAGTGATATTGCTTCGCAGTGATATGATGCTTTTGCCCCACGAAAGCATCTTTCGCGGGGACCCCTTACGCATCGTGATATTCGGCTACGCCGAGTTCGGCGAATAAAATAACACTGAAACCATTTGGTTTCAATAACACTATTGCGAATGCAATAATATCACTCCGACGAAGTCGGAATATAACTTGAATATTACGTCTGTTTTGTTATTATAATATAGGTTTTGGCATAGCCCAACAAAGCGTTTGTACTTACAAATGCAATGCTTGCATTTTAATCGAAAGCGAAGCGCTTTTGCATATACTGTAACGGGTGATGTTTTATATGGAAAGAGATTCATTATCAATTCTCGGCGAGGGCGAATGCGGCTATGAATCGGCGATATGCCCTCCCGTTTTTCTCAGTTCAACCTTCGAAAGCGGCGGAAATTATTCCTATTCGCGCTGTTCAAACCCAACCCGAAGTGCGCTTGAGCGCGAATGTGCCGCGCTTGAAGGCGGAAGCTTTGCTTTTGCATTTTCATCGGGACTTGCGGCGATAAATTCGGTTTTTTCGCTTTTAAAAAGCGGCGACCGCGTTATCGTTTCCGACGACCTCTATGGCGGAACCTATCGCCTTATAACCGAGCTTTTCTCCAATTACGGCATCGAATTCGTTTTTGCGGATCTTTGCTCGCAAAGCGAAGCCGAAAGGGCGATTTCAAACGGGGCTGCAATGGTTTTTGCCGAATCGCCGACAAACCCCATGATGAAAATTGCCGACATTGCATTTCTTGCATCGCTGTGCAAGCAAAAGGGCGCGTTGCTTGCGGTGGATAACACCTTTCTTTCGCCCTATTTTCAAAATCCGCTTGCGCTCGGCGCCGACATCGCGGTTCATTCGGCAACGAAATTCATTTCGGGCCACCACGACAGCGTTGCGGGCGTTGCGGTAACCGACAGCGAAGCGATCGCTTCGCGGCTTTCGCTTATTTCGAAAACGCTCGGCAACGCGCTTTCGCCCTTTGACAGCTGGCTGGTTTTAAGGGGAATTCGAACGCTTCCGCTTCGAATGGAAAAGCACCAGCGCAACGCCTTTGCCGCGGCAGAGCTTTTGAAAAGCTCGAGCGAGGTTGAAAGCGTTATTTTTCCCGGGCTTTGCGAGCATTCGGGCCACGAGCTTTGCAAAAGGCAGGCGCGCGGCTTCGGCGGAGTGGTTTCCTTCACGGTTAAAAGCACCGAAACGGCAAAGCGCATTCTGCGCGGCGGAAAAATAATAAAATTCGCCGAAAGCCTCGGAGGGTTCCGAAGCCTTATAACCTATCCTATGACCCAAACGCATTATTCGATTCCCAAGGAAATGCGTGAGCGCATAGGAATAACCGATCGTCTTTTTCGGCTTTCGGTTGGGCTGGAGAACGAAAAAGACATAATTTGCGATTTAGAGCGAATGCTCGGCACTTGACAATTCGGCTATCTGATAGTATAATTGCATTATCGAAAACCGAGCGCTTTGCTCGGAAAAAATTTTAAGGAGAAACATAATGAAGAGAATTTCCGCTATTGCTATCGCACTTCTCGTTCTCTGCCTTTCGCTTGTTCCCATGACAGCGTTCGCCGCAGAAGAAAAGCCCCTTTGGATAACCCACTATAACGACAACACCACCGAGGGCGCAGGCTCGATCTTCACAACCGAATATTCGGGCGCTGTTTGGTGGATCCACTTTGCTTTCGCTCCCACCGACGTTGAAGACGTTTACACCATCACCGCGATCTCCAACGGTATTGCCGACGGCAGCGCAACCGCTTTGGCAATTCCCGAAGGCGGCTTCGTTTTTGCCCTTAACGTTGGTAACGACTATGCTACCATCAACGGCAACCCCAACGATATCGACTATACCTCGCCCAACTGCTCCAACGCAATCAACGATTATGCGGCTAACTGGATGGTTGGCATGAACATCAAGTTCAACGGTCTCGATCTCGAAGGCTTCACTGTTCCCACCTCAACTCCCGACGTTAAATGGTATGACGATGCATATGTTTGCACCGCAACCTATTCCGTTTACGAGGGCGAGGTTGGCTCGGGCGACGAATCCTCCGAAGCAACCGAAGAATCCTCTGAGGCTGTAACCGAATCCTCCGAGGTTGTTGATGAATCCTCCGAGGCTGAAGAATCCTCCGAAGCTTCCGCAGAATCCTCTGAAGCTGCAACCGAATCCTCTGCAACCGAATCGAGCGAGGCAAACTCCTCTGCAACCGATTCCTCCGCAGCTGAAGACGAAGGCGGCCTCGGCATTTGGATTTGGGTCATCATCGGCGTTGCAGTTGTTGTTGTAGTTGTTGTTGTAATCGTTGTAGCTAAGAAGAAGTAAGTCTTTTTCGCAAACACCAACTCAAATCATAATACAAAAAAGGTGCGGTTCAAAACGAACCCCACCTTTTTTTATTTTTATATCTTATTACTTCTTTTCTATACTCTTACGTTCTCGTCATCATCAACGATAGCGTTTCGAGACCGCTTGAAAACAAGGTTTTCAAGCGAAGTTATATGTTTTCTTCGAAAACGTGATATGTTCGCTTCTCGAACGTGATATTGCTGTTTCACAGCAGTGATATTCGTCTTTTTCAAAGACGAGTTAATGA
>JAFSGD010000044.1 GCA_017434845.1 Clostridia bacterium
ATTAAGCAGTAACGCGGGCAAGGAAACTTATTTGCTCACCGGCAAGGTGATATGCGGTGAATGCGGTGCTTCATACACGGGTGTTCGGCACTTCTCGGGGCGGAACAAGCTGAAATACGTTTGCTATCAATGCGCGAACCGAAAGCGAACCGCCTCGCTTGCTTGCAGAAACAAGGAGATTCGCCGAGAATATCTCGAAAGCTTTATTATGTGCGAGATAGAACGGCTCGTCTTCGACGAATCGAATATCGCAAGCGTGGTTAAGGAATATTACAAATACCACTCGGCGTTCGACAGCGATAGCACCGAAGCGTTAAAGATGCTAAACGCTTCGATTCTGGAAATATCGCGCAAGATCGACAACATTATAAACGCCGTTGCCAACACGGGAAGCTCGGCTCTGTTATCAACGCTGACCGACCTTGAAAGCGAGCGCGAAAGGTTATGTGCAGAGGTAGAAAAGATCGAAAAGCAATCGAAAACCCACGTGATAACCGAAACGATGGTCGAGCTTGCCTATGCACACGCACGCGGACTGCTCCGCTCGGGCGACAAGGAACTTCACCGTCAGCTTATAAACCTATACCTCGACCGCGTAATCGTCTATTACGACCACATCGAGTTTTACCTCAACACACTCCCTGCGGATATTCTTAAGGACGAAATAAACCGCTCGCTCGGGATAGGCGAAAACGAAACGCTTGTCGATTATATCATCAAGAATGAACCGACTCTTGCCGATGCGATATACAACGAGAAACTTAAAAAGAAAAAAGGGGCTGTCAGTAACGACAGTCCCGAAAATTACATAAAAAAGGCCGATAATCCGCTAAAAATAAGCAAATTATCAACCTTTGTTGGTGGAGCGTCCGCAACCAAGTGTGAACACTCCGAATGTGCTTGATTTATGCCGTCAAAATAGTCGTTGACCTCATCAAGAAGCTCGTCATCAATCTCAATGGGCTTTTCGCTGCCATTAAGTATGATTCTGAACTTATCATCAAAGAGATAGATTGCACCAACGAAGATGTTAATTAAACTTCGCAGTCTGTGTATGTTGTTCAAACTGCCGTTCTTCAGCTTGTACAGAAAGTCAGTAACATCTGGCTCACTGAGAATAAACTGCTTGCTGATCTCCAAGGCAAGCTGTTCTTCGAGAGACTTCTTTTCCTGCTGACGCTTGTTGATACGCTCGGTTATCATATCGACTGACTGACCGCTCTCCAACGCCTTCCAGAGGTTCTCAATGGCAACATCAATCTCTTTAATAGCTGATTTGATTCGCTTAATTGTCGCCGTGTCTATATCTGCCTTGCAGACCTTGGCAACCTCGGCGGCAATTCTTTTTATGTTGCTGTCGGTGAGCATTTTGTAACAAGCGTTAATGATACGATCTTCGATCAGTTCCTTGCTGACTACCTTTTTGTGACATAACTTTTTCTTTGCATTTTTGCAAGCGTAGTAGTGGTACGCCTTACCGGACTTGCCGGTGCCGCCGTAACCGATCATCATTTCCTTGCAGTAGCCACAAAACAGTTTGGTGGTGAGCAAATATTCCTCTTTGCCACGGGAACGGGCAGGAGCTTTCTTGTTGCGATCAAGCATACGCTGTACCCGTTCAAATAGTTCATCATCAATAATACGGGGCATACCACCGGGAGTTTCGATATCTTTGTAGATGTAATATCCAATATACCGCTTGTTCCTCAAAAGACGGTGTAAGCTGTTCTTGTTGAACGGCTTACCGAGAGAGGTTTTGATCTGTCTTGCGTTTAGATCTGTAATGATCTCTGTAACGGTTTTGCCGCTTGCGTACTGTTCAAAGATTTCACTAACAATAGGAGCAGTTTCGGGATTGATATGGAATCTGCGCTCCTTGTCCACGGTATAACCAAGACCAGGATTACTGCCATTACTCAAACACTTTTCTGCATTGATATCCATACCACGGCGAATCTTTTGAGAAAGCTCGGCAGAGAAATATTCAGCCATACTTTCCAGTACGCCCTCTACGAGAATGCCGCTTGCATCATCGGTGATGTTTTCCCTTGCGGAGAGAACACGGACCCCGTTCTTTTTAAGTATGGATTTGTTTACTGCACTGTCGTAACGGTTACGGGCGAATCTGTCAAGCTGATACACAAGCACTCCGTCAAAGGTATGTTTGCTACTGTCGGCAATCATACGCTGAAATTCAGCACGGTTGTCCGTTGTGCCACTTTGTGCACGGTCAATATACTCACCAATTACCGTATAGCCATTGTTTTTGGCATATTCGTAGCAGACATGCAACTGACCTTCAATAGATTGCTCCGTCTGACTGTGACTTGAATATCTTGCGTATATTACAACTCTCATAGATTCACCTCCTGATTATGATAAATAAATTTATAATTCCCTTGCGTCAATAACTACAACTCCTGATAAAGGATCAAGATGATAGCGAAATTCATTTTCGAACCAAGAAAAATCTTCTTTTGTATTCTTTTCAATTAGTGTTTTCACATATTGAGGAAGGTCTCTGTATTTGTATACGATACCGGAAGTATAGCTTTCTTGATTTCCTACGGAATACTGATAATGACGGGCGAGTTTATCCAATAGGTTAAGTGGCTTCATTGGCTTGTTGAAAACGACATCCAGTATTGATAATCCGAAAGAACTATTGATTAATTCTTTTTCGTCAATAACTCTTCGCGAATGGCTAAATACTTTGCTATGGAGTTCAAAGGCAGATGTCAATAAACATCCATTTGCACACCCTCCACACCAGGACAATAGGTCATTAGGTATATAATTCACATTCATAAGTTGTTGACTTAGATTTGGTTTGCAACAAGAATAATAAGCATATAATGGCAATGCTTTTCTTCTTTTGGCTTCATCAATTAATAAATCGATTTGCATTCCGTTTTTATTGCTGTATGTAACGAGAGGATAATTATCGCTGTTAGGTTTCAGTTTTTTAGCCTGTACCAACAATCTGTATGCTTTCGTATCAAAATCGGAATTAATGAGAATCCACCATTCCCAGTCAGCTCCATTAGTAGATTCTTCATTTCGCGTGAAAGCTTTATAATAAACTTTTGGGGAAAGATTAGAAATGTTGTATAATAACCAATCTGTCAAAGATTCTTCCTTTACAGAAGGCTGCTTGTCCAACCATTCATAGCAATATTTAGAGGTATCATGAAATACCATAGCAGTTCTCCTTCTTTAGTTATGTGCTTATTCGGAATATGTATCAATTTCATTCATGGCTTTGATTTTTTCGTTTACATCTCTATAAATGTAATACCAACCTTGACCGTTTCCGCAGTGTTCACAAACATTCATTGGATATGTGCGTTTTTTGGTTTGACTATATTTGTTTTGTATCTTATCCGGATATTTTTCCATTAGCATTAAATCGAACTCTTCGATATCGCCAATAACATTTAATCCATAATACTCTATACTTGGATCTTGCAAATGTGCAAAAATGTCTTGATGTTCCAATAACCTTCTTTTATTCCATGGATAACAAACATCTTCTTTAGGATTATTAGCAAATGTAATATAGGTCAGAATCTTTGTTGATTGGCGACATTTATAACATTCTTTTGTGAGTGTGTACACTTTAAATGGCAAGGTATCACACTCACTATTCATAATTTCAATGTTGCCTTTAAAATATCCGTATTCTTTTCCGTCAGCAGAAAATTTGATATAAATTCGCTCTTCATCTTCGCGAAAGGCGTAGGCGGTTTTTACTTCATTCGTCTTTTTGTTTTTAAATTTGAACATTTTACTACTCCACAAATTCAACAACATCGTCTATTTGTAAATTGAGTTTTTCGCAGATGCGAAGAATGATATCAATTCCAACAGATTCGTTCTTTGTTAATTTTTGAACGGTGGTCGTGCTAATTCCAGTAACTTTTCGCAAATCTTGCTTGGTCATATTTTTGTCTAATAATACATGCCATAATTTTTTATAACTTATTCTCATTGCTCATTACCGCCTTTGCCGGATTCAAGTCTTTTTACAGATGGATTGCCCAAAAGGGAGGTGAGTTGCTCAATTGCCATTTTGTTTAAGCGCAACAGCCTTTCGCTTTGAGACAGTCCCTGTTTTATCAATTCAGCGTTCATACTTTCAAGATTAGATAAAACAATTAGTTGCTGAATTGTCGCATAGTCCCGTATATTTCCAGTGGCATTCGGATTTTCTATACGCCAATCTTTTGATGTTTTGCCGAACAATGCAACATTAAGAAGCTCGGCTTCGCTTGCGTAAGTGATTCCTTGCTGTGCGTTTGTAATGCACAGAGGGATGAGGTTTTCTTTTATGGCATCGGTATGTATTCGATAATTGATTTTTGAAATAGTTCGATTTACATTCCATTCAAGGGACAGACGACTGTTTTCATCCGTTTTTAATCGCTGATAATCTTTGATTATGTACAGTTTGAATTCAGCAGATACCCATGATGCAAATTCAAATGCGATATCTTTGTGTGCAAATGTTCCGCCGCCGCGACCGGATTTTGAAATGATGCCTATTGCATTCGTGGCATCAATCCATTTTTGAGGAGAGAGTGTAAAAGCGTTTGCACCTGCTTCGTTCCTAAAGGAGTCGAATTCGACCCCTTTAAAATTTGGATTGTTGAGTTGCTCCCATAAACCCAAAAATTCAATTGTAGATTTGGAACGCATCCAGTTTTTAATTACATCTTTAGGTTCATCGCTTTTATACCTTGCAATATCAGTAAGAGAAATATAATCGTTTTCATCACCTTTCGAAATAACGGTAATCTCTGTTCCTTTAGCATTAATGGTTGCTTTCACTTGAATCCCTCCTAAGTATTTGTCAAATATATTATATCATAAAATCCGCTAAATAGCAATATAAAATTCGCATTTGCGAAAATGTTTAAGCCAAAACAAATTTACTTGCCAAATGAAACCTCCTTACTATACTGCTTGATGTACTCTGTTAAAAACAGTAGTGTAAAATATTAAGCAGTATATAAGGAGGATTTTTTATGAAAAGAATTATTACAAATCCGATGATCGGAGATTTTGAAAACTATCTGCGTTCTGATGAAAAGAGTGACAACACGATTGAAAAGTATCTGCGCGATGTAAAGGCATTTGCTGTATTTGCACAAACAAGAGAAATTAGCAAAGCAGTTGTAATGGAATTCAAGGCTTCGCTTGTTAATAGCTACGAAATCACAAGTGCTAATTCGATGATTGCAGCTGTGAATGCTTTTTTGCGGTTTATGGGCTGGATGAATTGTTGCATTAAGCAGTTCAAAGGTCAGAAAAAAGTGTTTTGTTCCGAAGAAAAGGAACTGACGAAAGCGGAATATGTTCGTTTGGTGAATAATGCAAAGCAAAAAGGCAATGAACGACTGAATCTGATTCTACAGACAATTTGTGGAACCGGTATCCGTGTCAGCGAATTACAGTTTATTACGGTTGAAGCGGTACGCAAGGGTGAAGCGGTGGTCTCCTGTAAAAATAAAACCCGAACGGTGTTTATCGTTCGGGAGCTGCAGAAAAAGTTATTGAATTATACCAAGGCCAAGGGCATCATTACTGGGTGCATCTTTATCACGAAATCCGGTAAGCCTATGAGCCGTTGCAATATCTGGCGTGAGATGAAAGCTTTGTGCGAGCAAGCGGAGGTTTCTCCTGACAAGGTATTTCCTCACAACCTTCGCCATCTTTTCGCCCGTACTTTCTACGGCATTGAAAAAGACATTGCCAAACTCGCCGATATTCTTGGTCACAGCAGCATTAATACTACCAGGATCTACATCATTACCACCGGTGCCGAACATAAACGCAAGATGGAAAATATGCGGTTGATAATATAAAAACCGATACCCAGGGTATCGGCAAATAACATAATGGTGATTATGTTGTAGATAGTAACCACCATATTATTTACAATCATAAAATATGGAGATATTATAGCATAAATTCGACAGTAAATCAACTGATTTTACAAATCTTTCAAAGGTTTGGTTAGTATAAATGAAATTGTTGGCATGACAAAAGAGCCTTTCCTTTATCTTTCTTTATGGAAATAACGGAAAGGCTTTTTCGTCATGCTGTTTTTATAAAAATACAAGGATGTTAATATGTAATATTGTTTTTCGCACTAATTCTTTACAACATAATCACCATTATGTTACAAAAAGAAGGAGGTAGTTAAATGGCGCAGAATGCTGAAATCATTAAGTATGAAGGCGATAATAGCACCTTCATATGGAAGCATCCGTGCGAGGATTTTAACACGACCACCCAGTTGATCGTGCACGAAAGTCAAGAAGCCATTTTCTTTATGAATGGACAAGCTCTTGACTTGTTCGGTCCCGGACGGCACACACTTGAAACTCAAAACATCCCGCTTCTCAGGAAGTTTATCAACATTCCCACCGGCGGCGAAACACCTTTCCACTGTGAAGTTTATTTTATCAATAAAACTGAGCAGATGGCTATTAAATGGGGTACTGACAGTAAAGTTCAGTATGTTGAACCTGCATATAAGTTTCCATTATCAATCGGTGCATCCGGTGAAATGGCACTTAGCGTTGAGGATTCCCGAAAACTGCTTGTGAAACTTGTTGGCACAGAGCGCGTTCTTGATAGAAATCAACTCACCACCTTTTTCCGTGCGTTCCTTATGACAAGGGTTAAAACCTACATCGCACAGGAAATGAAAGCAAGTGCTATCAACATCTTTGAAATTGATGAAAGTCTTGAAGTTTTCTCTAAGGGGATTCAGGCACGTTTACTTGGTGATTTTGAAGAATACGGCGTAACGTTAAACCGCTTTTTCGTAACCACTATTGTAAAACCCGATGGTGATCCTCAATATGAAAAATTCAAAGAACTGCACTTCCGTCAATATGCGGATATTGCGGAAGCAAAGTTGAAACAGCAAACCGATGTTATCTATGCTCAGACAGAAGCACAAAAGACAGTCATTGAGTCGCAAGCCTTGGCTCAAAAACGTGCTACTGAAGGATATACCTATCAACAAGAACGCGGCTTTGATGTTGCTGAGCACGCCGCTCAAAACGAAGGTGTTGGCGAGTTCACCAATATGGGTATCGGTCTTGGTGTTATGTCAGGTATCGGCGGCACTGTCGGCGGTATGGTTGGCGGCGCTGTAAACGATGCTTTTGCAGGTGTTGCAAATGGCCCGCAAAATGCCGGAAATGTCTTCTGTGATAACTGCGGTGCAAAGTTAACACCCGGCGCTGCTTTCTGCGATGAATGTGGAACGCCGCAGTCCTCACCGGATACTTGTAGCAACTGCGGATTTAAATTTATTAAACCCGGCAAATTCTGCCCGAAATGTGGCAATAAGAGGGAGGGTTGATAAATGAAGAAGAATAAAGGTATGGCTTATGCCGTATTAGCAATAGCATTTGTACTTTTTAATGTAATCGCCTTTGCAGTTCCAATGGCTAAAACAGCAATGTTTTGGATTACTTATGTATTTACCGCCGTTGCTTTTGCTTTGCAGATCGCTATTTGGAAGTTTTCGTTTAAAGGTGCAGATACTCTCAAAAGCAAATTCCTTGGCATTCCGCTAATCTCGGTTGGAATTACATATTTAATTATTCAGATCATTGTATTTGCAATATTTATGGTATTTCCCATAGTGCCGACTTGGATTGCTATCGTGGTATGCGCATTGATCCTTGGCATTTCCGCAATTTGCTTGATTGGAACGGAAACCGGCAGAGAAGAAATCAACCGTTTAGAAGAAAAAGTGGAAAAGAAAGTTTTCTATATAAAATCGTTGCAGGTTGACGTAGAAATGTTGGCAAGTGCTGAAACAGATACCGATACCAAAATGGCACTCACAAAGCTTGCCGAGAAAATCCGTTTTAGCGATCCAATGAGCGACGAAGCTCTCGTAGACCTTGAAGCAGAAATCTCTGCCAAAGTCGAAGAACTCAAAACCGCAGAAAATAAAGCGGGTATTATAACTGTCCTTGATTCGCTCATTACAGAGCGAAATAAAAAAGCAAAATTATTAAAATAAATTTGGAGGGGTTAAAGATGAAACAATTAACTTGCGAAATGTGCGGAGGCACAGATCTAATCAAACAAGATGGTGCATTTGTGTGCCAGAACTGTGGGATGAAATACTCAGTCGAGGAAGCAAAGAAAATGATGGTCGAAGGAACAGTTAAAGTTGATAATAGTGATCGTGTAAAAAACTATTATGAACTTGCACGGACAGCAAAAGCTGAGGATGATTCTTCAACAGCAGCTAAATATTACACTCTAATTTTGGAAGAAGTCCCCGATAGTTGGGAGGCAAAGTTTTATTCCACGTATTACGAGGCAATGGAATGCAAAGTTCGTGAAGCTTATTCCATGTGCATAAAATTAGAAAAGAATGCTCATTCTGTCTTAACTGCCATCAAGAATAGTGAACCCAAGGATAAACAGGTTGAATATACCCTTGAGATTACCGATAAAATGAATGAAATAGCGCTTATGTTTCACAACGGAAATTCGGAAGAAGCAACCGAGGAAGTTCCGAATCTGTTATTAATTTGGGGGGATCAGCTGGAAGAAAAATTTATCGATGTTCCTGAAATAACAGATAAGGCCGCAACATTCTGGGAAAATGCGTTGACCGTAATTATTGATACATATGGGACAGGAGACGCAAACATTGATAGCAAAATTGCAACATATAGAGCTAAAATTAAAAAGTACCACAAAGATTATGAGCCACCCAAAAGCAATTTGACCTATCATACAGCTAGTTCTCCTAACAAATTATCTGTTACTGTAATTAAAGTTGGTCACGAAACTTATGAAAGCGCTCCACTTATTGGAGTCCCTGTAAAAGTGTTTGCAAACGGACCTGACGAGGTAGGTCACATTGGCGCAAAAATCAAATTAAAGAATATTGCTGGCAAAACGATCAATTACATTACTGTATATCTTACGCCGTATAACTCTGTCGGAGACGCAGTTTGTTGTACAGTTCAGGGACATTCCACATATGGAATAAACATAACCGGTCCGATTGCGGTGGGTGCTAAATGGGAAGGAACTTGTGACGGGATGTGGTATAATAATACCATTGTATCTGCTCGAATAGACCATGTTGATGTCACATATAGCGACGACACTATCGAAAGGTACACTGCTTCTGAGCTATCTGATGAGAATTCTGCAAGTTCAAACACTTCTGGGGGATCGAACGGTTCAGGAGGATCTGGCGGTTGCTATGTAGCTACAGCGGTGTACGGATCCTATGATTGTCCGCAAGTATGGACCCTTCGCCGTTATCGTGACTATACCCTTGCAGAAACATGGTATGGTAGAGCCTTTATCAAAACATACTATGCAATCAGCCCCACACTCGTAAAGTGGTTTGGTCATACCAAATGGTTTAAGAAAATGTGGCAAGGTAAACTTGACCGTATGGTTGCTAAGTTGCAAGCCAATGGTGTTGAAACTACCCCTTACGAAGATAAAAACTGGTAAAACAGTAAACAAACACGTCGGAACATTTTGTTCCGGCGTGTTTTAAACATATAGTGCAAATTTCAATAATCTATGTTATAATGAGTCGAAAGGATGATAATCTTGTTATGAAAAAATCGACCAAGTGCGTTTCCCCAGACTGCAGAGTGTGTACATCTTTTCAATTAGATGATTTACTAATTGTCCCATTTGAAGGAGGGACACCTGATACAAGAAAACTTTTTTCTTACTTTTTGTACAGTGCACCAAACATTGAAAGTACTCATTCTAAAAAAATCCCGTTGGATTTGCACAATGAAATTTTTAATCGGATGATTGACAAAAGGCATTATAGATATCAAAAGTTTTGTGGAGCAAGCGCAGTAATTGACAAAGAATTCGAAAAAGGACATCTGGATGGAGAATCTTTTTGTTTAAAATGCAAACGCTTTGTGTGTAAGAAAAAACAAACCGCAAAAGGGAAAATTCCCGAAAGTGATCTAGAGTGTTTCTTAAGGCATATTCGCAACTCAATTGCCCACGGGAGAGTGTATTTCTTACATGGAGGTAATAAAATACATATAGTTTTTGAGGACGAAAATACAACTAAAAATCTATCTGCACGTATCGTTTGCATAAAAGCTGATTTGGAGCACTGGAAAAGAGTGTTAAGTGATAAAAAGTATTATTGCATTTAAAATATTTCAAGCAAAAATCTCCTCTATGATTTGATCAGAGGCGTACGAACAGATAAAATATTATGTTCTTTTAGAGAGATACAGTTAAGGGAGGTTCTATTTTGCTTTTTGCGCGTTGAAATTAATCGGCGAAAAATGTATAATATAATAAACGATGAAGATATGGATGGTGAACTATATGTTTAATCGAAGTGCAGACGACGGTTATATTTTTATGACAAGAACATTTTGGCTTGAAATGAATGTTCCTATAAATCTTGTCAATCAAACATACAAGAAATATTTTGGAACAGACAATAAAGTTATAGAAGACAGGAAAGAAGCGATTGAAATACTCTCTTCGATAATTGGTCAAATGCAATCTCAGTTTGTAAACTGGCTAAAATCCGAAAATCCTTATGCTGTTATAAAAGATTTATATAAAGTGTTAGATGAATGTTTTAACTTTTACATAAAGCAGAAGGCAGCAAGGAAAAAGTTAGTAGAATTAAATGTTAGTGACGATAGCATTGTTGAGGTTTTTATAAGAAATCGCAATATGGCACAAAGTGTAATTGACTCAGTGAATCTGTGGATGGAAAATTGCTTGTTATTCCAAGAAGCGATTGAAAAACCATACGATAATGAATCTTTTGAAATTAATCAAGAACTATTTATAGATCTTTATATTTATGGAACTGTATCGAAGGCTCTATCCCTATTAAATTTGAGCAAAAAATTTGGAGAAAAGAATCTGTATTACGGAATTAGTATTACACCTGATAATGAAGAACCTATAGAAATTCTCAAATATCATCCAGTAATTCACTTTAACACATTGTTGATGGGGAATCAAGATGCCTTTCAAGTTAGTATAAATGAATATAAAAATGCAAGTGCAAGCGCGTTTGGTAAAGGCTTTAAAGATGAATATGGCGTTGATTTTATTCTTGCATTAAGAACTATGTCAACTTTGCAAGCAGACATGCTCCATAACGGGAAATATGCTTACACGGTGATTGATAAAAATCAGTTTATACAGTGGATCAACAAATATACCGGCGGACAAGTTGATGGTGAGTTGTTCTTTGAAACCTTTACGTTAACCCAAAATAATATTAATTCTCAGCTTAAAGAAAATGATCCAATTGTTTGGATAATGAGCGTTAATAAATATCGTCACGAAATTCGCCCATTTATATGTTTGGAAAATGAAAGAATTGCGATTTCCAATATGGCTATAGAACAGGCCAAGCATTTGTGGCTTTCCTATTTTGCAAATGGTGGGATGATATATTCTAATTGTGCAGATAGCCTAACAATAGCTATAGAAGAGCGTAATGAAGAATTGTCAGAAAAGCTTGTAACAATGATTAGAGAAAAACTCCGTTCACATTATGATTCCGGTTTTGATGAAATCGATGTTCAATATGATCGTATATTTGGTTTAAGAGGCTATAATTATGGCGACTATGATTTGGTGTTTTACGCAAAAGATGTGAATGAATTATTTTTGATTGAAGCTAAGTTTTTTTCTGATTCTTTTAGCAATAGTGGAATCATCACAGATTATGAGAAAATGTTTAAGAAAAAGGGGTACTATGAGCATTGTCGCAAAAGATATGATCTCGTTTTAAGCGAACCGGACAGAATAAAACAATTCATTGGTGTTTCTGGTGATGTGAATGTTCATTTTTTGTTTGTGTCCTCAAAGCCTTTAGAGATTGAATTCACCGATCAGGATGGTATAGTAACCTTTCCTTGTCTTGCAAATTTTGACGATTACTTGGAAGGAAAACTTTTGCCTGAAATTGGTGATGTTCCGGTAAGACCTACCCATAGAATATAAAATAACAACATTGACTTATTCAAATTAAATTACTTGCTTTTTGAAGATACGCCTGCAATATTGTAGGCGTACTTTTTAATAGACAAAGGAGGAATTACAAAGCCCTAATAAACCAAGGAAGAATGGAACTGTGTGCAAAAGAAGTATTGTTTTTAATTGAGTAAAAAGAATTCTTCGGAGACAACCGTTGGTTGTCTTCATAACACGACTGCATGATCCTGCTTGGTGCAATTGTGTTTTGAAACATTTTGAACAAGACTAAAGCAGAAAAGAGGAATACGGATACTCTATAAAAAGATCCGCCGCCTCCGTATGGCTATAAAATACGGACGAACGTTTATGGGATTTAATCGGGAATGAAAATCCTTGCCATCGACCTTTACAGGCACTGTGTTTATCACAGCATATGGCAAGCGTAGTCGGAAACGACACATACCAATGGGTATGATTACGCCGGATTGCTTCGGTAATCCGATCATGCTAACCACTTTTAATTGGAAAACCAAATATGAAATTCTTTCTGCGGCTTAAGGAATGATTTTCATTTCGGAATGACAGTTTTAAAAATGACATTCTTATCGAAATGAACCCTTCATTTTGAAATGATTATGACTTTCATTTCGGAAGCCGCGCCGTTTCTATTGAACGAAGTAAAATAGAAACGGCGGCGTAGGCTCCGTCCGGAGCCGCCGTTGGCAAGGCATTTTGGGAGCAAGCAGGAAGAAAACAAAAGAACTGCAAGCGGGAGAAGGCACCCGGGTCCCTGGGGAAACTATGCCTTGCCACAGATATGACCAACTTTTCGGAAATGATAAATGATACTATTCTTCGGAATGATAATCCGGAAATGATATACATTTCGGAAGTCATACCAGGATTTAAAATAGTTTTATATTCACGCCTACGGCGTGTTCCGACAGTTTGATGTTCAATGAATAAACTCTTTATTATGACAATCATTAAACATCAAACAGTCGGCAAACAAGTGGATTCATTAAAGATTTATATTAGATTTAATTACCGCCATTTCGATATGATAGTGACCTTCCTTTCGGAATGACGGCGCTGAAAAATGACATTCCCTATTAGAACAAAATGATATACCTATCGGAATGATCGAAAAATGGCCATCCTTTTTAAAGGCGGCGCAGGAGATTGAAGCTCCTGCGCCGCCAAATTTTTTGCTCTGTGGCAATTAGCGCTGTTTTTTACTTGCCAAATGAAAACTCCTTTTTCATATTTCCTATACCGTTAAGGTCAGAGAAGCCGAAACGCAATTTACTTGCCAAATCAAATGCCGTGTTTTAGTTTCTCTGTGCCGAAAATCAAACGGCAAATTTCAAAGAAAGGAGGAACCGAAATGGGAGATAACGAAAAGACCGAATCGGTATTGGAACAACTTGACAAACAGCCTTGGTCAGTGTTTTCTACAGAAGAGTTCGAAAGACAAGTTGAAAAGGCGGTAAAGGAACTTTCGCCCGAAGAGATTGCAATGAAAATTAAGAAAATGAGTTGGAATCTTCAGGTGCAGGTAAAGAAGATCCTTCGTTGTAACGAAAACAGCATAGCATCCAAGAAAAGATGCAATGCTGCCGGTAAACGTTTTTGTGATTTCCTTGCCGCTCGCTATCATCTTAAAAACTTCAAAAATGTTGAAGCAAGACACCTGAAAGCCTATGTAGAGTATTTGCAGTCAAGGGGATTAATGCCTTCGTATATCGACACAGAACTGTCATGTATACGCTTTATCCATAAACATTCCGGGAGTAAAAATATACTGCCTGAAAATAAGGATCTCAAGCTTCAAAAGCGTGAACCCACAAAGTATAACCGTGGATTGCTTGAAAGCGAGATAGCTGCAATCATTACAAGAGCAATCGGGATGAAGCGTTATGATGTGGCAATAGGTGTAACCATCGTAAAGCACTTTGGACTTCGCAAGGATGAATTGACTTATCTTCGTATTCACGTTCTTGAAGATGCGATCAAAACCAAGCAGCTTCACGTTTACAACGGTAAGGGCGGTCAGGAACGGGATATACCTTTTGACACTAAAGAGCAGACGGAAATTCTTGAAAATATTCTTGAATACGCCAAAAGCAATGGAAAGCGTTCTGCGGATTATCTGTTCTGCGACGATCATACCCACAGCGTCAAAAGACAGAAGGATTCTTTTACAAACTGGATGAGCAATCATCTTTACGCTTTGCTTGATCCCAACAGAAAGCAGATGATCAAGAAAGGAAAAAAGGAACGCGCGGATAAAGGCTACGGTTGGCATGCACTTCGTCACACTTACGCACAGAGAACTTACGCTTTGCTTCGTGCTCGCGGCTATAGCGATAAGGCTGCAAGAAAAGAAGTATCCGAAAGACTGGGACATCATCGTACTGACATCACTAAAGTTTACGAAGAATAGTTCCGCAAGGGGCATTTGCCCCTTGTACATAGATTTAAATATCGATCTGTGAATATAGCAGAAAGGAGACGGCACTGACACATATTACTGACCTACAAAGCCTTGTGTAGCAAATGTTAGAAGAAAAACGAGATGAATATGATATTGAATTACCGCAATCAATCATAAAATCGTTTGCCAGATTTCTTGTGCCTGAAATGAAGAAATATTATACTGAACTGCAAGAAAAGAGCAAAGATGCGCAAGCTGAAGACAAAGAAGAATAGCAAAAAACGAGAGCCAAGGTGTTAAAACCTTGACTCCCTACATAAGGAATTATTAGACATTACTAATATGTTATTTTTGCGACACGGCTAAGTTTATCTAGAAGATAAACCTCGTCATTAATAGTAGAGTTGCCTTTGCTGATATTTTTCTTGACGATTTCTTTCCTAATCCCTGTATCGCTGAATACCTGCATTAACAAATCTATAATTGATGCGAATGTACCAATTACTGGGATGAACCCCGCCCCACTCAAAACGTAATTAATCCCATTGATTGTAGTAAAGCGCTCTTTACCAATTCCTGCTATTAAATTATTATATTCTTCGATCTTTGTTTTTTGCTGATCTTGATCTAATTCGGATAAGTTTAGTAATATTCGTTGTAATGTATGAGTGGTGTCGTATTTTTCTGAATAATCCAATATATTTTTAACTGAAACAGAATTATCAGATTTTAAAAGATATATTGCATTTCGCTGCTTTTCAAGAAGTTCAGTATATTCTTTAATTGCATTTTGTTGACTTGCTGAAATGTATTGATAATTGTTAATAACACTTCCAAGAATGTTTGAGACTGCACTATCTGAGTATACACTCCCCGCTTCTTCCTTTACAGCAAATGGGAAGTATGTTGCTTGTAGTGCTGTTGCAATATGAATCGAATTCGAGTTGGCGGTCAATTCAAATTGAATATCTGTGCTTTTTGATGTTTTGTCTTGAAAGTGATCAAATAAAACATTTGCGCCTATACACGGAAGTTTAATGGGACTATAACTGGTCAATAACTCATAACTTTCGCGTTTTGCTTTTATTGGCCATAACAACCAATCATACAGAAATCGAGATTGCCAATCGGATTTTTTAGTACACTTGAGGCATAGGGCTTCAAATATGTGTTCATTGCCTTCCCATAAAGACGTATATCTTCTTTCTAACTCGCAATAAAACATTGCCATTAATGCGTTTATTCCACGTTTTGAAACAATACAATTGGGATCTATACTGTATAATCTGTCTAGCACTCTCTTGTTATAACGGCTTTCTGTATTTGGCAATAGAATAACAAGTTTCTTTCGTTCTACCAATTCGTCCAAGTCTTCTTGCGTTAAATGTTGCTGCAACAGAAAATCATCAATATGACTGCCTAAAGGGAATGATAAATATATTGTATCGTACAGTAAGGCGTTGCTTCTTATGTTAATGTTTTCGTTCGTCCAAACACTAAAGTCCATATAACATTTGGTCTTTTCAGCATCAAAAAATCTCAGATCTTTTTTACTTACATCTCCTGAATAGATTTTTTCTACATTCTCAAACCAAAATTCAGAATCTGCAATTGAGAAGTCAAAACTTCTATCAGTACATGCTAAATCAACATCTCTGTAACTTAGAGTGTTTTTATGGGTTGACGACTTTTTGATAATAACCTCTGAAAAACCGTTTTTAAGATCGTAAATAAATTGCTTAATATCAGATATTACATTTGCAACTACAGTGTCTGAAACTGTAATTATTACTTGCACACCATTGTGATGTTTAACTTCAATATTAAAAAAATCAACACGAGGAAATTTGCTTATTAATAAACTTTCAAACATTTTATGTGTTAAAAAGATGCCCTCGTTTTTATAAGCAATATTTATTAAAGGGTCGATTTGTGTTATGAATGATTTAGGCTCTTGATTGACAAGTTCTACCCAATCTCCAATTCTGCGGATGTTATGATCGAAGTCATTTTTAATATCATCAAAACCATCGGTATAATCCATTACATAGATATTGTATCGTGCATTATCAACCAAATAGATTTTAGTTTTTATGCCGTAATATTTTGTTCGCAATTGCAAATCGGCTCTTTTTATACTGCCAGAATCAAAAAGAATTTTTTCCATGGGGGTGACCTTCCTTATATAATTGCTTATATTAATTATATCAAAATAACGGTTGCAATGCAATGAAATTGCAAATATAGTTAGAATCAAGTATTAAAAAACGAGAGCCAAGGCATTAAAACCTTGACTCTCGTTTTTCGTGGTGACATTACAGGAACTCTTCTATGGCGAAACCGCCTTTGAAGTAGTAGGTGTTCGTGCAATGTCCATTTGGTGGAGCCGAGGGGAATCGAACCCCTGTCCGAAAACCCGTCCGCGGTGCTTTCTCCGAGCGCAGCCGTTCTTTAGGATTCCCCACTGTGTATGCCGAACGGCAGGCTTACACAGCCGGTAGCTTCATTAGTTCATGGAAGGGCTCAAAGCTTTGCCCTACACACGTTCACCGCTAAGTGACGCCGCATCCGAAGCCGCGGTACTCTTCAGCGCGACGGCAACTGCACTTAGGCAGCTACTGCTAATTTGTTATTGTTAGCGTTTAATTTTAAAGTGCACATTTTTAGGAAGTTATGCGCTTCCGCTCGCTTACTCCGTTTCAAGATCCCCGTCGAAACCTTTACGGCCCCATGGGATATCCTTTTGCGGATATCTATATAAAATTATGCTTTTTCAGCTCTGTTATGATTATTTCCGTCATTTGACCGATCAATTCGTTCTGACGCGCCTTATCTATCGTTAAAAATCGCTGTGCGGGGTTGATCTTCGGGTTTTTATAAAGCTCCGATGCAAAATTGATGCGTTCGGTTATATCGTCTTTTGTGAAATAATCGAAATAATCGTTTTCGAACTCGCGCACCCCGTTTATAACCGAAAGCGGATAATAATTCAAGTTTTCGCAAAGAAAACGGTGATCGAGCTCATACCAGCCCGCGCGTATCTCTTCGATATTTGCGCGCCAGAAGGGCTTGCCGTTTTTTTCTATAAAAGGGTGGATTATATCGCGCACATAGACCGTATCAACAAGAATATGAATATAATATCCCAAAAACAGCGATCTTTTATAAATATCGCGCTCGTTTTCGCCGTATTTACGGAAAAAATCGGCGTTATCCTCAAAGCGTTGCTCATAAGAAACGCCGTCGCGCTTCCAATGCGAAACGTCCTTTGGGGGAAGATAGGTGAAATTATCGACCATTCTGCCGCTATCGGGCGCGATAGAGCCGACGTAATAGGCGGTCTCGTCGATCTCGCCGAGGTGTTCTTTAACCCTCTCGGCAACGCGAAGATGCATTAACCAGGTTGCCATCAGTAGTTACCCTTATCGGCGCGTTCCATTTCACGCTTTGCGGTTTTTTCCGCCTCGGTAGCGCGCTTATCATAAAGCTTTTTGCCCTTGCAGAGCCCAAGCTCCACCTTGACCCAGCGCCCCTTGAAATAAAGCGAAAGCGGAATTATCGAATATCCCTTCTGACCGACAAGCCCAAACAGGCGGTCGATTTCGCGGCGATGCATTAAAAGCTTACGCGCACGGTAGGGATCGCGGTTGAAGATATTGCCCTGCTCGTAGGGGCTTATGTGGATTCCGTAGGCGACGAGCTCGCCGTTATCGATACGGCAGAACGAATCTTTAAGATTAACTCTGCCGCCGCGAAGCGATTTTACCTCGGTTCCGAAAAGCTCGATGCCGGCTTCGAACTTATCTTCGACGAAATATTCATGGTATGCCGCGCGGTTGCTTGCAATATTGCGAATAAGCTCAGACATAAAAGCTCTCCTTTCAAGGTTTATCGGAACTGTATTTTACACCAATACAGGCAAATTGTCAACCCGAAATACTGCCGAACGACACCTCGGTTTCAAAGCAGGGCTGACCGTTTGTTTCGTTAACCGCCGAAACGGTATAATTAACGCCGCTTTCTTCCGAGCCGTTTCTGCCGACCGATATGGCAAGAACGTCGTTGAGCTTAGCTTCGTGGCGGAAAATTATTTTGATATCCTTAACGTAATTCAGCTTGCGGTCGAATTCGCCGAGAAAGTCCATTGAAATATCGGAATAAATGCAGTTGTTGAGATGGTCGTTCTCATCAAGATCGGAAAGCGCAACGGTGCGGTTACCGCGGCTTTGCATTTCATCGTCGGAAACGATCGCACGGGGAAGGTTGATTCCGCCGTCGATATTATGCGCAGGTATTTCGAACGGAAACAGCTTTGGGCGAACGATAGAGCGATCGTCATATTTGACAATAACCCATTGTGTCGTTGCGTGAATGACCTCTTCGCCGTCGCGGTAGAATTCAAACTCGCGCTCGAACGAAACGCCGTGAATGCGGTTGTTATAGGTGCGCACCGTCAGCTCGTCATAGGCGAAAACCGGCTTTTTAAGCGAAATTGCAAGCTTGGTCAGCACAAACACCATGTTTATGGCACGCATATCGTTATATGTACAGCCCATTTGGTCGCAATCCTCGCGTGCGAACTGCTGCATATAGCGCTGTATGGCAACCGGCTTTATGATACTGTTGGGGTAAACGTCGAAGCTTGCGACGGCAAATTTCTTTTCAAGCATTATTTTTTGATCTTAGCAAGCGGATTTGCATCCACCGCTTCCTCCAGTTGTTTGTTTGAAAGATGAGTGTATATCTGCGTTGTGGTAAGCTGCTCGTGGCCGAGAATATCTTTGATTGCGAGAACGTCTACCTCACCCTCGTTATACATAAGTGTTGCCGCGGTGTGCCTCAGCTTATGCACCGAAAGTCCGCGGCCGCCCAAGCCCGCAAGGTCGAGATAGCGATAAACCATCGTTTGAACCATTTGGTTTGATATGCGGGTTCTGCGCGAGCTTAAAAACAGCGCGTTTTTGTCGATTATAGGCTGACCGTGCTCGGTTGCCTTTGATTGCCGCACCGCAAGATAATCGGAAAGCGCCGCGCGGCACGCCGCATTGAGATAGACCCTGCGCATCTTGCTTCCCTTTCCGGTAACGTTAAGCTTCGAAAGGTCGGCGTCGATATCCGAAAGATTAATACCGACAAGCTCGCTCAAACGCATTCCGCAATTTAAAAACAGGGTTATAATGCAATAATCGCGCTCGTAATTGGGCGAATCCTTCGGAACCGATTCGAGCAACCTTATGCTTTCTTCAAGCGAAAGATATTTCGGAAGCGCCGGCTTAACGGTCGGCGTGTCGATTTCTTTTGCGGGATTATCGGCAAGCCTGCGCGATTTTACGGTGTGGTATTTATAAAACGCCTTTATTGCCGAAAGGCGGCGCGCGCGTATGCGAACCTTGTTCTCGCGAACCGTTGCAAGATAAAGCATATAGGCGAAGATCTCTTCGGTTCTGACCGAGCCCGCAAGCTCATAATCGAGCGAAGCAAGGCTGATTTGGCTCATATCGGCTTTTGAGGGATCGTTGCCCTGACGCGTTACGATAATGTAACGGAAAAAGAGCACAAGATCGTTGATATATTCGCGCACCGTTAACGGCGAGCAGTTTTGTATCGAGCTTTTATAGCCCGCAAAGGTTACAAGCACCTCGGGCAAAGTACCGTTCATTAAGCCACATCCTTTCATTTTGCGATTTTATCACAAACGCGTTGATTTTTCAAGAGATGCGCATATTTGTTTTAAAATTGTTTTTATGGCGTGCACACGTTTTTTAATCGCAGTTGACTTTAGTATGAAAATATGCTAAAATACAATCACAAAGCATTATAAAAGGAGTTTTTCTTATGAAAGGTATTCGTTCGAGCTATATCGCGCTCATTCTCGCGATTGCCGTGGTCTTATCGTCGTTCCCGTTTTTCGTCATCTCGGCATCCGCCGGCGGCGGTGTTTGGAACGGAACAGCCTCAAGCGGATTCGCCTCGGGCAACGGAACGAAGGAATCGCCCTATCTCGTTGACACGGCAGAGCAGCTTGCATATCTTTCCAACGCGGTGAAAAGCGGCAATACTTTCGAAGGCAAATATATTGAGCTTTCGAGCGACATATACCTAAACAACGTTGTCGGCAACACTTGGACCTCTTCCGCAAGACAGTGGACTCCGATCGGCATAAACGGATATGAAATTGCACCGTTCAAGGGTAATTTTAACGGAAAGACTTATGCGATCTACGGTCTTTATATCAACATCAACGCCGATAACCAAGGTCTTTTCGGTTATTGCGAGGGTGCAGATATTTCCAACGTTACCATCAACAGATCCTCGGTTTCCAACTGCGGAAACTCGGTTACCGAAAACGTTGCGGGTATAGTTGCCTATATAGAAAACGGACGCATCACCAACTGCGTTAACAACGCTGAGGTAAGCGGAAGATCACACGTCGGCGGCATTGTCGGCTATGCCCGCAATACAACCGTTTCAAACTGTGAAAACGCAGGCCTCATCAGCGGCAAGGGCGATGTCGGCGGTGTTGCAGGTTATGCAAAAGGCGACGTCATCGGTTGCGTTAACAACGGCGAAGTCAAGGGTGATACAAACGATATCGGCGGTGTTGTCGGCACATTGGGAACGGGACGCACTATTTCGGAATGCATAAACGACGCTACGGTTTCTTACGGCGATTCGCTCGGCGGCGTTGTCGGAACCCTTCTCGGCGAGAATACGGTTACGCTTTGCGAAAACCACGGCGCAATAACAGGCGGCGATAACGTCGGCGGTATTGTCGGACAGGGCTCGAATAACGACAAAAGCACCGTTATTTATTCTTATAACCTCGGTAACGTTGTCTGCAACAATTCCAACGGCGGCGGCATCGTCGGCTCGGCATACGCGAGCACCGAGATAGTTTCCTGTGAGAACTACGGCGAGATCTGCGGCGTTCAGGGCTCGGTCGGCGGTATCGTCGGTGCGGCAGGCACGCTTACCTACCGTTGTCTCAACGGCGGTGCTGTTCACATTCAGGATAGCACGGGATATCTTTATAACGTCGGCGGAATCGCGGCGGAGCTTCCGAGATATGCGGTCGTTGAAGAATGTCTTTCCGCTGCCGAAATATACGGCGATAAAAGGGTCGGCGGTATTGTCGGCATTGCCAAGGGCGATTCAACGATCATTAACTGTTATGCGATCTCGGTAGTTGTCGGCGTCGAATCGGTCGGCGGTATCGTCGGCGACCTCGATAACGATGCCAAAGTCATGAACTGCATTTCGATCTCGCTGGTCGGCGGCGAAACCTCGGTCGGTGCGGTTATCGGATCGCTATACACCCGCGCAGGCGCAGGCAACAAGGTCAGCAATTGCTATTACCTTTTGGGCAGCGCGGTCACTTCCGATGAAAAATACCAAAACGGAATCGGCGATTACGACGGAAGCACCCCTCAAGCCGATATCGCGGGCAAGACCGACGGACTTTATGAAGAAGAATTCGCATATAAAGCCAACTTCCCGACGCTTGATTTCAAAAACGTTTGGGGTATCGTTGAAGGTGTGCCCATTCTTCAGATATTCCACAATCACGAAAACTTCAAATCCGAACACGACAGCAGCAACCATTGGCTTGAATGCGATTGCGGTTTTAAAAACGAGGTCGAACCCCACACCGAAAGCAAGTGGGTTATAGTTACAGAGCCTGAAGACTACAAGCCCGGTCTTAGAGAGAAACACTGCACGGTTTGCAACGTATTGATCAAAAGCGAGATCATTCCTCAGCTCAAATCCGTCAAGGGCGACGTTAACGGCAACGGAAAAATTGATGCACAGGACTATGCGCTCGCAAAACGCCATTGTCTGAAGACCTATACCCTCTCAAGCGATATGATTGCGCGCGGCGATCTTAACGGAAACGGAAACATCGACACAAGCGAATATGCGCTCATCAAACGCCACTGCCTCGGAACCTTCGTTATCAAATAATTTTTAAGATCAAACAAAGGAGAAACGACTATGAACGCAGGATGCATGACCTTTCTTACTCTTGCTTTGGCGGCTATTGTTGCCGTTTGTGTTTTGGTATTTTAGTTTTCGAGGTGAATCCAAATGGGCAACTATGTCAGCGACAGCTTGAAAGCCGACATGAATGACGGCAAAAAGAAGATAACACCGCAGTTGATTTACGATTCTTTGGAGCTTGGCTATAAATCGAATATTGTTCTCTACGTTATTCTTTTTATACTTGTGTTATTTTTATGCGGACTTTTCTTTTTGGTGTTCAGGTTCGATTCGCCGTTCAACGAAAAGGGCAAGATCATCGCAGATGCGGTTTTGATAGCCCTGCCTATTTTAACGGCGGTGTTTTGCGCATATTTTTATTTCCGCGGTATTAAAAAGCATCAGGAAAGAGAATATACGGTTATTGTTGACACTATCGAGCGTGTTGTTGTTGACGACAGATACGTTCACCAACGCAGGCATTCCCATATGGAACACGCAATGTATCTTTGGCATTGCGGCAGAGTTGTTATTTCCTATGCCGAAACGAGCCTTCATTCCGAAGGCGACAAGGCGTTTGTGGTTGTAGATAAAAAGCACCCGAACGTTCCCCTGATGATCTTTAACGATAAATATTACGAGCTTGTCGATATCGAACCCGAAGAGCTATAAAAACGGTGTGATTCAAAAGAATCACACCGTTTTTTATCTGTAGACAAAGTCTACAGATTGGCAGAGGAAGAGAAACGAAGTTATTTTTCACTAAAAACGAGCGTCGGCGTAGAAATCTACGACAGTCGAAGTTTTTAGTGAAAGTGCTTGAAAATACAATATAAATATCAATTCATTATAGTATGCAACAACGCTTCCCGTTTCCGAGAAGCGTTGTTTTTTGTTTGAATTGTTCTTTCAAGCACGTAAAGAACGAGTTTGTCTTCACTCTGAGACGGTGTGATTCTTTTGAATCACACCGCTTTTTATAAAGAGTTATTTGTTGTTTGTATAAAGTACGGATACGCTATTTAATAAATAATCGTCTTTTTGCGATCTGCGACTTTTTAATATCGTATCAAAAAGCACTCGCCAACGGGGATAGGAAAAAAGGTGCAGAATGGACAAACAGAACCCGAAGCTGTAGGCTTCTACTGCGAGAGGTTCTGTTTGTTCATAGCAAAAAGACATAAAAGTTTAAGAAACCGAAGCGAAATGCTTCGGTTTCTTTCCTTAAAGGGTTATTTGTTGTTTGTATAAAGTACAGATACGCGTTTTTATAATAATTTGTCTTTTTGCGATCTGCGACTTTTTAACATCCCCGCCTTATTTGATAACAAACGTTCCGAGAACGTGTCTCTTAATAAGCGCATATTCGCTTGCTTCGAGAGTTCCGTTACCGTTAAGGTCGGCACGCATTACCATTTCATCAGAGAGCGTGAAGGTTTTAAGACAATGACGCTTTGCGAGCGCATAGTCCTGAGCATCGATGCCGCCGTTGCCGTTAACGTCGCCCTTTACGTATGCCTTGAGTATCTCGCTGTCAAGAAGCGTTCCGCATCTTGTGCAATACTTCTCACGCAAGCCGTCAACGCCCATTTCAGGTTCTTTAACGGTTATCCATTCGCCCTCTTCGTGACCCAAAGCGTCGGTGTGATCGGTTATAACGACCTCGCCGCAAACACGGCAGGTTTTTATGCTGTGTCCGCCGTTTTTGCAATCGGGCTTGATTACTTCGATCTCAAAATCGTGTGCCTCTTCATATTCGTTGCCGCATTCGCAAGCATAAACGTGGAAGTCGGAATCGAATTTATAAAGCACGTAATTATGCAAATGATAATTGCTGTATGCAATCGAGCCGTTTGCGGGAACTTTGGTTAAGGGGTCGCTCCAGCTGATACCGTGGCCCCAAACGTTAGAAACATAGCAAGCCACGTCGCCGACAGCGCTTTCCTTTGCCTTGAACAAAAAGTTCAGGCAAACCGATGCGTCTTCTTCTGCAAAGCTCGAGCCCTCTGCGGTTAGAACTACTACGCGAACGACGTCGGTTTCGTCCTTTTTAAACACCGTGAGGTTTTCCCAATCTTTACCGGGAACAGAGGTTATGCAATCGATCGAGCCGTCCCAGTTGATTTCATTGACAAGCTCTACCTTTGTGAAATCGTAATAGAAATCGAAGCTTACGTTGCAAAGTTCATCAATAGAAATGTTCTCGATATAAACGTTAACCTCGAAAAATTCGCCGGGGGTGTAGTTTGCGGGCATATCAACGATCGCGTCAAACGCAGGATTATCGTTAGGTGTGCCGCAAGGGTCTGTGAGCGCTTTGATAGGTTCGCTGTAAAGAAGCTTGTCGCAAACAGTGCAATGCTTTTCCTTTAAGCCTTCAACGCCGACATCGGCTTCTTTAACGGTTATCCAATCGCCTTCGGTATGACCGAAAGCGGGCGCACCTTCGTCGTAATCGAATTCCCTATGATCGCAGATAACACACTCGAAAACATAATATCCGCCCGTTTCGCAGGTTGCATCCACATAATCGATATTCCCCTCAAAAAGGTGTCCGTAAGCCGACTCCATGATTTCGCCGCAACGAGAGCACACGGAATCTTCGGTACAATTTGCTTCGTTTGCGCTATGGCCGAGAGCCGCGACGAAGTCGGATTCATAACCATCGCCGCAAATCAAACAAGTATAAACAGTATAGCCGCCGTTTTCGCAATCGGGCGCAATTACGATCGCATCATAGCTGTGCTCGTGAGTATCGGCGCCATGACCCCAAACGATGTTGGCGTCGCAGCCGGCGTTCCAATCGATATCCCATGTGCTCGGTTGAGATTCCGCTTCGCAATAAATGGTTTGTTCGCTTGTCCAACCTTCGAACACCCAAAAACCAATGCTAGTTACGCTATTGGGTATTTCGATGATTTCAAGACTTGTACAGCCGCTGAACGCCCACTCACCAATACTTGTTACGCTGTCGGGAACAACGAACTGTGCGTCGGTTTTTCCGCAGGGATAAAAGATAAGCTCGTTTTTTTCTTTATCAAACAAAACCCCGTCTGCCGATGAATAATATTGGTTATTTTCATCTACTGTAATGCTTGCGAGTTCAGAACAATAACCGAATGCGTTTTCCCCAATGTATATTATGCTATCGGGTATAACGATGCTTTCAAGACTTGTACAGCCGCTGAACGCTGCGATGTCGATATGTGTTACGCTATTAGGAATTTCAACGCTTGTCAGGCTTTGACAACTTTGAAACGCTTGAATACCAACTCTTGTTACGCTGTCGGGGATTACATATTGCGAATCTGTTTTGCCTATTGGATATTGTATCAATTTGGTTTTGGATTTGTCGAACAAAACTCCGTCTAACGAAGAATATTTCGTGTTATTTTCGTGCACTGTGATGCTCTTTAATCCTTCGCAATGTAACGCACCCCATCCAATTAAGGTTAAACTTTCGGGCAGGAACAATTCTTCGAGTGTCCCGCAAGACGAAAAAGCCCAATCACCAATAGTAGTTATTCCATCAGGAATTATTACGGATTCAAGATTTGGATGACAGTTAAAAGGCTCACTTCCAATCTCTTTAACCGGCAAGCCATAATAGCTTTTAGGAATCACAACATGCTTTGCATCATCGTCGCAGCTCGACACTATATAATAGGTTCCGTCTTCGCTAAGCGTATATCCAAGAACGCTTTTCGCAACATCAATAAGAGCGAATGCTTTTACCTCGCAAACGAACGCCCATCTTGCTTCGGAATAAATACGGTATTGAACGTATCTGGCTTTGACGGAGCATTTTTTTACGATTTCTTTATAGCTTTCCCACTCGGATTCTTCCGTGATAACGGTTTCTCCCAATTTTTCGAAAGTTTCGCCGTCGGCAGAAACCAAGAAATCCACCCCGTCGGGAACACTGAGTCCTCCGTCTGCTCCCAAAGCCATTGTTCCGACGAAAATCGAAAGCCTTGTGAGATCGTATTCTTTTCCGAGATCAAGCGTTATATAGTTATATCCCAGCGACTCTGCCGCGGGCGTTTTGCCATGGAATCCTACCCAAACCGGATCATAGTAACCGTATGTTTGCGTAGGATACTTTTCGGAAATGATTCCATCGGTAAGAGTTATGTCGTTTTCGTCGGGATAGCTAATAGGCATATTCTCGTTGTATCCCCAATTGTCTTCTCTGCCGCCTTGACGGTATAACGGAGAAGTTTCGTATGTTTTCCCCTGAGATACTAATACTTCACTTTGGTTTGGCGTATCCGTCGATTTATAACCCCAAACAATATTCGCCTCGCAGCCGGAATTCCAAGAACTGTTCCATCCGCTTGGCTGCGATTCTGCTTCGCAATAAATCGTTAAAGATTCGTTCCAACTGCCAAATGCACAGCGCCCAATATAGGTAACGCTGCTCGGAATAACTATATCTGAAGGAGCTCCGCATTCATCTCTTCCTATACAATCAAACGCCCATTCACCTATATACGTCAAGGTGTTTGGCAAAGATATGCTATCAAACGAACAGCAACAGAAAGCATTATCCGAAATAGTCTCGACGCCTTCTTCCATAACGACGGAATCGAAATTGCAAGCGTAAAACGCGCTTCTGCCGATGCTCTTAACGTTTCCGGGAATAATAATGTTGTCTATGCCATTGCAAAGCCCAAATGCACCGGCGTCAATGACTTCTACCGATTCGGGAACCTCATAGAGAGAGGTGTCCTTACCCGCAGGATATTGAATAAGAACAGTTTTGCTTTTGTTAAAAAGCACACCGTCTTGAGACGAATAGTTGGGATTATTTTCATCAACTTTTATAGAAGAGAGCGGAATATATCCCGAGAATGTACCGCCTATAGAAACAACACTTTCGGGAATAAATATCGTTTCAAGCAGGCCGCATTCGGAAAAGGCGCCATCTTCTATTTCGACAACTCCGTTCGGTATGATAACACTCTTAAGATTGCTGCCGTAAAACGCACAGTCTCCGATAACAGTTACAGTTTCCGGAATCGAATACTCGTCGCCTTCCTTATGGGGAGGGTAAACTATTATCTCTGTTTTGTCTTTATTGAACAAAATACCGTTCTCTGAACAATAATATTCGTTTTCCTCGGGAACATTAATTTCGCGTAAAAAGTTACAACTGTAATAATTGGAACGCGCTTCAAAAGACACAATGTTCTTTGAAAGAGTGATCGTTTCAACAAAAACGTCGTCAAAGGCCCATTCGTGCACGGTAGTTACAGGTATGCCATTGACCGTTTCGGGAACAACAACACTTTCGATTTCCGAATCACAACCCGTAACGATATAATACGTTCCGTTTTCGCTCAAGGTGTATATAACGCCCTGTTCGTCGGTAACAGTCTCATCGATTGCAAAAACCGAAAACGCCGAGAAGGGAATGAGTGCAAGCACCATTGCCGTTATCAGCAGAAATGATAACAGTTTTTTCATAATATTGCTCCTTATGTTCATAATAAAAACAGGATTTTACGCAATTTCGCAAGATTCCTTATTTTTATGATAATTATATGACATATTGTCATATTTGTCAACGCTTTTTATGACAAAATGTCATTAGGTGATCATAATGAAAAACAATCTCAGAAAGCTGAGAAAAGAAAAAAAGCTAACGCAGATAGCGCTTATGATGCATACCGGAATCGAACAGGCAATACTTTCAAAATACGAAAGCGGTGCAAGGACTCCAACCACCGAAAATCTGATCATTCTTGCCGATTATTATAACGTCAGCATCGATTACCTTCTCTGCCGCACTGACGAAAGAGCGGTAAACCGAAAAAAGAGCGATTGTTAGTCCATACTATTGACTTTTTTATTTTGCGGTGATATAATTTCATTTGACAAAAATTGTTCGGAGGAATATTTTAGAAATGAGAATTATTGTTTGTGAAAATGCAGCAGACGTTGCAAAAGAAGCTGCGAAAATTTTCGCCGCACAGGTTTATATGAAGCCCAACTCGGTTCTTGGTCTTGCTACCGGTTCCACCCCCGTTGGCATGTATAAGATCCTTGCCGACATGAACAAAAACGGCGAGATCTCGTTCAAGGATTGCAAGAGCTTCAACCTTGATGAATATTATCCCCTTGCTCCCGATCACGATCAGAGCTATCGCTATTTCATGAACGTTAACTTCTTCGATCACATCGATATCGACAAGGCTAACACCCGCGTTCCCGACGGTCTTGCGGCTGACCCCGCGGCTATGGGCAAGGAATACGATGCGGCTATCGATGCGGCAGGCGGTGTTGACATTCAGGTTCTCGGTATCGGTCAGAACGGCCATATCGCGTTCAACGAGCCCGATGAAAAGCTCGTTGCAGGCACCCACCTCACCTCGCTCACCGAAAGCACCATCAACGCCAACGCTCGCTTCTTCGAAAAGAAGGAAGACGTTCCCACCCGGGCAGTTACCATGGGCATGGCTTCTATCATGAAGGCAAAAACCATCATCCTTCTTGCTACCGGCAAGGCAAAGCATCAGGCAGTTTCCGAGCTTCTCGATGACAAGATAACCACTTCCAACCCCGCAACTCTTCTTAAGCTTCACCCCAACACTATTATTATCGTTGACAAAGAAGCCTACGAAGGTTAAGAGAAAGATAAACGGGTTATTTACGCCCTTGAAATAGTTTTATATTACGATATGCCTTCCGATTATTCGGGAGGCATATTTTTTGAATAATTTTTTATTATATTTTCAAGGGCTTGTAAGAAAAACTTCGACTGCCCTACATTTGTAGGGCGACGCTCGTTTTTCTTCCAAACTAACCTCGTTTCTCTTTCTCTTATTCTGTGTATAAACGGGTTATTTACGCCCTTGAAATAGTTTATAATTAAGATATGCCTTTCGATTATTCGAGAGACATATTGTTTTGAATTTTTTCATTGTATTTTCAACGACTTGTAAGAAAATCAATAAACAAAAAATCAAGCTTCATTATAACTATGAAGCTTGATTTCTTTATATAGGGTTATTGTGCTGTTTTATTTCATAAGTGCCGAGATATATACGCTTGATAAGCGTATAATCCATCATGCCGAGGCAACCGACAACGCGATTTAAAGGCAACAGCTTTTTATTGCCTCTTTTGCCGATTCGACGGTTGAAATAAGCGAGATTTCCTTTCTAAGCCTTGCCGAGCCCGAAAAGCCCTTGCAATATTGCAGAATATGGTGGCGGAATTCGCGTATTCCGTTCATGCCCTTTTCGGCAACCACCGTTTCGAGCTGGCGGTTGAGAACGGCTTGCTTTTCCTCGGCGGTCGGGGGTGAATATTCTCTGCCCTCAAGCGCACTGATTATTTCGGCAAACACCCAAGGCGAGCCATAGGCACCGCGCCCTATCATAACGCCGTCGCAGCCGGTTTCGGCTTTCATCGAAGCGAAATCGGCAAACGATGCAACGTCGCCGTTGCCGATAACGGGAATCGAAACGCTTTCTTTAACCTTTTTTATAATATTGCGGTCGGCAAGCCCCGAATACATCTGGGAACGCGTTCTTCCGTGAACAAAAACCGCCGATGCACCGCCGCGTTCAACCGCCTTTGCGACCTCGGGCGCGTTATCAAGCCCGTCGATGCAGCCCTTTCTTATCTTTGCGGTAACGGGAACGTCGACCGCGCTTGCAACCGCATAAACGATTCTTTCGCAAAGCTCGGGGCTTTTCATAAGCGCACTTCCCTCTCCGTTGCGAAAAAGCTTGGGAACGGGACAGCCCATATTTATATCTATGTATTGCGGTTCGAACCGAAGCAGCATTTTTGCCGCTTTTGCCATTATTTCGGGCTCGCTGCCGAAAATTTGAATTGCCGCGGGGCGTTCGTTTTCATAAATCTTGGCGAGAAGCTCGGTTTTTTTGTCGCCGTAGGTAACCGCTTTTGCGCTGATAAGCTCGCTTGTTACCCCCTCGGCACCGAAAGACACACAAGCCTCGCGAAAGGCATGGTCGGTTATGCCCGCCATCGGCGCAAGAAAAAGCCCGTGACGGAATTCAAGGTTTGCTATTTTCATGTTCAGTTAACGGTCCTTGAACCGCCTGTCCTTTCCAAAAATTTCTCTGCCTCGGCAAATATAACGGCGTTTTCGGGAAGATTGCGCTCGGATAAAAGCCTTTTAACTATGCCCTCGGTTTCGGTAAGAAGCGAAACATCGCTTACCGTTGCGCAGGCGAACGAAAACTCGCCGCTTTGCCGTTCGCCGAAGAAATCGCCGGGGCCGCGTTTTTCAAGGTCTGCCTCGGCAACCTTAAAGCCGTCGCTCGTGTCGCGCATTATCGCCAAGCGGTCTGCCGCATCGGCGCTTTTTTTGCCGTTTACAAGAATGCAAACCGAACGGCGCTTGCCGCGCCCGACTCTTCCGCGAAGCTGATGAAGCTGTGAAAGCCCAAAGCACTCGGCGTTTTCAATAACCATAACCGTTGCCTCGGGAACGTCCACGCCAACCTCGATAACGGTTGTTGAAACAAGAAGCTTTATTTCGCCCGAGGCGAATTTTGCCATGACCTCGGCTTTTTCGGCAGGCTTCATTCTGCCATGAAGCAATCCCGCGGGAATGCCCTTTAAATGCTTTTCGGTAAGCTCTTTATAATAGCTTTCGGCGGCGCGGCGGTCGGTTGTGCTTTCGCTTTCTTCGATAAGCGGGCAAACGAAATAGGCTCTGCCCCCTGCCGCAACCTCTTTTTTGATAAAATCATAAACCCTTTCGCAATCGCTTGAAGAAACGACGCGGGTTTCTATTCTTTGTCTGCCGGGAGGAAGCTCGTCGAGCAGAGAAACGTCGAGGTCGCCGAAAATAATTAACGAAAGCGAACGCGGTATCGGCGTTGCCGACATAACGAGCATATGCGCGCGTTTACCGTCCCGCTCGCTTTTATCGAGCAACGCGGCGCGCTGTTTAACACCGAAGCGGTGCTGTTCATCGGCAACCGCAAGGGCACAGTTGAAAAATTCGGTTTTATCGGTTATAAGCGCATGGGTTCCGACGGCAACGTCGATGCTTCCCTCGGCAAGCCCTGCGCGAACCCTTCTTTTTTCGGCGGCGGGAAGCCCCGAAACCAAAAGCTCGGTTTTTATGCCGAACGGCGAAAGGAATTTATCAAGCGTTTTTTTGTGCTGTGCCGCCAAGATCTCGGTTGGCGCCATAAGGCACGCCTGATAGCCGTTTTTAACGCAAAGATATATTGCGGCGGCGGCAACGGCGGTTTTTCCGCTGCCCACGTCGCCCTGAAGCAATCGCGCCATCGGCGTAGGGCGCGCCAGATCGGCAAAAATTTCCTTAACGGCGCGTTGCTGTGCGCCCGTAAGCTCAAAGGGCAGCTGCTCGAAAAAATGCTTTATTCCGCTGTTTTTAAGCCCAAGCTCTGCCGCACTTTCTTTTTTTACCGAAGAACGCATTCCCGAAAGCGCAAGACGGAAAACCGCAATTTCGCCGAAGGCGAGCGTGCGCTTTGCAAGCGAAAGGCTTTTTTCGTCCTTGGGAAAATGCATTATTTTTATTGCCTGCGCGCGTGAAATAAGGCCATATTCGCTTCTTACCCGTTCGGAAAACAGTTCGGGAACGAGCTCGCAAAGCGAAATGACCTCTCTAACCGCCGAGGCGATCGTTTTTTGCGTAAGCGGCGGCGAGAGGCGGTAAACGGGAACGTAATAGGGCAGCTCGACGCCCTCGATAATGGGCTCAAGCTTGGGCGAGACTATCTCTCTGCCGTTTCTGCCGAAGCGAACCCTGCCATAGACCCTGAATCTTCTGCCGGGCGTTAGCGCCTTTGCCATAAACGGCGTGTTGAAGAAGATAAGGTCCATTGCAAGAGTATCGTCGTGAACGGTCGAGCGAAACATATTAAGGTTGCCCTTTAAATGCTTTGGCGCCGAGGTTTCGCGAACCGTTACCTCAAACGCGCCGAGCTCGCCGTCCGGCGCCGAAAGAATGGGAATTATTTTTCCGCGCTCTTCATAGCTTCGGGGATAAAAGTTTAAAAGGTCGCCGACGGTTTCGATGCCGAGGCGGGTGAAAGCGGCGTGCCGCGCCTCGCCAACGCCTTTGATATATCTTATCGGGGTCTCAAGCGTTAATTCAACCGACATTCCGCATTTCTCCTTTCCCTTTTATTCTGCCTTTTTAAGCGATATTTCGGTATAGTCCAAGCCCACGTCGGCAAGTGCGTTGATTTCGCGGTCGCTGTGGGTCATAATGATTATCTGGTGCTTCTTTGCCGCCTCGGCAAGCGCGCCCGACATCATTCTCAGGCGCGAATCGTCGATGCGAACGAAGGCGTCGTCGAGAATTATCGGAACGCCGCATCCGCCGAACAGCATATCGGCAAGCGCAAGGCGAAGGCTTAAATATGCGCTGTCGCGCGTGCCTGCCGAAAGATAATCACAGCTTCGGCGGAAATCTTCGCCGTAGCTCATCGAAAGGCGGGTATCAACCTCAAACGCGCTGTATTTTCCGCCCGTTGCGGCAGAAAAATATTCATCGGCGCGCGCACCGATTCGCGGCGCAACCATGCTTTTCATATAATCGCCCGCCTCTTCAATGGCGGAAATCGCCTTTTCATAAGCCTTGTGCTTAACCGAAAGGTCGCTTATAAGCGCATTAAGCGAATCGCGCTTGCCGACCATGGTTGCGGTATCGCCGCTTTTGCCCTCTGCCTCGGCGCATTCGAGCTCATCGCGGCGGTTGCGCTCGGATAACTGCTCGAGCTGTTGGGAATAGAAGCTTATTTCCCTGTCAACAACATTCTTTTCGCGCTCGGGTGCCTTTGCACCGCTTGCCTCCTCGGCGAGCGATTCTATATCAACGCCATCGGTAGCCTTGGCGAGTTCATCCTTTTTAGAGCGCCAAACGGCAAGCTTTTCGCCGCTTTCGGCAGAAGCCGAGAGAATAAACTGTATCTGCTCGGAATAATCCGCGCCCTCGGCGGAATCAATATAAGCGCCAATGCCCGAATCGAGCTCGGATTTAAGCCTATTACAGCGCAGGCGGCTTTCATCATAAGAGCCCTTAAGCGCGCTGACTTTTCTTTCGGAATCGGCGATCTGCTTTTCGAGCGAAGGAACCCTTGCTATTGCCGCCTTAAGCTCGGAAACCGAAGCAACGCCAAGCTCCTTGGCAAGTGAATTCGGCTTTGCGAGAAACACCGCGCCGACCGATATGAGAACAACGGCAAGCGCAATTCCCAAAAAGCCCGCGGGCGTTTTTGCAATGAAATAAACCAAAAGCCCGATTATCGCGCAGGCGATAGCCGCATAAAGCGATATGTTCCAAACCTTTTTTGCCGAATCTATTGCCTTTTGGGCGCGCTTTGCGTCTGCCGCGCCGAACGGAAGCTCGGATTTAAGCGCTTGGTTTTCCTTTTCTGCCGCGTTAAGCGATGCCGCGATGCCCTCACAGCTTCGGCTTTCGGCAACGTATTCGGTGTTTTTCGCAAACAGCGAGCGGAAAGCATCGCCGTCGTCGCGCTTTTTCAAGCCCGCCGAAGCCTTTTCGTATTCCGCCTTGGCTTCGCTTTCTTCAAGCGTTAGGCGCTTTATGCCTCTTAAACGAACGAGCGCATCGTATTTTTCAAGATTTCTGCGCTCTTCCGAAAGACCCTTGAGCTTTTCGGAGGCGTTATCTATCGTTTCGCCGCGTTTTTTTATCTCTTCGTTAAGCCTTACCACCTCGCGCCTTAACGACATCGAGGCATCTATCATTTCATCAAGCCTGTCGCGCTCGCGCTCGGCTTTGGGAATTATTCCGTTGCCCATACGGCTTTTAAGCTCGTTTTTGGCATCGTTAAGCCGCGATATTGCCTTTTTGGTTCCGACCTGCTCGTCGGCGCTTATTGCAATATTTCTTAAGCGGTCGGCAAGAACCTCGTCCTTGCTTTGCGGTGCCGAAAGCTGACGAAAAAACAGCGTTCGCACGAAAATATCCTCGCTTACGCCAAACAAGACCTCGCCCGGAACCTCGCCGGCAAACTCGTGCCTGCCGCTTGTACGCTCGGTTATTTCAACCGTTTCCTTGCCCGATGCAGGGCAACGGCGGTGAACGGTATAGCGCACGCCGTCGGCAACGAGCTCGATGCTTCCCTCGTTGAGATCGCTGTCCCATGGGGTGTAAAGCTTCTTTTCGTTTTCGGAAAGCGATTCCTTTCTTGCGCCCGCAAAGCCATAGAAAATAAACTTTATAAACGCCGCAAGCGTAGATTTGCCGCTTTCGTTGGGTGCCGAAAGAATATTAATTCCCGAATCGAGCGTAACAACGGTATCCTTCAGCTTTCCGAAGGAAACTATCTCTATTTTTTCGATAACAACGTTCATTAACGCTCACCTCCCGTATAATCCACAACGCTTCGGTCCTCAAGCGCCGAAAGCCCATATTTAAGCGCAAGCGAAAGAACCCTGTATTCCTCGCTTTCGGGGTCGAGCGATTCCATTTCGGCAAGCATATTTCGGCAGAAAACGCCCTTTAACGTGTTTGTCTGCTCAAGCTCGCCAAGCTCGGGACGCACGAAAGTATTATCGGTAAGCTCGATATAATGCGGATATTCACAGCCCGAGCCTATCTCTTCGGGACGTATAACGAACGCACCCGAAAGCTCGCCCGTTAAGGTCAATCTGAGCGCGGTGTCGTCGGTGAAAAGTCTTATTGCCGAGCGAACGAGTTCAAGCGCGTGTGCCTTGTCTGCCGCGCCGCTTATATCGACCTCGGCGATCTCATAGCGCGATTTCGAAAAGCGATAGCTTTTCATATCAACGTTGCCCTTTTCGATGCTGCCGAACATTGCGCCCTTATAGCCGAGCTCGTCAAAGCTTCTGCCCTCGATACAGCCGGGGTAAGCATAATAGACTCCGTTTTCGCAAAGCAAGCCCGTTGCCTTATGTATATGGCCGAGCGCGATATAATCAAAGCCCGATTCGCCGATTTCCTTTTTTGTTATGGGGCCCGTAACCGAAGAAGCGCCCGTTGTGTCGCCGTGGCAAACGAGAATATTCACCTTGCTTTTATCAAGCCCGTTCCAGCCGACAACGGGGCTTGAAAGCATGTTTTTCGAAGTGAACCCAACCCCGTAAACGTCAACCCCGAGCTCATCGAGGTGAACGCATTCGCGCTCGCCGCCGAAAACGTGAACGTTGGCGGGAAGCTCCATCGTTTCATAAGGCGAGCCCGAAACGAGCGGATCGTGGTTGCCGGGCGCTATGAATATTTTCATATCCGAAAGCTTTGCAAACTCGCGCACCAAAAGCTCGCGCGTGTCGCGGGTGGCATATTCGCTGTCGAAAAGGTCGCCGCTTATTATAAAAATATCCGCCTTGCGCTCGCGCGCGAACATAAGCGCCGAGGTAAACGCGGCGCGAAGCTCTGTACGCCTTTTCTCTGCCTCACGCGGAGAATAAAGCGAAAACGGCGAATCCAAATGTATATCCGCACAATGAAACACCCTCATTTTTTATATCTTGCTCCTTCTTTTCTATACTCTTTCGTTCTCGTTATCATCAAAAGCGCTTACGCGCTCGATTGAAAACACACGGTTTTCAATCGGTTTGGATGGAGGTAAGTTTTGCTTTGCAAAACAAATTATTAATTAAATAACCGTTTTTCGCAGAAAAACGTTCCTCAACTCGCATTCAAAGAATGCGAATACCACTGCTGCGAAGCAGCAATATCACATTTTTCCAAAGGAAAAATATATCACATTCGCGTTAGCGAATATATCACTGCAATTAAAAACGGTTCACGTTTTTAATTGCAATAGCCGCGCTCATGGTTCCGCGGTCAACGCCCGAAAGGCGATGCGAGAAAAACCTATCGCCGTTACAGCGCGTGCAAATATCGGCAGACGAAATATTCTCGGGAGGAATGCCCACCTGCTCGAGAATGAACCTGTTTGCAAAAACGAGGTCGAGCATGAATTTTTCGCCCTTGGGCTTAAAAAACGCCGAATAGCTTTCGTTTTTTTCGGTAAACGCTTCGAAAAGCTCGCCTCCGACCTCATAACAACAGTTTGCTATGCAGGGGCCTATCGCGGCGATGATGTTTTCGCGCCTTGCACCCAGCTCAACCATTTTCTCAACCGCGTTAACCGTTATTCCGCCAACCGTTCCGCGCCAACCCGCGTGCACCGCGCCAACCGCTTTGCCCTCTTTATCGGCAAGAAGCACGGGAACGCAATCGGCGGTTCTTATCGAAAGCAAAAGGTTTTTCTCTGCCGTTACCATTCCGTCAACGCCATGGTCGAACGGCTCGGCGGTCAGCCCCTTGCCGCGATGGCTTGAATTGACCGTTTCAACGGTCGAGGTGTGGGTTTGAACGCTTCGGCAGATATCGCGCACGGTAAGCCCGAAAAGGCTTGCGGCAATAGCGTGGTTTTTCAAAACGTTTTCGCGGCTGTCCTTTATGCTTCCGTTTCCGGTTGAAAAATTAAGGCTTTCGAAAACACCCGTGCTGACACCGCCCTTTTTGGTAAAAAACGCGTGCGCTATGCCGTTTGCGGAAAAAAGACGGCTTTGATAACAGGGCACTTTTCCCTCTATATAAACAAAATCGTTCTGCAAAGCGTTCTCCCTTTCGATATCCATAATCAAACATACCTATTCATTTTGTATTATAGCAAACATTTCCGATAAACGCAACAGAAAATCCGCTCGAAAAATTTCGGTAAAAACGTGAAAAAATTTTATTATTTATCTTGCTAATGCAAAAACAACGTGATATAATCCCTTTTGCAAAAAATTCCCAGGCAACAAAAAGGAGAAACACAAATGAAAACCAACCTCAGCAAAAGACTCGTCGGCTTGCTTCTTGCGGCAATGATGATGCTTTCTATCGTTCCCTTTGCGGCTTCTGCAGAGGGCGCAGCTTGCGAGATTTGCGGTGAAGCATACGCAAACGGCTTCTGCCCCACGGCAGATTGCACGGGCGCCTACCAGCCCGCTGTTCTCAACGGCGACGTTTATGAAATTTCCAATGCAGGCCAGCTTTATTGGTTTGCGGCGCTTGTTAACGGCAAGCTCGAAGGCGTTGAGCAAAACCTTTCTGCCAACGCAATTCTTTTAAATGACATTACCGTTAACACGGGTGTTCTTGCCTCTGACGGAAACGCAAACAGCGGCGATTTCAGAATATGGACCCCGATCGCTTACACCGGAGACGGAACCAATATTCATTATACCGGAACCTTTAACGGCAATAACAAATGCGTCAGCGGTCTTTACAGAAACAGCTATTACGAATCTTCGAATTACGAAGGCTACAACATTGCTTTTATAGGTCAGACAATGAGCTCTGCAGTTATCAAGGATCTTACCATCAAGGATTCTTATTTCGCAGGCTATGACCACGTCGGCGGTATCGTCGGCTGGGCGGGCGGAAACACTACTTCTTCGGTTACCGTTACCAACTGCGTTAACGAAGCTTCGGTCAAGGGCTGGCAAAACGTTGGCGGCATCGTCGGCGATGCAAACTACGGAACCTATACAAACTGCATTAATAAAGGCACTGTCTTCGTCAACAATATGGCAGGCGGTATTATCGGTAATATTTCTTACAACTCCGCTTTTACCGGCTGTGTCAATTACGGCAATATTGTTAAGATAAACACTCGCAACGGACAGATCGGCGGTTTTGTAGGATATGTTTCTGCCGCGACCCCCACGTTCAACAAATGCGGTAACGATGGCGATCTTATCTTCGACCAGAAGCTGTCCGCCGGCTCCTATATCGGCGGATTTGCAGGATACGTTCTTAACGGCAGTATGACAAACTGCTACAGCACGGGCGATCTTATAATGAATCAAGGTTACGCTGTTTCCGGCACGCACTATTACGGCGGTTTTGCAGGAAGACTCACCAATTCCTCAGTCATGGAAAACTGCTACGTTACCGGCGAGATCATCAGCACCGTTACTACCAACACCACCAATATTTATATCGGCACCGTTGCGGGCTCGGTTTATTCGAAATGCACTCTCAATAATATCTATTATCTCCCCGACGGTTACGTTAACAGTTCGGGCACGGCAAAAACCTATGCAGCTGTTGAAAAGAACAGCACAACCTACACCCCTGTCGAAATAACCGCGGAACAGATATCGAACGGCGAGCTTTGCTATCTTCTTAACAAGGGTGTTACCGACGGCACCCAGCCCTTTTATCAGGATCTCGGCGACGATAATAACCCCAATTTTAACACCAAGACCGTTGATAAACTCGAAACCTCGGAATACAGCGGCTATGTTAATCAAGAGGCTATTATAACCCTCGGTGCAAAAATAAACACCGACACCTCCTCACTCAGAATGGGCGCATATTACACCGCCGATTGGATCGAAGGCGAAAAGACCAGCGAAAATATTACCGACATGGGCATTGTTTTCTATCCCGTTCACCTTCTCGGCAAAAACGAGCTTTCGCTTAAGACCGAGGGCGCACTCAAGCAGAGCGCAACCGGCATTGTTGAATACGACGCATCGAAGGTTTTCGTTGATTATGAAGCCTTCACCTTCTTCACCACCATCACAAACATTCCCGAAAAAGGTCTTGATACCGAGATCGCGTTCCGCGGCTACGTTGTTTACGACGACGGTACTGTATTTTTCAGCGACACTCTTGCAAGAAGCTACAACTACGTTGCGGGCAGAGTTTGAGAAACGGGTTATTTACGCCCTTGAAATAGTTTTATATTACGATATGCCTTCCGATTATTCGGGAGGCATATTTTTTGAATAATTTTTTATTATATTTTCAAGGGCTTGAAAGAAAAACTTCGACTGCCCTACATTTGTAGGGCGACGCTCGTTTTTCTTCCAAACTAACCCCGTTTCTCTTCCTCTGCCTTCTTTATCATAAACGGGTTATTTACGCCCTTGAAAT
>JAFSGD010000045.1 GCA_017434845.1 Clostridia bacterium
CTATCTGGAACTTCGCCATCACCGTTGCACCCCAGCACTACTACGGCGAAGGCAGCAAGGTTGGCGTTGACATTGCAAACAACAAGTTCGGCGTTGAATTTGCAAGCTTTGAATTCATGACCGATATCGTTCAATCCACCAGAAACATCAAGCTTCCCATGGGCGCAGGCTCTTATAAGGCAACCGACACCTCCAACAGCGACACCCCCTCGGAAAGCGGCTTCTATACCAACAACGTCGTTTATTTCAAGGCAAACGAAAACTTCAATACCGTTGGCGAAGGCATTGAAAACGCAAAGATCGAAAAGATCCGCTATCAGGTTGTAAGCTCTGCAAACGCTATAGCCGCTTTGCAGGACGGCAACGTTCACTATATCACCCCCTCGCTCACAAACGATAACTTCGAAAAGCTCTGCGAGCTTTCCTCCAAGGGAATCGTTACTCTCACCGAGGATCAGCTCGGCTACGGTTATATCGGTATCAACTCGGCAAAGGTTAACGATATCAACCTCAGAAAAGCAATTATGTGCGCGATGAACACCTCGCTTGCACTCGACTATTACCGCGCAGGCACCGCAGAGCAGATCTTCTGGCCTATGTCGAAGGTTAGCTGGGCATACCCCACCGGAAACGATGCTAACGACAATGGCTTCGATTATCCCCCTCTCGGCGCATGGAGCGACGATATCGCAAGAACCAACATCGAAAAATACATGCAGGAGGCAGGCGTTGGCGCAGGCGATTCGGCACTTAAGGTTAAATTCACCATCGCAGGCTCGAGCCTTCAGGATCACCCCACCTATAAGGTATTCAGAGACGCCGCTGCGCTGCTTAACGATATGGGCTGGGACGTTGAGGTCGTTTGCGATACTCAGGCGCTCACCAAGATTAACACCGGCTCGCTTGAGGTTTGGGCGGCAGCATGGTCCTCGGCGCTCGACCCCGATATGTATCAGGTATACCACAAGGATTCCACCGCAACCAGCACACTCGCTTGGGGCTATAACTATTTAAAGAACAGCGGCTCTGCCGAAGAGCTTCAAATTCTTGATGATTTAAGCGAGCTTATCGACGCGGCACGCGAAACCAACGATCAGGCTAAACGCGCAGCGCTTTATAAGGATGCGATGGGCCACATTCTCGACCTTGCAATAGAGCTTCCCGTTTACCAGAGAAGCGTGCTTTACGCATATAACTCTAACGTTATCTCTTCCGAAAGCCTTCCCGCAGAATCCGAGCTGAACCCCTTCTCTTCTCCCCTTGATCGCATTTGGGAAGTTGAATTCGCAAAATAAGATCGGAGACATCGACTGATGCTAAAATATATTTTAAAAAGATTGGTCATGTCCGTTTTCATACTCTTAGGCGTTTCGATGATAATTTATTTCCTCATCCGATTGATGCCCGTTGATTTTATTCAGGATAAGATCAACGCCATCAATCAGGGTGGGGCAACCGTCAGCGAAGAAACGGTTAACGCCATGTATGAAATGTACGGACTCGGCGACAACAGCTTTATCGGCATATTAAAGGGCTATTTCAGCTGGCTTGGCGCTTTGGCAAGATTTGATCTCGGCACAAGCTTCGTTTACGGTATTCCCGTTGCCGACGTTATCTTTGAGCACATGGGAATCTCGTTTGCAATAGCTCTTATCGCAACGATTTTTGAATTTCTTATCGCAATACCGCTTGGCATAACGGCGGCAACGCACCAATACAGCTTCCGCGATTATCTTGTTACGGTGCTTGTAATGATAGGTATTTCGCTGCCCTCGTTCTTCTTCGGCCAGATGCTTAAGGACGTTCTCGCTTTAAAGCTTGGCTGGTTCCCCGCTTCGGGCTTGGTCAACGCGGTTGAATCGAATACGGGCATTGCATTGCTTATCGACTATGCAAAGCATTGCTTTATTCCGATTTTAACCATAGTTATTCTCAGCATCGGTGCAAGAATGAGAATGACAAGAACCAATATGCTCGAGGTTATGAATTCCGACTATATTCGCACCGCACGCGCAAAGGGTCTTAAGGAAAGCGTTGTTATTAACAAGCACGCGTTCAGAAACACCCTTATTCCCATGGTAACCTCGCTGGCAGGATTGCTTCCCTCTTTGTTTTCTGGTGCGATCATCACCGAGCAGGTATTCGACCTTCCCGGTATCGGTAACATTGCGCTTGATGCAATGAACCGCGGCGATATCCCGTTTATAATGGGATACAATATGTTCCTTGCGCTTTTGAGCGTTATCGGCGTTCTGCTTGCAGACCTTATGTACGGTCTCGTAGACCCGAGAGTTAAACTTGAATAAGGAGGCAGAAAATGGAAGAAAAAGAAAAAACCGCGGAAAAAACCGAGGTTATCGACAACGAGCTGCCCCTTGATAAAACCGTCAGACTTATGTCACCTACCCGAATGGTAGTGCGCCGCTTCTTCCGCTCGAGGCTTAGCATAGTTGGCTTGATAATGGTTGTTGGTCTGTTTATTTTCAGCTTTCTCGGTCCCGTTTTTTATACCGAATGGGGCGAGATCGAGCTTGACGAAAGCGGCAAGACCGAATATTCGGTATCGCAAGCAACCTATACGGTAAACGGCAAGGAATATACCCTGCGCCAAACCACCGAAAAATCGCTTAAGGATAATTTCCTCGATGCCCCCTCGGCAGAGCACATTCTCGGAACCGACAACGAGGGCTATGATATCTTCGTTCGCCTTATGTATGGCGGAAGAATATCGCTTATCGTCAGCTTTATCGCGGTTTTCCTTATAACCGCAATAGGCGTTGTAATGGGCGGTATTGCAGGCTTCTTCGGCGGAGTGATAGATAATATCATCATGCGCGTGTGCGACGTTCTTATCTGCCTGCCCGGTGTTCCGATATTGCTTATCATAAGCACTATTCTCGACGCATCCGAGATAGATGCAAAATACCGCATTTATCTTCTTATGATCTACTTAACCTTTATCTCCTGGCCCGGCACCGCAAGGCTTGTGCGCGGTCAGATACTTTCGCTTCGCGAGCAGGAATATATGGTTGCCGCCGAAGCGATGGGCTATTCGGTTCCCCGAAAGATATTTAAGCACCTTGTTCCCAACGTTATGCCTCAGCTTATAGTTCAAATGAGCTTAAGCCTTGGCAGCATGATTCTTTATGAAGCAACCCTTTCCTATCTTAACCTTGGTGTTAAAGCGCCCTATGCGGCGTGGGGCACCATGATAAACATTATTTCCACCAACCAGGATATCCTTCAGAACCACCTGAACGTTTGGGTCCCCGCGGGCGTTTGCATCGTTATCGCGGTTTTGGGCTTTAACTTCATCGGCGACGGTCTGCGCGATGCCCTTGACCCGAAAGCGAGGAGATAGAATATGAGCAAAAACAGCAATCACCTTTCGGGCAAAGAGGTCCGCGAGATCGCAAAGCAGAACAAAAAAATAATTAAATGCCTTGAGGCATATAAAAACCGCAAGGCAGAGGAATCGGAATATCTTGCGCATATGTCCGATCCGAACAACATTCTCGAAATCGATAACCTGCACACCTATTTCTTCACCGAGCAGGGCGTTGTTAAGGCAGTTAACGGCGTTTCGTTCAATATTCCCAAAAACGCAACCGTGGGCGTTGTGGGCGAATCGGGCTGTGGCAAATCGGTAACGAGTATGTCGGTTATGAGGCTTATTCAAGGCCCCGCAGGTCAGATCTATGCGGGAAGCATTCGCTTTAACGCAAAGGACAAGGCAGGCTTTGAAAAGGCTTATGATATCGCAAAGATTCCGATATCCGATATTCACAAGATTCGCGGCGACCAGATCGCCATGATATTCCAAGAGCCGATGACCTCGCTTAACCCCGTTTTTACCATCGGTCAACAGCTCGACGAGGTAACCTTTATTCACAACCCCAACGCAACCAAGGAGGAAGCAAAGGCAAAATCCATTGAAATGCTTGACCTTGTGGGAATTGCAATTCCCGAACGCGTTTATAATTCTTATCCCCACGAGCTTTCAGGCGGTATGCGCCAGCGCGTTATGATCTCGATGGCACTTGCAAGCGATCCAAGGCTTATTATCGCCGACGAGCCAACAACCGCGCTCGACGTTACCATTCAGGCGCAGATACTTGATCTTCTGCGCGAGCTTAAAACAAAAATCGACGGCTCGATTATGCTTATAACCCACGATCTCGGTATTATCGCCGAAATGGCGGATTACGTTGTTGTAATGTATGCGGGCAGAGTTATCGAAAAGGGCACGGTTCGCGAGATTTTCCATAATCCGCTTCACCCCTATACGATAGGTCTTCAAAAATCGAAGCCGACGCTCGAATCCGACAGCGAAACGCTGTTTAATATTCCCGGCAACGTTCCCAACCCCATTAATATGCCCAATTATTGTTATTTCAGAGAAAGATGCTCTAAATGCATTAAGAAATGCTCGGGCGATTATCCCGGAATGATCCAAGTTAGCCCAACGCATTTCGTTGCTTGCCACTTATACGGAGAGGAGGCTGAATCGAATGGCTGAAAAAACAAACGCACAGCCCTTTGACCCCGAGGCTATTCTTGAGGTTAGAAACCTTCGCAAATGCTTCCCTCTTAAAAAGACCATAACAGGAAAGGTAACAAGTGAGCTTATTGCCGTTGACAACGTTTCGTTCAAGCTAAAGGCAGGCGAAACGCTTGGCATAGTCGGCGAATCGGGTTGCGGCAAAACAACGCTCGGCAGAACCATTCTTAAGCTTCACCCCTCTTCGGGCGGACAGATAATCTTCGACGGCAAGGATATAACCAACCTGAAATCCTCGCAGATGCGCGAGATCCGCAAGCAGATGCAGATAATATTTCAGGACCCCTATTCCTCGCTTCCGCCGAGAAGCACGGTTGGCGGAATACTCTCGGAGCCGGTTGAGGTTCACAACATCGTTCCCAAAAGCGAGGTTAAAAGCTACGTTCTCGATTTGATGGAAAAATGCGGTCTGCGCGATTATTACTACGAGCGCTATCCCCATGAATTTTCGGGCGGTCAGCGCCAAAGAATATGCATCGCGCGTGCACTTTCGGTAAACCCCAAGCTTGTTATCTGCGACGAGCCCGTTTCGGCGCTTGACGTTTCGATTCAGGCACAGATAATCAATTTGTTAAAGCAGCTTCAGCAGGATATGAACCTGACATACGTGTTTATTTCACACGATCTTTCGGTCGTTAAGTTCATTTCCGACAAGATCGGCGTTATGTATCTCGGCTCGATGGTAGAATTCGGAACAAAAGAGGATATCTTCTCAAATCCGCTTCATCCCTATACCAAGGCACTTTTCTCAGCGATACCGCACCCCGATCCCGATTTTAAAATGAACCGTATCGTTCTTAAGGGCGATATTCCCTCGCCCGCAAATCCCCCAAAGGGCTGCCGTTTCCACACAAGATGTCCTTATGCAACCGATATCTGCAAGGAAAAGGTTCCCGAATATAAAGATTACGGCAACGGTCATTGCGCCGCCTGCCATTTGTTGGAGCAATAATTAAAAAAGGTAAGGCTATGAGCAAGAAAAAGAAAGAAAAGATAACCTATATCGACGACGGAAGAACCATTGCCGATATGTCGAACGTTTCGGGCGGACATGATTGGCTAAAAAAAGGAACAACCTCGAGCTTTAAGGACATTTGGCGCACATATTGGAGCGCAACGCGAATGATGCTTAAGCCGACTCTTGTTGCCGTTGGCTTTCTTTTGGCGGCTTTCGCCATTATAGCGCTTATATTTTGGTTAATTCCCTGATTCAAATTCAATATAAACAGGAGGCACTATGACAAAAGCAAACAAAAGCGGCATGAAAAAACCGCTGTTTCGGCTTTTAACCTGCCTTATGGCATTGGTTTTATGTCTAACCGCTCTTGCTTCGTGCAATAACGGCGGCGACCCCGCAGACGAGAGCAGTTCGACCGGCGCGGTAGGACAAAGAACCGCATTTTCGGTAACCGTTAAAACGGTTGGCGGAATGCCCGTGGCAGAAGCCGACATCTATATTTACAACGATGCAGAGCTCAGCGATCTTGCTGAATTTGCAAAAACCAACGAAAACGGCGAGGTTTCGTTCAACCTTTATAAAGGCGTTGATTACAAAATCGTCGTTTCGGGCGCACCCAAGGGCTATATCGTTGAAAAAAGCTATAGCTTCAGCGGTGATTCCGCAAACATAGTTCTCACCTCTTCGCTTATTTCCGACGAGGATCTTTCTTCGGTTTCGCTCGGCTTGGGCGACGTTATGCGCGATTTTAAGGTGATGGATACCGACGGCAACGAAATCGTTCTTTCGGAAATACTCAAAACCAAGAAAATGGTTTTGCTTAACTTCTGGTATACCACCTGCTCGTGGTGTATGGAGGAGTTTCCCGTTATGGAAGACGTTTATCAGGAATATAAGGACGATATCGAGATAATCGCCCTTGACCCGCTTGATGATGTCAACTCGGTTAAGACCTTTAAGGAGCAATACCGCTATTCCTTCAAAATGGCTTCCTGCCCTTCCTCTTGGGCTAACACCTTCTCGGTTACCGGCTACCCCACCAGCATTCTCATCGACCGCTATGGCGTTATATGTGTGGTTGAAAGCGGTGCTATAACAAGCAAGCGTCCGTTTGTTAGCGCGTTTGACCATTTCACCGCAGAAAACTATAAGCAACAGCTTTGCGTTAACGGCATCGGCGATCTCGTTTCGCAGATAAAGCCGAGCTATGAGCCCGAAGACCCCGAAAAGATCGCCGAAATTCTCAACGTCGGCGATATCGAGGTAAGCTATCACGAAGAAACCGAGGATGACAACGCAGAATTCATTTGGCCCTTTATTTCGGGCGAAAAGGCTGACAGAAGCGTGCTTTTCGCTTCGAACAAGGGCATCGACGATTCCTATGCCATTCTTTATGCCGACGTTACCCTGAAGGCAGGTCAGGCATTCGGCTTTGATTACCTCGCTTCCTCCGAAAGACTTTCCGACGTTATGTACGTTATCGTTAACGACAACGATATTTATCAGATTTCGGGTGTTGACGAAAAGGAAAAATGGCTTTCCTGCTATCCCTGTGTTGCCGATAAGGACGGCGTTTATGAGGTTGCGCTCTGCTTCCTTAAGGACGGCGATACCGCAGAGGGCGACGATACCGTTTATATCGACAATTTCCGCGTTATCGACGCAAAAGATATCGATACCGACACATATCTCCCCCGCGATGCCGCAAGCACCGAGGACGGATTTGATTACACCTACGTTGAAATCGTTCTCAACGAGCGCGACGGCTATTATCACGTCGGCAGTGCAAACGGTCCGCTTCTTCTTGCCGACCTTATGAACTACACCCAGTTCAACGAAGAGCAATCGGTTCACGATCTTGTTTATGCAGGCAAAGCAGACAAGGACGGCGTTAGCCTTTACGACAAAGAAGGCGGAAATATGGTCAAATATTTCTCCTATGCCTCCAACGCATCTCTCAACGGTCTTTGCACCGTTAACAAAGAGCTTGCCCAAATGCTTATGCAGGTCGGCGAGATCGCAGGCTTCGATAACGATCCGAACGAATGGCTAAAGATCTGCAAATACTATGCGGCCTACGGAACCGATTCCGAGCAGCTCCAAGACCCGATAAAAGGTCTTGCAACGTTCAGCGCATTCACCGCCAAGCTCGGCAAAAACGTTTCCACCAACTACTTCTATTATGACCGTGCGATCATTCCCAGAGGTCTTTTCGCAGAGTTTATCCCCTCTAAATCGGGCGTTTACCGCTTCACCTCAAAGAGCGATTATCAAGACGGCATTGATGCTTGGATATTCGACAAAAACGGCGAGATAATCTATACCTACGAGCACAGCGAACGTCTTTATACAGATACCAACAACTGCTCGATGGTATATTATATGGAAGCAGGAACCCCCTATTACATCAATATGGCATTCTGGGACATCTATGCTACCGGAACCATTCCCTATGACGTTGAATATCTCGGAGCGTCCATAAAACTCTTCCGTGCCGCCGCACCCGGATATTTCACTTATGACAGCGACGCAACCGGCGACGTTATGTATGATATCATCACCGGCGGTATAACTCCCGTTCTCAAAAACGGTAAATATTACGATTCCGAGGACAACAGCCTTATCTATGCCGACTTCACAACGCCCACCCGCGTTTTCGGTCAGTCGATAATCCAAATGATCGATCTTGGCGGTTTTGATTTTTCAAAATCCGAGAGCGACGGCGAGATCCTCGCTTATCTCAAGCAGAACGATAACGATATCGAAAAGACCAAGGAATATTTAAAGAAGCTCTGGGGCGAGGATTACGACGAAAACGCCGATATCTATCAGATCGACGACGTATTCGCGGGACGCTACCACGGCGATGGCGAGAACCTCACCGAAGAGATCCGTTCATACGTCGGTAAGGTCGATAAATCATCGAACAAGGAACGCAACGGCTGCGTTGAGGTCGATGAGCGTCTTGCAGAGATACTCCAGATGCTTATGGAAAAATATACCTTCGAAAACGTTGAGAATTCATGGCTGAAGGTATGCTACTATTATGATTATCTCGGTCCCGAAGACTGATAAAAGAGGAGCATTATTATGAAAAACATTCAAAAAATAATCGGCTTCGCTTTGGCGGTCTCGATGCTTGCCTGCTCGTTTGTTTTAAGCGGATGCAACAACAGCGACAGTGAAAGCTCGGTCATCGGCGATATAACCTATACCGTTACCGTCAAGGATTCTCTCGGCAATGTCTATTCGGGCGTTATTGTAAAATTCATGCAGGACGGCGAACAAAAGGCGATGCAGCCCTGCGACGAAAGCGGTGTTGCCTCAAAAGCTCTTCCTGCAGGCAACTACACCGCCGAGCTTGCTTTCACAGACAACGAAAACGGTTTTTACTATGAAAAAGCCGCTGAACTTTCTGCCGAAAGTAACAGTGCGGAAATCGTATTGTCGAAAAAAACGATCGGTGAAGGCACTGCTCTCATTACCCCTGCCGGCGAATTTGAAGCATTCGTTGTTTCCGAAGGTTGCACGTTTATTGAGCTTGAAGCAGATAAACGAAACTATCTGCTCTATGCTCCTTCGACGGCAGGCAACTACCGCTTCTCGCTTGCGAATAACTCTTCTTCGGCTATCGGTTATTACGGCGCGCCTCATTTCGTCCAGGAATCGAGCGCAACCGAAGTTAAGGATAATTCATTTACCATATCCGTCAGTGCAAGTATGATCGGATCGGGTGAAGGCGGAACGTCGACCTACGTTCTCGGCATTGATGCAAACGGCAATGAAAACTGCATTATTTGCATCGAACGCATCGGAGATCCGATAAGGACCATTGAGGATGAGCCCTGGACGATCTATGAAAAGACGGCTGAGCTTTCGGAATATACCCTTCCCGAGAACGCAGTTATCGGTGAATTCGATCTCACCGCCGAGACCGATGCATACAGCCTTGTTCTTAACGAAAACGACGGATTTTATCACCTGAACGATGAGAACGGCCCTCTCGTTCTCGTTCGCTTGGCAGAGGATTGCGATTATATCGCCTGCTTCAAGACTATTCTTGACCGTTCGGGCGTTTCGAGATACTTTTTCGATGATGACGGCAACTTTGTCAAAAAAGTAAGCTATTCCGAATGCCTGCTTGAATATATCGGCTACGTCGATGAAGCGGAAGGCGTTTATCCTCTTACCGAAGACCTCAAGCACATTATTCAGCAGCGCGGCGAATACGTTGGCTGGTGGGATGCCGAAAGTCCCAATTATCTCTTCAAGGATGATAACGGCTATAATCTTCCCGACATTAACAACGAGATAGCATGGCTTCTCATGTGCTGTTATATTGAGCAATGAAAATGAAACGTTATTTTTCATTCATTATAGCATTTATGCTTTTGGCAACGGCTTTTCTTTCGGGCTGTGAAAGCTCGGAAGAAAGCTCTGCCGAGCCCTCGAAAACGCAAGTATCCTATAAGCTTTCGATAAAAACCAACGGCGGAATGGCAATGGAGGATATCGGCGTTTATGTTTACAAGACCGATTCGCCCGACGATCTCGTTTGGGGCGGTTATACCGACAAAAACGGCGCTGTCGACTTCTTCGTCTATGGTGAGGACAGCTTGTTTGCGGTTTTAAAGGAGGTTCCTGCAGGATATACTGCCGATCAGAGATATTCTTTAACCGAGGGAGCAAACGAAATAACCCTTTCAGCTGTACTTCTTGACGAAAGCGCACTGTTCGGGCAAAAGTTTAAATTGGGAAGCGTTTCGCTTGATTTTTCGTTTGATACAGACGGCAAGCAATATAAGCTTTCAGAGCTTTTAAAGGAAAAGCAAGCGGTGGTTCTTAATTTTTGGTATATCAATTGCGGCCCCTGCAGAAGCGAATTTCCTTATATTAAGCAGGCATACGAAAAATACAGCGATAAGCTTGAGCTTATTGCAATTAACCCCTATGACGGCACAGCCGATTCGGTTGCCGCATATAAAAACGAGCTTGGGCTTGATTTTCCCGTTGTTTCGGCAGAAAGCCGCTGGCAAGAGGCGTTTGGAATAACCGCCTACCCCACAACGATCGTTATCGACCGTTTCGGAACGGTTGCGATGGTTCACCACGGCAGCTTTGCCGATGCAGAAAGCGTTGAAAAAATATTTGATTATTTCACCGCAGAAGATTACGTTCAAACAACCGTTAGAAACCTAAGCGACATTAAATAATAATTCAAAGAAGGTTAGAAAACAATGAAAAAATTAATTCTCGGCGTTCTCGTTCTCTGCTCGCTGTTCGTTCTTTGCTCTTGCGTCGGCGAAACAGAAGAAAGCTCGAACGCTCCCATTTCCTCCGTTGCAGTAAGCAGCGAAGCCGAAAGCGAAGCGGCAAGCAGTGAGGCTTCCGAATCGACCTCTGTTTTTGAAGTTACCGTTGTTGACGGCGAAGGCAACAAGATATCGGGCGTTATGCTTCAGGTTTGCAAGGATGCCTGTATGCCCGCAAGAACCGATGAAAGCGGCGTTGCAACGTTCAACCTTGAAATCACCGACGGCTATAAGCTTTCGGTTATGTCCTGCCCCGAGGGCTACAAATATACCGGCGAAGCCGAGATATACCTTGAAAGCGGCATCACCGAATATACTCTCACTATCGAAAAGGATGCCGAATAATGAATCCGATTCGTAAAACCAACCATTTAAGCAAAGCGCTTGCTTTTCTGCTTATATTCACCCTTACCGTATCAATACTTTTAACCGCATGCGGCGGCAACGAAGACGAAAGCTCGACAACCGCCTCTTCGGTTACCGAAAGCGTTTCTTCAAGCGCAGAGATCAGCAAGAGCGAATCTCTTGAAGATTCTTCCGAAGACACGGCAGAAAGCTCGGAAAGCGTTTATGAGGCTTCCTCCGAAGCAGAAAGCAGTGAGGACGTTGAATCAAGTATTCCCGACGAAAGCTCCGAGCTCGAAACGAGCGTTGACGAAAGCTCTGAGCCCGAAACGAGCGTTGACGAAAGCTCTGAGCCCGACACCTCGGTTGAGCCCGAGGATGATATCGTCGGCGCCGGCACCGAAAGCGACCCCTACCTTGTTTTCCCCTCGGAAGACATGACCGTTGAAACGGTTGGCATCGCCTCGAACAGCTCGGTGTTTTACAGCATCTATCGCGTTGGCGGTATGATTCTTACCGTTGAAAACAAAAACGCCTTTGTTGTTTACGGCGGCAAGAAATACACCCCCGAAAGCGGCAAGATCGTCATCAAGCTCGAAAACGCGCTTGCAAGCGATTCGGTTCCCTTCGAGATCGGAAACAGCGGCTCGAAGGAGGAAACGCTTCTTCTTGCATTCTCCAACCAAAAGGGCAGCTATGCAAACCCCGTAACGGTTAAAAACGTTTCGGAAGAAAGCAAGATATCGCTTGAGGCGGGCAACGAGGTCGGCTATTATTACAAGCACGTTACCGAAAAAAGCGGCACCATACGCTTTTATATGACCGCAACCGCCGACAGCGTACTTATCGTTACAAACAACCGCAATTCTGCGCAAAGAACAACCGAAAGCGATTCTGCAACCGACGAAAACGGCAACGAATACGTCGAACTTGAGGTTGAAAAGGGCGATGAGCTTATCATCAACGTTGGAGCCAAGCCCAACAAGCGCGGTAAATATCCCGCCGCCGAGATAACCTGGCGCGGCGAATATAAATAAGAGGTTTTAAAAAATGAAAAAACTTATAACAACAGCGATTGCGCTTATTGTTCTTTCGGCTTTGCTTGCGGTTCCCATGACCGCGTTTGCCGAGGAAAGCTATATTGTTTCAAGCAAAAAGCTTTCGGTTGGCGATAACGAATGCCCGATAAACAGCGCATATCCCTACACTATCGTTTCGTTCGAGCCCGACGAAACCGGAAACTTTATCTTCAACTGCAATGCTTTTATTGCAATCGTTAGCTATAACGGAATGTGGGTAACCCACGAGCCCACCGAAGAAACCGTTAACCAAACCACCTTTGAGTGGGAATGCACCGGCGTTGGTCAAAGCATTTGGATCGCTATCGATTCCGACAATGCATCCGAGAACATCACCGTTTCCTTTGAAGAGGTTAACAAGGTCGAAATTCCTTGGACGATTTACGAAAACAAGGTAACCCCCGAAAAGTTCACCTTTGACGGCAACGTTGATGATCTTACCTACGTTGATACCGAAGACGGCGTTTGCGACAAGGCTGTTCTCGGAAGCGACGGCTTCTATCACTTGAATTCCGAAAACGGCGCGATCCTTTATGCCGACCTCAACGACGAAATGATGTCGCTTTCCGATGCAAACGGCTTCGGTCAGCTCAGAGAGATCATTTATGAAGGCGGCGAGGTCGTTAAGCAGATCGATTACACTTCTGCCTTCACCGCTTATGCCGAGGCGGCAGATGCATCGACTATGCTTTATCCTCTCACCGAGGATATCATGGTGTTCTATCAAAGAGTCGGCGAATTCAGAAATTGGTACGGCGAAGACGGCTGGCTCGGCGGAACCGACGAGGATGCTTGGATGTTTGCCTGCTATTACGATTCTACCTTTGTTGAAAAGGACCCCGAGGAAAGCAAGCCCGAAGAGAGCAAGCCCGAGGAAAGCAAACCCGAAGAGAGCAAACCCGAAGAGAGCAAACCCGAAGAGAGCAAGCCCGAAGAGAGCGAGCCCGAAGAATCGAGCAAGCTTGAAGAATCCAACGATTCCTTCACCGAATCGAGCAACAACGAATCCTCAAGCACCGTCGGAAAAACCGGCGACAGCCAAAACCTTTTGGTGTTTGCAATAATCGCACTTGTTGCCGTTTTCGGCTCTGCCGTGGTTATTAAAACACGAAGATAATCAAGCGATAAAAAAAGTTGTTGCGTTTTCACGCAACAACTTTCAGAGTGAAGACAAACTCGTTTTGATACCCCATATTACGGCCTTGAAAGAAATTAATATACAAAAAATCAAGCTTCAAAATTTGAAGCTTGATTTCTTTTTTATTTGATAATGGACTTTTTGTTATTGATTTAATTCAAATATGCTTAGTCGTTCGTGTTCGAAGCGTTGATTTCATAAGACACGAACCAGTCATCCAATTCCATCGGATAGATCTCGCCGTTGTTGACCTTTTCGAGCAAATCCATGAATTCTTCGGAACGGTTATATACTTCATCAAGCTTGAATTTTATCACTATTTCGCCGGTGTGAAGCTTTTCGTTATATCTTTTTTCTTCATTTAACTCTATTTCGATCCACTTTTCCACAACTTCTCTCGGGACGTTAAATTCATAAATCGCCTGTGCGCAAGACATTCTCACATTTTTATTATCATTGTATTTAAACGCTATACGGCTCCGAACGCCCGCAAGAACGTCTTTTGCTTCCAAAATATGTCTGTACTTATTGTAATAATCGAAATACCAATTGCATGCATCCTGATATTCCCAATCGAAAAGCACGTCGGGATCATGATATAGTGAATGGTAAAATCGAGGATCATAATATAATCTTTTAAAGTCTTCTTTATCTACGTTGAATTGTCTGACAAACATAACAACGTTTTTGTTTTTATAAGGTTCGGGATCTATGCCTTCCCAATTGTCGTCTAAAATTTCATCCGGGTTATGAATATTGCACTCGAATTTATATTCGTCCGGTGTTTCGGAACGATACCAATCATTAAACTCATCATCAGTCATCATAACCAAACCTTGGTCCGCGCGGATCGCATCTTCCAACGTTTCGACGTCTGGGACGTAAACATATACAAACGGCATGCTAAGATAATGAAACCAATTTTGTTCATAGACAGCACCATGGTCGCATACAAGATAACCTTCCGCCCAACTCCGCGGTTCAAAAACATAGGGCAAGGAGGATTCATCAGAGGTTTCATCCGAGGTCTCAAAGGAGGTTTCGTCCGAAACAGAGCTTTCGGTTTCAGAGCTTTCGGTTTCGGTTGAAGAATTGCTGTTTATATCATCGGAGACGATAACCGACGATTCGTTTGCGGAAGAGCTATTCTCGGAATCGGTCGATTCGTTGCACGCCACAGCCGTTAACATCATCAATGCAATGATCAAACATATTATTTTTTTCATGATAATCACTCCTCATTAATTACCTGTTGTCTAAAAAATGCGTTCGGGTCGATCGTGTTATCCACAGCGGGGCTGCTTCCGCTGTCATTAACATATACTGAAATGTCGATATGCAAATGAACGCCATAACCAGAATCCCTGCCGTTTCCGCTGCCGCCCGGTTTGCCGATTACTTGTTCTGGACAGACGATGGCATTTTTAGTTATGCTTTCGGGAATAGTAGCCAAATGCAAATAGCGCACTTGAATATCATACTTTCCATCGCTGTCCAAATCACACACAACAACAACGTATCTTCCTGCGGAACCAGTATTTTCTCTATGAACCTTGACAACTTTTCCGTTTGCTATGCTGACAACGTCCGGCCGGTTATTTACTGAAAGATATCCTAAGCGAGTTCCGTCACTTTTCCTTGATATATCAATACCTTTGTGAAAATCCAACCCCGAATCGCGGTTGCGCCATCCGTATTGTTGGTTTAAGTCTATTGAAGGAGGTTTACATGTTTCCGAAAGGGGATATGTCAGCAGCGGGAAGTTTGCAAAGGAACTAATGCTTATTGAAACATCAAAACTACCGGAACCGTTTCCGCCGCCCGAAAAAGTAAGGGGTGTTTCGGAATTGTTGATCGTATATGAATTGCGGGTATACCCCTCTTTAGAGGCGGTGATACCATATTGCGTTGCGGTAGCAGACAAATTACCGAAAAATGCGTAACCGCCGGCGTTAGTAGTTGTCAAAATAACCGAGTCATCATCGCACGCCTTGAATAATTGAACTGTCGCATTGGGAGTGCCGATATTATTTGAGTTTACAAAAACCCTTAACACATTATTCCTGAAGTCTATGCTCCATTTAGACAGATCGGATGAACGATTTGTTGCCAAAACCAATTGTCCGTCTGCCGATGAAGTTGCCGCCAAGCAATAGTTTTGGTTGTTATATAAAACTATTTGGTAATAACCATCCTCGGTTTTAACAATATACCATAATTGATTATCATATACTCCCGGACCTGCCGCCGGCGGTGCAGAAAAGGTCATGTTGTATGTGCTGTCTACTGTTAGAATATAATTATTGTGGTTTGCTATTACATATCTTCCATCGGTATGTCTCTTGATTTTGAATTGCTGTGTTATATCGTTTATATCTTCATTATACTGATACAGTGAGTTTGAATAGAAACGCATAACCTTTGAAGAACTTTTATTCTTCAAAACAACCGGAATGTTGTCATCGAATTCATAATGGACGCTATGGTTTATTGTTGAATACTGGATAGTCAAATAAGGACGTTTGCTGCTGTCGGTATTGTTAGAAGACGGATATAAAGCATAATCTCTGGAATCCGGAAGATACAACAACAACCCCTTTCTTGCAGCATCATACGAGTCTTTCCAATACTTTACGATTTGGGTGATGTTCATGGAATTATATGAATTAACAGTTCCCATTCCGCTCGTACATTTGTAATTCATATCGCCATCGTAATTTTGGGTGGAGGTTATTGACTGATCATCGTTCCAAAATGCACCCGTGCACGGTATCGCTGACATAAGAGGAACTACAGTAACTCTATATAGTGTGCAATACAAATACAAATTTGCTGAAAGA
>JAFSGD010000046.1 GCA_017434845.1 Clostridia bacterium
ACGCCGATGCCGATGCTTATACTTTGGTAAAAACAGATTATTTGAAGATTCCCGAATATCAAGCTGTATACAAATTTAAATTTTCACGGCTTGTTGACGAGATCGAAACCTCTGACGACGCATATATAAGCGTAACGGTATTCGGGGACGTTATTTCTCACCTGTTCGGCACGCTTAACGAAATGGATGAGCTTCCCAAGCTATCGGAAGAAGATTATAAAACGATCGAGGCTAACGTTGACGCAAAGGTAAATAGTATTTTCGAGCCGGTAAAAGACAAATACGATTATTCCTATTCCCTAAGCGATCCCGAAACCGACAAATGCTTTGTGAAGCTTTCTGACGGCACATATGCATTGGAATACTTTTTTTCGGTTAAGTTGCTTCCTAAAGTTCCTTCGGTCGGCAAAAAATCGGAAGGTGTTAAACTGTTAGTATATCTTGAATAGCCGCAGTCGATTTGAGCTTTCGGTGTTATGAGAACAGCCAAAATGATATAAAGAAAGAAAACGGAGCGATCGCTCCGTTTTCTTTCTTATATGAGATTTTCCGTTTGATCATTCAACGATATATTTTTCAAAGGTGCCCTGTGCGCGTGCATCGCATTCGGCAAAGATAAGCGCACCCTCGGCAATATATTCACATTCAAGAACCGTTGCAAGTCGATAGATATCCGAAACAACACCGCCCTCGGAATGAGGAACAAGAAGCTTCAGCTTACGCTTGCCGTTTGAAACGAGCTCGTCAAGCCTTTGAAGAAGCGCATCGGTGCCCATTCCGCTTTTTGCGGAAATTTCAATGCTTCCCGAGGGGAACGGGGCGTCGCCGTAAACTATATCGCATTTATTAAAGACCTCGATAAGCGGCTTATCGCCTGCGCCGAGCTCTTCGATAAGCTGTTTTGTTACCTCGCGCTTGCGCTCGCGCTCGGTGAACTCTTCGCTCGCATCGGTTATAACGATTATATAATCGGCATATTTAAGCTCTTCGAGCGTTGATTTAAACGCTTTTACCAGATGGGTGGGCAAACGGTCGATAAAGCCGACGGTATCGGTTAAAAGCATTTCGGCGCCGCTTGGAAGCGCAAGACGGCGGGTTGTTGGGTCGAGCGTTGCAAAAAGCTTATCCTCGGCAAGAATGCCCGCATCGGTAAGAGTATTTAACAGCGTTGATTTACCCGCGTTGGTATAGCCGATTATTGCCGCCGATTTAATGCCCGAGCGTGCCCTTGAAGCGCGTTTTACCGAGCGAGTGCGCTCGATATCGGCAATTTCCTCGGAAAGCGCGGCTATGCGGCGTTTTATATGCCTGCGGTCGCTTTCAAGCTTCGATTCGCCGGGGCCTCTTGTTCCGATGCCGCCGCCGAGACGCGAAAGGTCCTTGCCCCTGCCGGTCAAGCGGGGCGCTGTATAGCGCAGGCAGGCGATCTCGACCTGAAGCTTACCCTCACCCGTTACGGCGTGCAACGCAAAGATATCGAGAATAAGCATGGTTCGATCGATAACACGGGCGTTGGGGATTTCTTTTTCGAGGTTGGCGATCTGCGAAGGAGTGAGCTCGTTATCGAAAACGATAAGCGATATATCGCCGTCGGCTTCGATAAATTCGGCAATTTCTTTCACCTTTCCGCTTCCCACATAGGTTGCTTTATCGGGCGATACACGGTTTTGAATAATTCTTGCCGCCTCTTCTCCGCCCGCCGTTTCAAGCAATCGGGCAAGCTCATCAAGCGAGCGCATACATTCTTCGGTCGTTTCGGTGGTTGAAACCGAAACCAACAGCGCGCGGTGCGAGCCGTTTTTGAGCTCTTCGGTTATGTTAAGATTTTCCATAAAAACACCTCTTTCTTATCGGGTGCAAAAAAGAAAAGCGGCACAAAGACGTGCCGCCGAATTTCTTTGAACGATGTTACTCTTATCAGCCGAGGTTGAACTTCTTCTTGAACTTGTCGACTCTGCCGCCTGCATCAACAAACTTCTGTTTGCCGGTGAAGAAGGGGTGGCATTTCGAGCATATATCTACCTTGACGTTATCTTTAACAGACTTGGTAACATATTCAGCACCGCAAGCACATTTGATGGTTGTGGTCTTGTAATCGGGATGGAGACCCTGCTTCATTTTGATTTTCCTCACTTTCATATAATCAAGGAGCACAAAGCCCCAATATCTCACAAATGACAGTATATCACGCCTTTTTAAAAAAAGCAATACCTTTTTATCGATTTTTTATATTTTTTCATTTTTAAACGTTAACACCGATTTTGCTTGCATTTTTCGACAAAGAATTATATAATATAAGATGATTAAGTATTTGTAATTATTATTCTGAATTTCGGAGCATGATTTATTATGAAAATAACCTATCTCGGAACCGCGGCGGCAGAGGGCTGGCCCGCGCTGTTCTGCAACTGCGAATATTGCAAAAAGGCAAAGGAGCTCGGCGGAAAAAATTTGCGCTCGCGTTCTCAAGCGCTGATAAACGAGGATCTGCTTATCGACTTCCCTGCCGACACCTACCACCACGTTCTTATGAACCGCTTTGATCTTTCTGCCGTTAAGCATTGCTTTGTTACCCATTCCCACATAGATCATTTCGAGCCCACCGACCTTATTATGAGAATGGAAAGCTGCTTTGCACACAAAATGACCGAGCCCACCCTTCACATCTACGGCAACAAGGCGGTTCTCGACCGTTACAATCACTTTGTTCGCGATACCGACGAAGAAGATATCCCCCCTTCGGTTACGGTTAACGAGATCGAAGCTTACGACAGCGTAAAGGCGGGAAAATATACCGTTACGGCACTGCCCGCTTACCACGCGCCGAAGGAAACGCCCTTTGTTTATATTATAACCGACGGCGAAAAGACTTTGCTTTATCTGCACGATACGGGCATTCCCTTCGACGAGGTGTTTGATTATCTTGAAAAGAACAAGATACGCGCCGATCTTATCAGCTATGACTGCACCTACGTTGCCCTGCCCAGCGCAGGCGGACACATGGGCTTGGACAGCGTTCCTTTGGTTAAGCAAAGGCTTGAAAGCATAGGCGTTTGCGATGAAAAAACGGTTAACGTCGTTAACCATTTCTCGCACAACGGAATGCTTTTGCACGATGAACTCTGCGAAGCAGCCGAAAAGCTCGGATTTTTGGTTTCCTACGACGGAATGACAATAGAATTTTAATCGGAGAAGCATAAATGAAGCTGTTTAAAAGAACCGTTGCGTCGGTGTTGGCATTGCTTTTTGTATTTTCGCTTTCGGCGGTTATGCCAAAGGCGGCGGATGCGGAAAAATGGACCTTCATCGACGGAATAAACATCACCCGCTCGGTTAACACCGCTATCATATACCGCGGTATTAATTCGACAGGGCAGAACCAATGGGGCCACAACGTTGTTGTTGATGCCGAAGGCACCGTTACCGATATTATTCAGGGCGGCGATTCGGCGGGAAGCAACCTTGCCGTTCCCGAGGGAGGCATGGTTATTTCCTCGGCGGGAACCAAGATCCAATGGTTTAAGGATAACATAAAAAAAGGAAGCACCGTTTTCTATGACAGCTATACCCAAAGGCTGTTCATTTGCGATGCGAACGGCGGCTTCGACCCCTATTTTGTTAAAGAAACCGCAATAAGCGGAGATATCGGCAAGTATTACCTTGCCGACCCAACGCTTGAAGGGTTGCCGATCTATTCCTATTCGGTTGCCGTTAACGCCGAGGGCAAGGTGATTTCGCGCGGGGGCTGGCAAACGGCGCCCGAGGGCGGTTTTACCGTTTCGGCGGGAACCAAAAGCGATGCGGCGTTTTTGATAATGTATGCGCCCGTAGGCGCAAAATGCGTTATCGAAAACAGCAAGGCAGTATTTTCTTACGACAAAACGATGCTTAAGGATACCTTTGAGCTTTCGCTTGCTTCGGCAAAGGCGGCCGTTGAAGGCGCAAAAGCCGAATATTCGGATTTTGACATAACCAAAGCCGAGGGCATTATTGCGAGCGCAGAAACGGTTGACAGCACAAAGCTCGACAGCAAAACCGCGGCAATGCTTGCCTATTCGTTGGATACCGAGCTTTCATCGGCTCTTGCCGACAGCAATATAAGCGAGCTCAGAGGCGCTTTTCACGTTCCCGAAGAGACCAGCAAGGGCGCTGTGAGAAAAACGCTCAACTCGGTTAAAGCATCGGGATTGAATACTATTATCCTCAGGCTCTCGAACGGCTACGGAAGCTTTATTCCCCTTTCTGCCGACAGCAAATTTGCGCAGGACGAAAGGTTCGGCGGATTTGACGTTCTTGAAGCTTATATCGACCTTTGCGAGGAAATGGATATCGGGCTGACGCTTTGCATAGACGTTTATTATAACGAATATGCCTCGATCGCTGCTCCCGAATGGCTTTCGAAGACCAACGGAAGCGCAAAGGGGCTTTCGGATAGATTTTTCTCGCCCGCAAACAGCGAATTTGAGGAATATTTCATTTCTTACGTTGATTATATAATCAGCCGCTATAAAATACGCTCTTTAATGTTCGACAGCTTGCGATATCCGAAGTTTTCGGAAAAGGGCGATCTCGGCTATGACGACGAGACCTTAACGCTATTCTCGCGCGAATACGAGATACCCATTGCACAGGTTGAAAAGCTTAAGACCGAGCTTTTCAGCTCGGATCATTGGAAGAGCTGGGTCGAATTCAGAACCGGTCTTGTTGACCACATGGCAGAGCGTATCTCGGAAACAGTGCGCGCAAAACGCCCCGATATTACGATAACCGCGGTTGCCGCACGCGACAGCGTTGACCACTATTATATGCAAAACGCGACCGGTTGGATAGAGGAAGATATTTTCGACGGTCTTTGCGTTTCGGTTTGCAACGGTATCGAGTCGGAAAACGATCCCTTGCCCGAGCTTGGCTATTATGATGACCTCGCCCGCGAAAAATGCGAGACCTATGCCGCATACACCGACGACAAGGCTTATTTCTTCGCGGCGCTCGAAAGCGATTCGACGATCGGCGCAAACCTCGTTTCAAACGCAATAACGTCGCTTAGAAAGCTCGGCTCCGACGGCTTTGTTTTCAGCAGTTTGAACGGCTATATCGCTCAGCATTACGAAAGCTTTCTTAACGAGGGCGTTTTGAAAAACGAATCGGTTTCGCCGCTCGGCAACGTGTCGGAAGCCATGAAGGCGATCATCGAGTATTCCAAATCGAAAATGAGCAACACGCTCGTTTCGCTCGGCGGTTGCGACGACGCCACCGCCGCGCTTGCGGGCGCAAAGCTTAACGAGGCGTTAAAGCTTATTAATGAAGATGAATTCGGATATGAGCAGGCACAACAGCTTGAAAGCGATATCGCGATTCAATTCGCCGATTCGCCCGCAAAGGAATCGGCTTTAAAGGAGCTTAAGGCATTGACTAAGCTTGCTCTTCTTGCCAAAGCCGAGCCGAGCGAGATATTGCCTCCGCCCGAGGATGAATCTTCCGATATAGGAACCGAATCGGAGCCCGACGTTGAAGCAAGCGATGCCGTCAGCGATGACGAATCCTTCGGCGAAAGCATTGATTCGAGCGAAAATCCCGAAGAGCAAAGCACAAGCCCGCTTTATCCTATCGAAGAAGAGCCCAAGCTCGAGATCGGTGTTATTTTGATCTATTGCTTCGTCGGAATCGCGCTTGCGGCGGCGATAGCGGGAACGGTCGTTGCGGTCAAGCGCGGCAAAAATAAGCCCGCAAACCTGCATATGCCCAAGGCGGCACTTGAAGAAAAGGACAGCGATAACGAGAACAACGGCTAAAATTTAGCGTTTTTTGAGTTTTGGTGTTGACTTAAAAGCCTGCATGGTGTATAATTGATTGAAAAAGTTTTATGAACACGGAGGATATTAAAATGACTCATATTAAGACTATTGAAACCAAGAACCTTTGCGAAAGCGCAAAGAACGGCGGTTGCGGCGAATGCCAGACCTCCTGCCAGTCCGCTTGCAAGACCAGCTGCGGCATCGCTAACCAGAAGTGCGAAAACAGCAAGGAAAGCAAATAAGTTAGTTGGAAAGTGCCGCCGCAAGGCGGCATTTTTTCATAGCGACGAGGAATATTTATGATCCATCAATATAAACTAAACGGCTATAACATCGTTCTCGATATCTGCTCGGGCTCGGTGCACGCAGTTGACGACGTTGCCTTTGACATTATCGCGCTTTACGAAAACAGCGCAAAGCAGGATATTCTTGCTCAAATGAGCGAAAAATATCTTGGCAAAGACGGCATCACCGAAAGCGATATCGAAGAATGCTATAACCAAATAACCGAGCTTAAAAACGCCAAAAAGCTTTTCACGCCCGACACCTTCGAGCCGATGGCGGGCGAGCTTAAGCGCAAAACAAGCGGCGTTGTTAAGGCGCTTTGTCTTCACATCGCCCACACCTGCAACCTAAACTGTGCCTATTGCTTTGCAAGCCAAGGCAAATACCATGGCGACCGCGCAATTATGAGCTTTGAAACGGGCAAGCGCGCACTTGATTTTCTTGTTGAAAACTCTGGAACAAGGCGCAATCTTGAGGTTGACTTCTTCGGCGGCGAGCCGCTGATGAACTTTGACGTGGTTAAACAGCTTGTTGCCTATGCACGAAGCATCGAAAAGGAAAAGAACAAGAATTTCCGCTTTACGCTTACCACAAACGGCGTTCTTATCGACGATGACGTTATCGATTTTGCCAACCGCGAAATGAGCAACGTTGTGCTCAGCCTCGATGGCAGAAAAGAGATACACGACCGTTTCCGCGTTGACTATGCGGGCAACGGAAGCTGGGACAAGATAGTTCCCAAGTTCCAAAAGCTTGTTAACGCAAGAGGCGGAAAAGATTATTATATGCGCGGAACCTTCACCCACGCCAACCCCGATTTTTTAAAGGATATCGAAACCATGCTTAATCTCGGCTTCAACGAGCTTAGCATGGAGCCCGTGGTTTGCGCTTCGGGCGATCCTTCCGAGCTTACCGAAGAGGATTTCCCTATCGTTTGCGAGCAATATGAAAGCCTTGCAAAGCTTATGCTGAAGCGCGAGCGCGAGGGCAAGCACTTTACCTTTTATCACTATATGATCGACCTTACCGGCGGCCCCTGCATTTACAAGCGCATTTCGGGTTGCGGCTCGGGAACCGAATATATGGCGGTTACCCCATGGGGCGATCTTTATCCCTGCCACCAATTTGTCGGCGAAGAAAAATTCAAGCTCGGCGATATTTGGAACGGTGTTACCAACACCGAAACGCAAAACGAGTTTGCCGAATGCAACGTTTATGCAAGAAGCGAATGCCGTGATTGCTGGGCAAGGCTTTATTGCTCGGGCGGTTGCGCCGCAAACGCCTACCACGCAACCGGCTCGGTCAAGGGCATTTATGAATACGGCTGCCGCCTGTTCCGCAAGAGAATGGAATGTGCGATAATGGCAGAGGTTGCAAAAATGCTCGGTAACGAAGAATGAACACACCGATAGCGGATTTTGTCAAAAAATACGCCGAAAGCGATTGCTTAAGGTTTCATATGCCGGGCCACAAGGGCAAGGGCGCATTGGGCATCGAAAGCCTTGATATAACCGAAATATCGGGTGCCGACAGCCTTTTTGAAGCAAACGGAATAATTGCCGAAAGCGAAAAAAACGCAGGCGCACTTTTCGGTGCAAACAGCTTTTATTCAACCGAGGGCTCTTCGCTTTCGATAAGGGCGGCGTTATATCTTTTTATGCTTCATGCCGCAAAAATCGGAAAAAAGCCGCTTGTTCTTGCAGGCAGAAATGCCCACAAGGTGTTTATCTCGGCATCGGTTTTGATCGATTTCGAGTTTGAATGGCTTGCGCCGAGCAAAAACTCTTATCTTTCGTGCGATATCAGCGAATCGGAGCTTTCCGAAAAGCTGGCATTATATTCCGATCGTTGCGTTGCGGTTTATGTAACCTCGCCCGATTATCTCGGAAGAATCGCAGACATAAAACGGATTTCAAGCATTTGCAAGACACACAACGCGGTTTTGATAGTTGATAACGCCCACGGTGCATATCTTAAATTTCTTTCCGAATCGCGCCACCCGATAGACCTCGGAGCTGATATTTCGCTTGATTCGGCGCACAAAACGCTTCCCGTTTTAACGGGCGGTGCTTATTTGCATATTTCGAAAAACACGCCCGATATCTTTGCCGAAAACGCAAAGCTTGCGCTTTCGCTTTTCGGCTCGACAAGCCCTTCTTATCTTATTTTGCAATCGCTTGATATTGCAAACCGTTATATTTCAAATGGCTTTAAAGAGCGTTTGAATGAATTTTGCAACGCTGTTGACAACCTCAAACACGAGCTTATTTCAAAAGGCTTTTCGCTTTTTGGCGATGAACCGCTGAAAATAACGCTTGATGCAAAAAAATACGGCTATTACGGGCAGGAGCTTGCCGATTTGATTGCCGAAAAGGGCGTTGTTTGCGAGTTTGCCGACAAAGATGCCGTGGTTTTTATGCTAACCCCCGAAAACGGGCTCGGGTCGCTTGAACGGCTTAAGGACTCGCTCTTTTCTTTGCCGAAAAAAGCCGAAATAACCGATTCTGCGCCCGAATATAAGCAGGCAAAGCGTGCGCTCACGCCCAAATACGCTATGCTTTGCGAGAGCGAAACGGTTGATACGGAAAATTCCGAGGGCAGAATCCTTTGCGAATTCAACGTTGCCTGCCCGCCCGCTGTGCCCATTGCAGTGTGCGGCGAAATAATCGACCGAAACACCATTGAGCGCTTTGAATATTACGGCATAAAAAAATGCCGTGTTGTTAAAAACAAACCTTTATAAAACGGAGGCGAATGCTTATGAAAGCCGCTATGACAGCGATTCCGATCGTTCTTTGCGTTATGCTTATTCTTGTTCCGTTTATGGAATTTATCGGGCTTATAACGGGAACCGACTTCGAGCTATACAGCGAAACCGCCGTGGTTATCGTTCAAGCCGTGCTTTGCGCAGGCGCGGTTACGGCGCTGTTTATCATCAAGCCGCGCTACGACAAGCTCGGCAGAACGTTCGTTATTCTGCTTTTGCCGTTTTCGATTGCCAACGGGCTTTGCTTTGTTGATCCCGCATGGGCTTGGTCGCCGCTGTTTGTTCTCGCCGTTTGCGGTTGTTCGCTTGCAATTTACATTCGCTTTGCCAGCGACAGCGTCGGAAAGGCGATTTCGGCGGTATTTTCGGTGCTGGCCTCGATTGCCGTGATCGTGCTTTACGTTTACAACCTCGTTTACGGCTCGTTTTTCAGCGACGTTACGGTTAAGAAAACCGTTCCCTCGCCCGATGGAAACTATGTTGCCGAGGTTGTTACCGACGCAAGCGTGCTCGGCGACAAAACCAGAGTTAACGTCAGAAGAAGCGAGCAGCTTTTCGGAGTTGTTATCGGCGGTTTTTCGGAAAAGGCACAGCTTGTTTACACGGGCGCCGACTATGAGGTTGATACCGTTAAGATAATCTGGGAAAACGAAAGCACCGTTCTCGTCAACGGCAACGAATTTGTTATTGAATAGTTTTTATCCCCTTAAAAACTTTAATCATAATTATCATAAACTATTTAAAGTTTCAGAAGAGGGAGTTTGAGGGAGAAACCTTTTTTCAAAAGGTTTCTCCCTCAAAAAATTCAAAACAATATCAATCAAGAGTTTTCAAAAGCTTGCGCTTGGCGAGCATATAATCAAGCGCGGTAAGGTCGCCGTCGCCGTTGACGTCGGCGAGCCGTTCCTGCTCGTCGTTTAGTTGATAGCTGCCGAGCAGAGCTCGCTTGATAAGAGCGACGTCGCGGGCATCAAGCTCGCCGTTTTGGTTCACGTCACCGACAATTTCGGGCTTAGCCAAGCCGTAATACCCCGCAATAACAGCCGATTCAAGCACGGCAAGGCGGCGAAGATTTGCGTCCTCCATAAGCCAGCGCGCCGCGCGCTCGTTTGTGTGGAAGGAATGCTCGACTATATAATACAGCGGACATCCGACCGACCTTGCGCCGCGCAGAACGCCATAGTATTCTCTTTCTCCGTTTTGACTTTTTCGGGTTTTGACCCTGCCCTCGGAAGCCTGCATAAGATCGACTATTGCCGTTGCAAGGCGAGAGGCGAGCTCGCGTGAATTATTCAGGTTATCATAAGCACCGTATATCTCAACGCGATCGACCTTTTCGTTTCCCGAACCGCCAACGGCGTTTGAATGAAGCGAAATAAACAGATCGCAGCCCTTTGCTTTTGCGCCGCGGTTGAAAACACCGAGCGATTCGTTTATATCTTTTCGTGTTTTAAGTACCTCGAAGCCGTATTTTAAAAGCTCCTCCGCAAGCATTTCGCAAAGCAGCCACATACGCTCGGATTCCCAATATTCGCGGACAACAGGGCTTCGGTTTGCTTTTCCCGAATGCCCCGCATCCAGCATTATTTTAATTGCCACAAAATACCTCCTAAAATAGTTTCCTTTTTCCCCTGAATGAGTATAACAAAAGACCGCGATCGTTTCAATCGGCGGTCTGTTTGAATAATACATGCAGTTTTTGACGTAAGCGACAGTTTCTAAATAAAGTCGCAGATTTCTCCCGTTTTTTTCGCAATCACTCTGCCGTTGGTTGCCTCAACAACGTCGGCAATAAATCCATCGGCAAGCTCGGCGCGAACCGAAAGCGAAAGAACGACCTCGCTTCCGAAATCGGAATTATCGGTTCTTGCACCGATCGAAGAAACAATCGGCATAACTCGCTGATAATCGGAATAATCGGTTTTGAGCTCAACGAGCGCATAAACGCCAACCTCGGCAACGCCCGCTTCTTTTATTGCACCGCTTGCGGCGGCAGTATAGGCGCGCACCAAGCCGCCCGTTCCAAGCAATATTCCGCCGAAATAGCGGGTTACAACAACGGCAACGTCGGTAAGACCCGATTTTCTTATCGAATCCAAAACCGGCATTCCCGCCGTTCCGTGCGGCTCGCCGTCATCGGAATAGCGCGAGGCAAAACCCTCGCGGAGCTGATAGGCATAAACGTTATGCCTTGCATCGGAATGCTTCTTTTTTATTGAATTCACAAAAGCTATCGCCTCCGCTTCGGTTTTTACGGGAGCGCAATAGCCGATGAATTCGCTTTTCTTTTCAACGATAGCAAATTCGGAAGAGGCGCGAACTGTTTTGTATGCTTCCATTATCAGTTGCAGAACTCTTTATAGATTGCCTTAATGGCGCGCTTGAACGAAACCTCATCGACACCGATGATGATGTTAAGCTCGCTTGAGCCCTGGTCTATCATACGGATGTTGATATCGGCTTTTGCAAGCGATGCGAAAACCCTTGCCGCAGTACCCGGCATACCTGCCATGTTTCTGCCGACAACGGCAATAAGACCCATTGCCTTATCGATGTGGATGTGATCGGGGTTAACCGCACGCTGAATAGCGCTTGCAATCTCATATTCCCTGCCCTTAATGTCCGCCGCATTGATAACAACACACATCGTATCGATGCCGGAAGGAAGATGTTCGAAGGGAATGTCAAGATCGGCAAACACCTTTAAAACGCGCATTGCAAAGCCGGTTTCTTGGTTCATCATGTCCTTTTCGATTCTTATAACCGAAAAGCCCTTTTTGCCCGCGATGCCGGTTATGATATCGTCGGTGCGGTATCCGTCTGTTGAGGTAACGATAAGAGTACCCTTATCTTCGGGACGGTTGGTGTTGCGAATGTTTATCGGAATGCTTGCAAGCTTAACGGGGAAAATGCTGTCTTCATGAAGAACAGACGCGCCCATATAGGAAAGCTCGCGAAGCTCGCGGTAGGTTACGATGTTGATGGGACGGGGATTTTCAACGATTCTCGGGTCGCACATAAGGAAGCCCGAAACGTCGGTCCAGTTTTCGTAAATATCAGCCATAACGGCGCGTGCAACTATCGCACCCGTTATATCGCTGCCGCCGCGCGAGAAGGTTTTTACGCTTCCGTCGGGGTTGGAGCCATAGAAGCCGGGGATAACGGCATTCTTTTTGCCCGAAAGGCGTTCGGACATGACCGTGTTGGTCTTGTTGGCGTCAAACTTGCCTTCTTCGTCAAAGAAGATCATTTCCGCAGCATCGATGAATTCATAGCCGATATAAGCAGCGAGAATAATGCCGTTCAAATATTCACCGCGCGATGCGGTATAATCAAGGGTTGTTCCCTTTGCAAGATTATCGCGCACAACGGCAAACTCAGCTTCAAGGCTGAGGTCGAGGCCGAGACCTGCGATAATATCGTTATATCTGCTTTCAACCTCGGCGAAAACGGTTTGCCAATCGCCGCCCTCGGCGCTGTTTTTATAGCAGGCGATAAGAAGATCGGTTACCTTGGTGTCGCCATCGAAGCGTTTGCCGGGTGCGCTGGGCACAACGAAGCGGCGCGAGGCTTCGGCTTTGATTATATTTGCACTTTTGATAAACTGCTCGGCAGATGCAAGCGAGCTGCCGCCGAATTTCACAACTTTTTTCTCGTAATTCTTCATAATCACATTTCCGTTACAAAATATATAAAATTTCATTATTATTCTATCACAGCGTTTCGATTATTGCAATACCACTTTTTAACAAACTGACGCTTCCCTTATTAATTATATGCACAATTTTACCATAAAGCTCTTGACAAAAGCCAAAACCGCAATTAGAATAGAAAAGCACAAAACCAAATATGCCTGCATAGTTAAATGGATATAATAAACCCCTCCTAAGGGTTAGTTATGGGTTCGATTCCCGTTGCGGGTGCCAAGCAAAATAAGATAGGCAAGCCTATCTTATTTTGTTTCACAGGTTAATTAACGGGAATCGAAGGGCGGGTAGTGAATGACAGTCCGGGGGACTGTCAGAGCCCGCCACCGCTCCGACCCGGGGTCCCCGAAAAATGAACGAAGTGAATTTTTGGGGTGGATGAAGTCGGGCGATTCCCGTTGCGGGTGCCAAAAAAGACTTTCCGCAGAAAGTTTTTTTGGCTAAATCCACCCTTTCGGGTGGGCTAAATCGCCCTTGGCGGCTAAATGTGCCTCGGCACGCTAAATTCGCTGTGAACAGCGAGCCGGTGGATTTAATTTAGCTGTGAGCGCAAGCGAACAATTCGGCAAAAACAAGGAGAGCAATGTCATGAAGCTGTTTCACGTAAGTGAAGAACCCGATATAAAATTCTTCGAGCCACGTTTGCCGAGCAGGAGCGACCTTGACCAAACTGTCGGTTTAGTTTGGGCTATCGACGAAAAACGCCTGCCAAATTTTTTAACGCCGAGAGATTGCCCGAGGGTTACATTTCATATCGGAAATCAAACGACCGACGAGGATAAAAGAAAGTTTTTCACATCTTCGAATTATTCACACGTAGTCATCGTTGAACGAGCCTGGATAGACAGAATAAAAAACACAACACTTTATCTTTATGAATTTGCGCCTGATGATTTTGTGTTGCAGGACAGCGTAGCAGGATATTACGTATCAACGAAGGTTCAATATCCTAAGGCAAAGCACATTGTAACCGATTTGTTTGCCGAGCTTATAAAACGGAACGTCGAAATAAGAATAACCGATAATCTTTGGGATATTGCCGAAGCGGTTAAGGCTTCAACCTTGAATTGGTCACTTTGCCGAATGGCAAACGCGAAAAAAGCTCTTGACAAACCAAGCAGAAAGTGATATATTAACAAAAATTCTTTTGAAAGGAACACGGCAATGGCGATTTATAATCTTGCAAGAATGAATAACGTCGACGTGCGCTGCAACGGATCTATGCTTCCCGATCCCGCAGGGCTTGCTTTGCCGTACTCTTATTGCAATTAGAATTTTATTTGCTTAAAGAATACGAACGGTGCAAGTCGATGCAATTTTCGATCTGCACCGTTCTTTTTATTTTTTTTGGAGGACAAGAAATGAAAAAGAAAATTGTCGCCATCGGCGGCGGCGAATGCGGACGAATCACAAAAAGAGGATATAAAATGCCATACGAAACAAAGGAAATAGATGCTGAAATTATAAGACTGACAGAAAAGGAAACACCGAACTTTTTGTTTATCGGGCATTCACAAAGTAGCGAGCAAGGTGAAAACAAGTATTTCCAAACAATGTGTGCTATATACGGAGATTATTTCGGTTGTAAATGCAAAACTGTTTTAAAATCAGATTTGTTGTCTCAAGGCTCCGAATATATAAAAAACTTGATTTCCTGGGCAAACATTATATATGTTGGCGGCGGCGATACAAAAGAAATGCTTGAATTTTGGAACGAAACGGGATTTGATAAACTATTATACGAAGCATGGTTGAACGGTAAAGTCATGTGTGGTCTTTCTGCGGGTGCAAACTGCTGGTTTAACAGTTGCAGTTCCGACTCTTTAAAGATTCAAACGGGCGACTCATCTGCACCGATGATAACTGTTAAATGCCTTAATTTGATAAACGCATTTTTCACTCCCCACTGTAACGAAGCTGGCGAATATGCAAATCGATTGGAACATATGAAAGATGCGTTATCCAACACAGAGTTAGTTGGCATCGGTGTATCCAACTGTTGCGCTTTGGAAATCGTTGACGATGAATATCGTTTGATACGTTGCGATGCTTCAAATTATGGAATCGATGCGTTTGCTGTCAAAGCTTATTATAATAATGAAAAATACCTTTTAGAGTATATAGATAACACAAATGAATTCAAACCACTTACCGAGTTGCTAAAGAAATGAGGCCTATAATATGATAATCAAAAACGAGATACCCATTCTTGAATTCGACAGCGATTTCGAAGCCGTGATCTCGCCGAGGCACGATGATCTAAACATCGTTTTGCCCAAACGCGCGGTCTTTGCATTTTTGGGTGAATCGATTGAGGAATATGCGCTTGCGCACTCGGCAAAGCAGGTTGCGCTGTTCGAATCGGAAACAAAGGATTTTCCCATATTCGTTACCGAGCACAAGGGCAAAGAAATATGCCTTGCGCAAGCGCCCGTAGGCAGTGCCGCCTCGGCGCAGCTTTTGGATTTTTTGATCGGCTACGGTGTTGAAAGCATTATTTCCGCGGGCTGTTGCGGTGCGCTCACCGATATTCCCGAGGGAGCTTTTCTTGTTCCGACAAGAGCACTCCGCGATGAAGGAACGAGCTATCACTATGCCCCGCCCTCTCGCTATATGGAAATCGACAGACGAGCCGTTGACGCTATCGTTCAAACGCTTGACGAGCACGGCATCGGCTTTGAACGCGTTACCACTTGGACGACCGACGGCTTTTACCGCGAAACAAAAGCAAAGGTTGAATACCGAAAGCAAGAGGGCTGTTCGGTGGTTGAAATGGAATGCTCGGCGCTTGCCGCCTGCGCGCAATTCAGAAACGCGCTTTTCGGGCAGATTCTTTACACCGCCGACACGCTTGCCGATATTGATAATTGGGACAAACGCAACTGGGGCTGCGATTCAAAAGACATAGCGCTAAAGCTTTGTCTCGACGCTGTTTTGAAAATATGAAAGGAGAAGCACAATGATATTCGAAGAAAAAACCATAAAGTTAAAAAACGGACAGGAAGCCATATTAAAAAGCCCTGCGGTTGAGGATGCCGAAGAGCTTCTTAATATGGTTAAAACCGCCTGCGGCGAGACCGATTTTTTGGTTCGCTATCCCGAGGAATGGGATATAAACGTTGAGCAGGAGCGCGCCTGGATAGAAAGGCTTAATTTAAGCGAAAGCTCGGTTGCGATCGCCTGCTATATCGGCGGAAGGATCGCGGGCAACTGCCAGATCGACCTCGGAATAAGAATAAAGACCCGACACAGCGCAAGAGTCGGAATTTCGATCCTGAAGGAATATTGGAATCTCGGCATCGGCTCGGCGATGTTTTGCGAGCTTACAGAGATTGCAAAAAGCCGTGGAATAAAAATTATTGAGCTTGGTGTTATCGACGGCAACGAACGCGCGATGGCGCTTTACAAAAAGAACGGTTTTTGCGAGGTTTGCAGACGTCCCAACGCATTTATGCTTAAAAACGGCGAAATGCAAACCGAAATATATATGCAAAAGAAGCTGTGAGGTGATTTGAAGATGGCTGAAACGCTGTTAATAATTATAGGTCCGCACGCGGTCGGAAAAATGACTGTTGGGCAAGAGCTTGAAAAAATAACCGGCTTGCGCCTATTTCATAATCACATGTCGATCGAGCTGACACGCAAGCTGTTTGAGAGAAGCGACGAAGAATATTGGTTGCTTAACCGCACGATAAGAAACACCGTTTTCGAGCTGTTTGCAAAGGGCGATTTCAAGGGGCTTATATTCACTTATATGTGCGATTTTGATATGCAAAGCGAATTCGATTATTTAAACGGCATAATCGAATTATTCAAGAAAAACGGAGCAAAATGCCACGTTGTTGAGCTTTGCGCCGATTTTGAAGCGCGCATCGGGCGCAACAAAAGCGAAAACAGACTTTTGCACAAGGAGTCGAAACGCGATATTGCGTCCGGCGAAGCCGAAATGCGAAAAACAAGCGCCGAGCACCGATTGAATTCCCGTGAGGGCGAAAGCCTTCCGTTTGAAAGTTATTTCAAGCTTGACAACACGTTTATTCCGCCGAAAGAGGCGGCAGAGATCATAAAATGCAAATTTACACTATAACACTTTACTTAAAAGCATTTTTGTGGTATTCTTTTATATATTTTGTTTTTAAGGAGAGAACAACATGAAAAAGCACTTTGCGATGCTTCTTTCTCTGCTCTTATTGGCGGGAGCCGTTATTCCCGCAACAAGCACGGTATTTGCCGCAAACGCCGCGCCGACGGTTTTGCCCGCGATTCGCGAATGGAAAGGCGGAAGCGGAAGCTTCACCCCCAACGCAAGCACCGTTCTTGTTGGCACCGGCAACGCCGTTGAAAAGGTTAAGGGCTTCTTTGCCGATATGCTCGAATTGGATCTTACGGTTTCGGCTTCGGGCGACGGAGCAAACGAAATCGTGTTCAAGCTTGATCCCGCAATGACAGGCAAGCTTGAGGGCTATTATAAGCTTGAAGCAACAGCAAGCAAGATAACCGTTACCGCACCCACGCAAACCGGCTTGCTTTACGGCGGCATCTCGATCGTTCAAAGCGTTTATGCCGACGGAAGCTTCCCCTGCGGAACCGCGATCGACTATCCCGCATATGCCGTTCGCTCGGGCATGATCGACGTTGCAAGACTTTTTATGCCCATCGAAGAGCTTACCGACGTTGCACGCTATATGGCTTGGTATAAGCTGAACGAAATACACGTTCACATTAACGACAACGGCAAAAACGGTTATTCGGCGTTCCGCTTGGAAAGCGATATAAACGGACTTCAGGCAGAAGACGGATATTACACCAAAGAGGAATACCGCAATTTCCAAAAAACTGCGGCAGAATACGGCGTTACGGTCATTACCGAGATCGATTCGCCGCACCACGCACGTTGCTTCTCTACCGTTAACATAGACGGCTGGACTCCCAAGCTTCTAACCACCGAAGACGGAGTTAACGTTAACGAGGCAGGCAGAGCGCTTGATATAACCGACGAAAAGACGGTTGAGTTTATTAAAGACCTGTTCACCGAATATCTCGGCGGAGATAACCCCGTTATTCTTAACGATACCATTCATATCGGTATGGACGAATATCCCCGCATTGCATCGTTCGCTCAGGCTGCTGAGGATTATATTAACGGACTTATCGAGCACGTTAACAGCCTTGGTTATAAGGCACGCTTCTGGTCGAGCTTCGGTCCCGACGGATTCCTTTACGGTGCCGATCTTAACACAAAGCTTGATTTCGATACGATATATTGGGATCCCACCCACGCAGATGCGGGCATAACCGCAGGCTTCGGCAAGGGCGTTGTTAACTATATAAGCGGTTATCTTTATCTTGTTCCCGGTTGGAAGGATGAGCCCTGGGAATCGTTTGAGGATTACCTCGGCGATTATGCAATGGAATTCATTTATACCAAATGGCAGGTCAACCGTTACAGCGCATGGGCGGCAAACCCCTATATTCTCGATTCCGACGACCCCAACATGCTGGGCGCTTCGTTCTCGATATGGAACGACTACGGCTCGGCTTGGATAGGTCTTACCTTCCGCGACGTTATCGACAGAGTGCGCAACATTGCGTCCTTGGTTGCCGAAAAATGCTGGAACGGCGATGACACCAACACAAAGATAAGCTATGCAAACTACCGCGCACGCTTTGATAAGCTTTGCACCCGCGCAGGCGACGTGGATCTCTTCCACCGCGATCTTCCCGACGGGGGCATAAACGTCGATTTCTCGAAAACGCTTCCCGATTACGTTGAGCTTAACGGAAGCGCCGTTTCGAACGGAAAGCTTATTCTTAACGGAAGCAACAGCATTTCGCTCGGCGAAAGATATGATTACGTTGGATTCCCCAACACTCTTACCGTTGAGCTTTCGCTTGACGAGCTCCCCGCAGAGCGCGCATACCTCTTCGCAAGCGAAAAGGGCTATGGTGGCATATTCATCGATCCTGACGGAAAAATCGGCTTTGAATCGATGATATCGAAAACCGACAAATACGTTTTCACCTTCGATGGCTTTAAAATCACCGCCAACGAAACGGTTAAGCTTATGTTCACAAGCGATATGTATAACGCATATCTCGCCGTGAACGACACCCACACCTATGAAACCGTCAGCGATCATCTGCCGCTTGTAACGGCGGAATTCGCTCATCTTAACTATTCAACTCTTACCGTTCCGCTTGAAAAGATCGGCGGCGAAATAAAAGGCACAATAAGCTATATAACCGTTAACGGCGAAAGATCCGAAACGCCCAACGGCGTTAACGTTGCGCTCGGAAAGAGCTATACCACCTATAACCTCGTCAGCGGCGTTATCACCGACGAAAACAAGATTTCGCGTCTTTACGGCGCAAGCCTCACCGACGGTGTTTTTGACACCAACGCACCCGTTACCAACGTTATTAACCCCTCGACGGGCAAGAACAACTGCAACGACGGAAAATGGTTCGGCTTCTTTGATAACGACGGCGTTCCCGAAGAGGAAAACTGCGAATCGGGCATCGGCTACGTTGTTATCGACCTCGGCGCGCTTTATGATATTTCAAAAATCAGAATGCACGTTGAAAAGAACAATGCGCCCACAAGCGTTACCGTTTATGCTTCGGAAACCGAAAACGGAACCTATTCTCTGCTCGGCACGCTTTCGGGAAGCGTTAGCGGAAGCGCATATTGGATAGCAGCTTCTGCTTCGGCAACCGCAAGATATATCAAGCTTGAAATCGACCTCGCTTCTTATTGGGCACTCTTTAACGAAATTGAGGTTTACGGAGTTAAATCGGCAAAGGGCTTTGAAACCGTTGAGCACTCTGCCGTTGGCAAGACCGCAACCGATCTTGTTAACAACACTCCGCTTGAAAGCAGCAACGGCGTTTTCAAATTCGGCTCGGTTCTCACCGACGGTATCGCACAAAACTCGGTAAACGCCGCAAACAAGAGCTGGTATACCTTCCAGAAATGGTATAACTGCACCGACAACGTCGGCTCGGTCGTTGTTGACCTCGGTGAAAGCAAAAAGCTTGATAAAATAGCTTTGCACCTTGCAAACTCGAACGAAACCTTTGAAGCGGCAGACGGCTCGGGCAAGACCGCAGCCATCGATGCGCTTGCACCCACGAAGATCGAAGCATTCGTTTCTGACGATAACAAAGCCTTTAGTTCGGTTGGAACGTTCGAAATAAACGGCGACAAAAACGTTGTTTATTGGTCGGAGCTTGATATAGACAGCGAAGCAAGATATATTAAGATCGCTGTTTCGGTTAACACTGCAGGTGCTTATGCGCTTCTTGATGAAATTGCGGTTTACGAATCGGAATCGGTTGAGCCCGAATACGTTGTCGGCGACGTAGACGGAAACGGCTCTATAAGCGCTACCGACTATATGCTTTTGAAGCGCTCGCTTCTCGGCACCTTCGAGCTCGAATTGCTTAAAGACCAAGAAACCGTTAAGCTGCGCTGTGATATTAACAAGGACGGCAACGTCTCGGCGGTTGACTATGCTCTTCTTAAGCGCCACATTCTCGGAACCTTTGTTATAAAATAAGCAAGCCGACGTTTGATAAAACAAAACCACCTTTGAGCGATGCAACGTCGCACAAAGGTGGTTTTTGTCTTATATCAATCTGTTTCGGTGTAGGTCAGTTCTTCGGGCATCGCCTTTATCTTTGACGAAAAATCAATTTTTCCTCCGTTAACGTCGGTTGCAATGCCTTTGAAAACATAAACGGGTTGAAGAACCTTGTTATCTAATCTGTATTGATTATAATATAAAAGCTGTGCCTTTTCGACCTTAAGAGTATCTATCTCGACACCGGTGTTCAACGATAAATAATCGGGCGTTTTGATTCTCTCTTTTGCGCTTTGAAACGAAACGAGATCAATTTCTTTGATTTTTTCATAGTTATAAAGCTCGATAACTATTTCAACAAGACCCGTGCCGTCAAAATAAAGATAAAATCTATCGTTTCCGCGAACGCTAACACCGTCGAGAACTCTTTTAAAGGTTGCGCCCGCTCTGGTTATATGGTCTCCGTTCGAGTCATTTAACGTGTAAGAGGCTTTCATCCCCAAATACTCATAAGTTCCCTCGATAAAAGGAATTTTGTTGAAGGTTTCCCATGCAAGCGCTTCAAGCTCTTCCTCCGACATATCGAAAAATCCGCGAGAAGTGTCTGTATAACCGGCAATAGTTCCCGTAATCCGGTTGCCGTCCAATTCGAAGCAATGAGCGTATTCCTCAAGTCCGAGCGCTTCGAGCATATCATTAAACTCGTTTTTGCTGATTTTTCTTTCTGTTATCTTATAAATAGGCAGTTTTTCCGCAAAACTTTCTTTTGCTTCGTATAACACCTTTGTGTCTTCGGTGAGGTTCTTGCCAAGTGCTTCGTCTACTGTATCGCTATCAAAAGTAAGGCTCTTATACTTCGCCGAACATCCCGATAAAACAATAAGACAAAGGCATAAAATAATTGTAACGTATTTTTTCATATTCAGCATCTCTTTCGTGACTGATGTTATTCTTGAATATCTTCTGTGATAATCAGTAAATCCGAATCTGAATACTCTATATCGATTCTTGGACTATAAATAGTTTCATTTTCAGCTTGCGGAACATATATAACTCTTTGAAGATGGTGATCATCGGTTGCAATGCCTTTGATAGATCAAACTTTGTTTTTTCGTTTTTTGCCCAGCACATAGATATTTCAATTAATGAATAACCAAAACTTTCACTTGCGAAAAACCGTTTCCTATGATCTCTACAGAATATATAACTGCGGGTTCATTGTTATAATAGGTCAGCGTTTCGGAGAAGATTTCATATTCCGATCTCGCAAATGTTTCATCACCTAACTCTTCTTTTAGTTTATCCTCAATCAGCTGATTTCTCTCGGCATCGCTAACAAGCGATCTTTCTATATCGGTCGGACAAGCGTCCTCTTTGTCAAAGCTATCTATCGAACCATCTGATGTTATATAAACCCTGACGCTGATATTACAGAAGATTTCGCGTTTAACCTGCCATTTCAAAGAATAAGCATAGAGTGGATGGCCATTCAAGCGTTTTAACTCAAAATGATTGTATTGCGAAAAGTCAGCGAGATCACTCAACAGCAGTTCGACCGTTTCCTTGATTTCGCTGTCGGACATTTTTTCGATATTCTCAATAGCGGGATAGGGATTTATGTTGTGAAACAATATTATCTCTTCGGTTTTCGCATCAATATAGATGTCTTGCAATATATGATCAGTGGTTCCATCGGGTTCGAGGATTCCATATCTCTCAATAACTTCGCCTGTAAAACCCGATTTTTGGCTTGAAAGATATTGCATGCGATAGGTTGATTGTCCAATCTTGAAAATGCGTTCCTTAGTTGTCGTTTCGGAAACGAATTCCTCCGATTCGCTTTCGATAACTTCACAAGCGTAAGTATTCAACGTACAACTGCATAAAGAGAATATTAAAGATATGCTCATAAAGATCAAGGTTATCAAGCGTAATAAGTTTTTTTTCATTGTTTTTCTCCCTTGTTTTTATGAATTCAATATATTTGCTGCAAGAATAAATTGAGAGTTGTTTTTCATCAATATACTCTTTAACTGCGGAATCATACACAGACTCATTGTTCACGAGCGATTCGTTTTGTTTTTGACAGCCTGCTAACGAGGCGGCTAAT
>JAFSGD010000047.1 GCA_017434845.1 Clostridia bacterium
ACATATAACAATAATCTTATAACCGCGGTTTACCACGCTGTGTCGGCAGGAAAAACCGAGGACTGCAAAAATGTATGGGGAAGTGATGTGGCTTACCTTAAATCGGTGAACAGCGAGGGAGACAAACTTTCTGCAAACTACATAAGTCAGGCAAATTTCACGCCTGAAGAAATAAAAGAAAATTTTTCTGATATAACTGAATTTACAGACGATGCTAAAAATTGGTTTTCAGACCCTGTACGAACAGAGAGCGGAACTGTAACCGAAATTACCCTATGTTCAAAAACTTTAAGCGGAGACGATATACGGGCTGCATTAAACCTGCGTTCTGCAAACTTTGAAACCGAATTTAAAAACGGAGAGTTCATATTTACGGTTTACGGTTACGGTCACGGAGTAGGAATGAGCCAGAACGGAGCTAACTTTTTGGCAGAACAGGGATTTAATTTTAAAGAGATACTCACCCATTACTACACCGACTGCGCAATTAAAAAGACAGACTAAAAAACTAACGCCCTCTGCATTTTCCGTGATGTTCTTAACGGAGAATTGGTGGGTGGTATGTAACCGGAAGGTGTAAAAACCTTCCGGTTATTACTTTTTATGCGGTTTTTGCTGTTGGTTGTGCGAGGACGTCGATTGCGGGGACACCTTCCTGTTCGGGAAGTCGGAAGGCATAGTGGATTCGGATCGGGTTGCCCGCCGTTCGGGAGTATTTCTCGAACTTCTCGTACACCTCTATTCTGCGGATGAATACTCGCAGCAGTTCGGGTGTAAATTCCAAGGCGACCGCGGCTTCCCTTGTTGTCGGTATCATTGGTGCGCTTATTATGGGTACCGGCATGAGCATTATTATGACAGAAATCGGCGCAATGCTCGGAACAGCGCTTTCTTACGGACTCGGCATCGGACTCGGTGTTATCGGTATTATTCTTGTATGCCTTGCATATCCCGTCTACAATTACATTATCAAGAAGGAACGCGCAAGGATCGTTTCCGAAATTATCAGACTCACCGATGAGCTGATTAAGTGAAAAACCGTATCTTGAGCGCAAAGAGAATATAATAATCCGAACGTATAAATAAGCCCCATTGGAATCGCAAAGCTTACGCAATTCCAATAGGGCTTTTTATTTTATATAAGATCGTATTCCCTGCCGTTTATCGTATATATGATCATAAGTCCGTTATTGAAATAATCCTCGGGAGGATCGTATATCGGGAAAAACCGTCCGATAATAAATTCAATCTTCTCGTCCTCATCCTCGTAAAGAATAAAGCAGGTGCCGTTCATATTGATATAATCGTCAGGCGGTGTTATCCTTAGCTTTCTCAAAACGTCTTGATATTTATCCTCGGGAGTAAATCCCAAGGGATAAATAACGCTCGGGTCGTGTCCCCATTCGCCCTTTTTATATTCCTTAGCATAGCCTCTTATCGCTTCGATTATTTCCTCATCAGCGTCGACCTTAAACGTTTGACCGTAGGTTCGTGCTTGCGCAAAAATGTCTTCATCTGTCGTAAGATCGGGGTTATAATCGATTTGGGATATCAATGAATAAAAATCCTTGGTATCATCGCTTGCAATTACCTCATCCGATTTATAAAACGAAAGAGCAAGAGTATTTTCTTCTTCGTTGTAATTCATTTTAAAAACCGCGTTTTTATCTGCAAAGATTTGATTGCAAAGCTCTTCGTCGATAGTTACACGGCGGCTTTCGTTTGTTGCGACGTTGATGCAGGTAACAAAGCCGTCGCCGTTTTTATAAGCAAAGGCAAACGCGCCGTCGTTGCTTAAAATATAGCTGTCGCAATCGATCAGCTTTTCGGCTTCACCGTTAAAGATATCGAAGATGTCCTTTTTGTAAAGCGAATTGCCTTCATAATAAACGTTTAGACGCTCGTGGGCAAGAAGCTCGTATTCTTCATCAAATATCTCGCTTGTTATATCCTGTCCGTCGTTGAGACGATACGCGTAATATAAGCCCTCGCGTTCCATGATCGCGACCGTTTCGTTACAAGCAAGCTTTACGAATCTGCCGGATAAAACTATTGCTTTTACGTTGTCTCCGTCGATATTACAAAATCTCCAAGCATCCTTATCCGAATCAAAGCGCGTAAGGCGATCGTACCATATTTCCTTATCGCATATAAAATATTTACCGATCGGCTCAACGCCTCTTAGCTTATAGTATACAACGCTTTTGTTTTCGGAAATATATGCGTTACTGATGCCAAGCCAATCGTTTCCGTAAAAATCGGTAATATCTATATGTGTTTGATTATCGATATAAACGAGAGAATAGCGTTCACCGATATAGTGTGTAACGGTTCGGTGCTCGTTTTCGGTATAGCGGCTTTTGAGCTCGCCCGAAATATTCGCTCCGCTGATCGAACCGCACGGACTTGTTACTGTGAAAAAGCTTCCGTCATTTGAAAATTTGATTTCATATCCGTCGCTGAATATCGCGGAATTTTTAATGGAAAGCGGAGTTATCTTGTCGTTGACAAGATCGTAAACAACGGTCTTCGTTGTGCTTCCGTTTATATCGCGTATCTGCACGATAGAAAGTCCGTGTTCGGAATCGATCCATATCGGCGCGATGCTATACGGCTTTTGATTATAGTCATTGCGCGGTGTATCACGGTAAGCCGCCCAAATAGCGTCGTAAAAGATATAATAAAGAGCCTCGGGATTAAACGGCATATATACTTCATATATCTGTCCGTAAACCTTATGGTCCTTTAAAAAATCGATGTCGGGCGCGAATGCAGATTCATCGTAAACCTCGGTGCTCATCCACGACATAACCATTATGCGAATAATTTCTTGGTTGTTTTTTGTACTCGATATACCGGGAAAATCTTTCTCGGCATTTTTTATAACCTCTTGATAAAATTTTTCGCCGTCTACACGGTCAGAGCCGATGATCCTTTCGGTCAGGTCAACCTCGTTACCGTCCTCGATATCATAGATTATCGGGTAACCTATATTCGAATAATAGACGATATATCTGTCTGCGATGAGGTTTTCAACCTTTATCGTCGAATCAAGATCGATCTTTACCTGCTCGGATTCGATAGCGGTTTCGGAAGAAAAGCCCTTGTCGCTTATCACGTTATTGACGGGACTTATCTTCGCGCCGCCTCCGTAAACGATAGAAAGTGCCGAAAAGTTTGATTTATCCCAAAGGTTTTCGGCGTATTTAGGAACGTAATCACTGTCGTCGGGCGCAAATACGTTGAAATACAACGGTATAAGAGCTGTAAGGACGATAGCGAAGCAAGCCGCAGAAACGAGCGCGATACGCAAAAGGTTTCTTTTTTTTATGGGTTTTACTGCATCGGTCAAAAGATCATCGTCGATCTCGCCGATGGCATTTTGAAGAAATTCGTTGTTTTTCATTTAACCAATCCCCTTTCCGTAAGATAAGCAGATAGCTTTTTGCGCGTACGCGAAAGCTTCATTTTTACTTTGCTTTCGCCGAATCCGAACCGTTTTGATATTTCCTCGATCGAATCGCAATAGAAATATCTTAAGACGAAAATTCTTCGGTCGGTTTCGGGTATTTTTCGCAAAAAGTCGCTGATATGCTTTGAAAGCTCGCTTGCTTCGATGCTTTTTGAAACGTCGCTGCCGTCGGGTATACATTCAGAAAGCTCGTCGAAGGAAAAATTTCCTTCTCCGCCGCCGCGCTTTTCTGTGCGCTCGAAGCGAAGCTTTTTGAGTGAAAGGTTGCGGGTGATCTTTATTAAATAGGCAGACAAAGCGTTCGGTCGGTTAGGCGGTATGGAATTCCAAGCGCCGAGATAGGTGTCGTTAACACATTACTCGGCATCCTCGCGATCGCCTAAAATATTCATCGCTACCGTAAAGCAAAGCTTGCCGTATTTCATCTGTATTTCGTTAACCGCACGATCGTTACGTTCGAAAAACAGCTCGATGATCTTTTCATCGGTAAGATACAACCTCATCACCCCTTTCACTTATAAAGTACCCTTATCTTCGTATTGGGTCACAAAAAATGCAAAACACCCGTGTAAAAAACACGGGTGGATCATTTTTATCGGGTATTAATTCTAAGTCCTGCGTCGTAGATATGCTTAATTTCACCCAAGCGGCAAAGCACGGGACGGGTATAACCTGTTTCGGTATGGTTGCGGAAAACGAAGGTTGTTACGCTGCTTGTCGACAGACTGATCGTTTGCCAATAGATTCCGGGGGCATTGCCCAAAAGGTGAGTTATCCAAGCGCCGCCAAAGCCGCCGTGGCAGAATACGGCGATGGCGTCGTTATTTTCCTTTGTTATCTTATACAATGCGCCCTCGCGCTCATATCCGAGCGACGCAAGAAATTCGTCTGAGTTTTTTTGCATCATTTCGACGGTCTTCATTCTGTCGGAATCGGTGAAATCCTTGAAAGCGTAAATGCCCTTTTGGATCGAATAGCTATAGGAGCATTCGGTTTCGGGGGTGATATTGCTCGACCGCATATAATCCATGCTTTCTTCCGTCCAGGGAAGAATTTCGGAGGTCATGCCCTTTATCTCGCAGGTGGGCTTTGCGGTATCTATCGCTCTGCCTAAAGGAGAGGTATATATCTTGTCAAGGTGAACGTCATTTAACCAATCCGCAAGGGCGTGTGCCTCTTGCCAGCCAAATTCGGTAATCGTATTGTTTTCGTAATCGGGATCGGCGTGTCTGATAATATATAAAGTCATATTAGATCTCCTTGTTGATCTGTCTGATAATATAATGCCATAAAATTAAACAAAAGTCAAATAAAACTCGCCTTATTATTTAAACCGTGATATAATTTATCAAACGGAGGTGTTTATTATGGATAAGGTAATTTTAAAGGAATTCGTTATACCCTTTAAGGGAATTTCGAAAAAGACTATATATCATTTCAGCGATTCGCATTTGACCGAATATGATGATCTTTCCGACGCTAACGAGGTCGAACACGCAAAAAAGATGACAAATTCCTGGGAGGGCGTCCGCAAGGGCTTTTGTGAGGCGTACGGATGTCCTTACGGTGAGCTTGAAAAGCAAACCGCTTGCGAGCATTTATCGAACCTTCTTGCCCTTGCGAACGACGGCGACGCTTTGGTTATCGCGGGCGACACGATGGATTATATCAACGGTGCGAATTTGCGTTTGACCGAAAAGCTTTTTTCTTCGTTTGACAAGCCATTTGTTCAGGTTTGCGGTAATCACGAGCCGCTAAAGGATATTCCCGACGGTTATATCGTTTCGAGAATGAAAAACGAGATCCAGACTATCGACCTCGGCGATATGGTCATTGTCGGTCTTGACAATTCGCAAAGAAAGATCTCGGTTGAGCAATTAGACGCGCTTAAGAGATTTGTTGAAGACGGAAAGCCGATACTTTTGGTTATGCACGTTCCGATAATGAACGACGAAAACCGCGAGCTTCTTTTAAAGAGCGGTGTTTATTTCCGGCTTAATTACGACGGATGCCCCAAGGAAAACCTTGAATTTATTGATTTTATCAAGAAAAACGGCAATAGCTTTGTTGCAATTCTTGCGGGACATTTGCATTATTCAAACGTAAGCAAGATAAGCGATGAGGTTACTCAATACGTTACCTCGCAGGGCGTTACCGGCAATATACACAGATACGTGATAGGAGAATAAAGATGACTTATACCGAGCTTTGCAGTAAATTCAACATTTCGATGCCCGATTACGCAAAATTTTATTTTGACGATTTTATAAAGGAATACGATCGCAAAAAGCCCTTGCTTTCCGAAGAGGATGCTGCGATGGTTTGCGACGCTACGGGAGTGCCCGAGGAAGCAAAGAAGGCGCTTATTAAATGTGCAAAAACCGTTAACGAAAGCGACGACGCGCATTTGTGCGGTTCGTTTATTGCCGAGCTCACCGTTTACAAGCGCCAGCCGTGGGTGAATTATATTTATCAGCCCGATCTTTTTACGGTCGAAGGACTTTATCCCGAGCAGGTCGGTTGGGTCTTGGTTGCTGTCATGCTTGCAAACACGCTTAACAACAAAAAGCCGCCCGAGGATCTTAACGCAGAAAACCTTGGGGCGTTTAAGGGATATACCCAAAATTGCTTTGACAGCAAGGGTTATTGGGGTATAGTTGAATGGCATTGGAATATGCTTTGCGCAAGCGGAAGTATGTTTCTGTTCGGCATTCTTAAATTTCAACCGAGCGAATTTACGGGCGACTTCCCCGTTATCACAAACGGCAAGGAATATATTACGCTTGCAGGCGGCGAATTTTTCATCGGCAAGGAGGGAGAGCTTGTCGATTGCGAGGAAAAATCGGATGGCAAGACGAGCTTTTACGAGGATGATGAAAAATATATCGCTCACGTTATTTCAAAAGACGGCCGTGTTGCCTTGAATACCACCGAATTTGATAAAAAGGAATGGAAGGATTTCCTTCGCGGAGGCGACCATACTATCGATATCCACATTCCCTCGAAGGTCGAATACACCCCCGAAAAATTCAAGGAAGCGTTTAAGATGGCGCTTGATTTCTATAAGGATTACTATCCCGATCACAAAACAAAGGCGTTTGCTTGTTATTCGTGGATACTTTCCGCACAGCTTAACAAGGTGCTTCCCGAAAACAGCAACATTTTAAAGGTTAACAGCCGTTTGCATTTGATTCCTATGATCGGCTCGTTTGATGAGGATATTATGTTCATCCGCAAAGGCTCATCGCTTCAGCAGAAAATCGCCGATGAGCGCGCAAAGGGTACGGAATTCCATTTCGGTATTATGTATTCCCCGCTTGATGAGCTTGAAGAACTTGATGCATAAATAAGTTAAGACCTTGGTTTGGCGTGATACTCTTAACGGAGTATCACGCCGGTTCTATTCGCCTGCGGCGAGTTCTATTGCTACGCAGTGTTATTCGGCTTACGCCGAGTGATATTTGCTTCGCAAGTTTATGGGCGAATAGAATATCACTGAAGCCGCAAGGCTTCAATATCACTTAACAGACAAAAGAAAGAGAAGACTCGTTAATATACGAATCTTCTCTTTTCTGTTGTTAGTGGGTTTGGGGTGGAGCCTAACTGAATTTGTGCATACAAATGCGATGCCGGTTCTTAACAGAAACAGGTATGATTACAAATTTTCCGATAAGAACAACACCTATTCCGAGAAGCGTTGTTTTTTGTTTGAATTGTTCTTTCAAGCACGCAAAGAACGAGTTTGTCTTCGCTCTGAAAGGAACAGACAAGCGTCTGTTCCTTTTGTGTTGCATATTTACGGCATTTCGATCTCAATATCGCCGCTTGTTGTTTCGACCCTGCAGAAGCAAGAGGATTGAACGTGATCGGGAATATCTATATCACCGCTTGTTGATTTTGCAATAACGGTTTTTTCGCTTAAAAGCTCGGCGTAAACGTTTCCGCTTGTTGTTTCAAGACCGATTCCGTTATTTAAAACGTCAAGCCGCTTAATGCTTATATCCCCGCTTGTTGTTGATACGTCGATATAATCAAGCGCAACCACGCCGTTGCCGCCTATATCCCCGCTTGCGGTATTAATTTCGATCCTTCCGCGCGAGCACACGTTCAACAGCTCGATATCGCCGCTTGCGCTTTGGAACGAAAGCTTTCCGCCGCAAAGCTTATTGCATTTTATACTTCCGCTTGCCGTTTCGACAAACAGCGCGATCGTATCGGAATTGCCCTCGTTTGATAGCCCCTCGGCTTCAATATCGCCGCCGAGGCAAACGTTGTTCAGCTTGATATCGCCGCTTGCCGTTTTAACGAACAGCGAGCCGTTATAAAGACCGTTAACGGTTATGTCGCCGCTTGCGGTTGAAAGACCTGTGCTTTTGCTGTAGCCGGCTTTACAATCGGAATCGAAGGTGATATCGCCGCTTGCCGTATTAATGTTTATGTTAATAAACTCAATTTCTTTTGCGATCATCGCATCGCCGCTTGCCGAATCGATATCAAGGCTTTCGAATTGCTTCTCGGGAAGGTATATTTTAACCTTGGATTCGCTGAAGCCGATGCCGATGTTATCATACCATTTACGTTCATCAACGACCTTTACCGAAAGAAGACCGTTTTTATCGACCGATACCGTATGGGTTACCTTTTCGGGCTCGGTGAATTCTATTTTGCATTCGTTGTCCTGCGATCTCAGTAGCTCGATATCCGAAAAGCTTTCGCTAACCTTAAGTCTTTTGAATTCTTCTTGGATAACAACCGTTCTTTTATTCATTTTAAAATCTCCTGCGTTTTCAAAATTGAAATCGGGCGACAAAATCATCATTGCGCCGAAAGCGATCAATGCGCCGATAACGATTAGCGCGATCGCGGAAGAAAGCAAAATAACAGTTGATTTTTTCATGCCGAATGCCTCCTTTTCTTTGCAAGCCCGATGCCGAGCTTAACCAGCGATACCGCGCCGCGAGTTGCAAGCACCGAAAGCATCGCCGCCAATATTGCTAGCCCCGCACAAATAAGCGCCGCACCGAAAATCAACGCCGCCTCGGCAGGAACACCGTTTGCCAAAACGAACACAGCGCCGAACAGGCAGCCGAGCGAGCTTGCCGCCAGCGATACCGCAACCGCCCAAAGCGAAACGACAACGCTGAAAACAACGATATAAAGCGCTAAAACCATTGCCGCCGCGGCTATCAAAAGCGAAGCCCACAACGGAGAGCCGATAATTATTAACGCGATCTCCCAACCGCGAAGCTTGCGGCGTTCTTTTTTTATAACGTGCGTTTCGACCGGAGAATAATCGCGAATGATCTGGGCAACTGCCTCTTCAACGCTTCCAACAGCCCCGACCGCTTCGTCTTCGGTCATTCCGTCTTCGATGCGGTCATCTATCATTTCGGAATAATAGGCAAGCGATTTTTCTTTTTCGTTTTCGGAAAGCGCAGATATTCCCTTTTCCACTTCCCGAAGAAAGCTTTTTTTATCCATTTTTTCCGCATCCTTTCGTTATAAATTCATGTATGGCGAGCATTTCGTTCCATTCATCCGAAAACGCCCTGATCCTTTCCCTGCCGAGCTCGGTTATGCGGTAATATTTACGCAGTCTGCCGTTATGCTCGACCGAATAAACGGTTAACTGCTCGGAAGCCTCCAGCCTGCGCAATATCGGATAAAGCGTTGATTCGGAAACGGCAACGTAGGGGCTTATATCCTTTATTATCTGATATCCGTAGGAATCTACATCCTTTATGGCAGCAAGCACGCAAATATCGAGCAAGCCTCTTTTCAGCTGTATATCCATAAAATACCTCCCCTTGCACAATACTATATCACACATAGTATTGCTTGTCAATAGGTTTTAAAAAAGAAAGCGTGCGCTTTTAATCGCACACACTTTCTTCAAGGCTTATTCAATTATCTGATTCAAAAAACGCTTTAAATTGAAAGAAATCGCACATATATTGATATAGCTCTTCGGGAATTACTTTGTATTCGATTATCGAAGAAAAGCTGCTTTCCTGACAGGCTACCAAGCCGTTTGAATAGAAGGTCAGGGTTCTGTGTTGGGGAAGCCTTGAGCTGTATGGCGGCTCATATTCGCCGTAGTATATACGAATTGCCGTTGATTCATCGGCGTTTTTGATAAGCTCGGTGTTAGATTCGTCGGTTTTATCAGCGTTAAGCAAAAGCTTGTTTGCAAAGCGTACAACTACTCTTGCGGTATCGAAATCATAGTGTTTTATTGGGGACAGAGACGATGAATTCGTATCGGGAATGCCGAACATAACGTTGCAGATGAGCCGTTTTGCCGAAGTTTCCTTAAAGGTATTGACAAGCGAGATGATATCGTTATAAATATCGTTTTCGGCGTAAAAATAATTTGTTTTATTCCATTCCGACGAAAGATCCATTGCCGCAAAGCCGTCGCTGAAGAACCAATAGGTGCCGAGGCTGTCGGTTTTATCGTTTACGGCACGGAACCATAGGCGCACGGAATCATCGGTCATTGTGTTGTCTCTGCCGCTTTCGATGGCATAAGCGCTTGCATCGCGCGACCATGAATCGCGCGCGAGCGGAAACAGCTTTTCACAGATCTCGCCTCTGATTATAATTTCCTGCCCTTTCCCTATCGTTACGGCACATTCGAAATAATCGTCAACGTTGAGAATTGCATAAAGATATTCTTTATGCGCGGCAAGCTCTTCATAAAAGGTAAGAATGAATAAATCCTGCAAGGCAGATGCCTTATAGGAAGAAAGTATTTTTCTCATCTCGCCGAGTGTTGCAAGCGGATAAGATTCAACCTCTTCCTTGGTTTTCATGCGGTTGGTTCCCGAAAGCAAAACGAATTTCACTTCGCCGTTATCGTTAACGGCATAAAGCTCGAGCCCCTTGAAGTCCGACATATTATAATACACCGCAAGCTCGGTTTCGACATTTTCGCGAACGTCGATATTGGCTTTGAAGCTTTGATGGAAATTCAACTTTTCGGTAAACTCGAATTTTTCGGCAGATGCAAGCAGATTGTTGATCTGCTCATACAAATTCTTTTCGGTTTTCATCGCCAACGTTGGATAATTATAATAAGTCACCTTATTGCTTTCGTAAACCGTTATTTTTTTGCCGCCGGATAATAACAAATCGGGGTATTCGGAATCCAGATTTATAAAACTCAGTTGTACGTAGCTTTCATTTTCGGGAACTGAATCATCTATGTCGTCGCCGTCGATGAATTCCGTGCAAGATATAAGCCGATAAACCTCGCAAGCCTGTTTGCCCTTTATCATAAATGCGGTTTTGTCGGAAAGCCTTACCTCGCAATCATACCTTTCGCTGTTGATCGATTCGATACCCAAAATTTCAAAAATATCGTCATAAACGGTATAAGAAACGTCGAAAAGCACGCTGTTCTTTAGGGCTGTTCCATCGCTGAAGAAATAATAAACGTCGGAAGGAACGTTGTTTGTTTCTGCCGAGGTAGGCGAAAACGGGCGGAAGGTTAGCCTTAACGAATCATCGCTCTGCAACGATTCGCCGTCGAAGATGTCCTCTTTTAATGAATTTTCGCCGAAGGTCGATGCCAAAAATTCGTTAAGCCTTTTATATTTGGCGCTGTCGATCACGGTTTCTTTTCCATAGCCTACTCTTGCGCGGCATTCATAGGCATAATATTCGGACATAGAAATCTCTTCGTTTTCAGAAGAGTTAAGTGCGCCGGATGATTCGTTTCCGCCGTTGAGCGTGCAGGAGGAAAGCAACAGCACAAGCGCAATAAGCATTGCAAGCGTTCTTTTCATAATTGTCACTCCTTTCACTATATTATAACAGATAAAAACACAAAACGGGGACAATTCGCAAGATTTTTTTAAAGAAAACGAAATTTCCGCGGTAAAAAAAGCCGATGCATTGCATCGGCTTTTTTGTTATACTACATTATTTCTTAATGTATTTGGGTCTTGCGATATAGTGAGTGTGAAGAAGCTCGTGTGCCTTATGGGAATTGGGCTCGCCGAGGAATTCCTTATAAAGAGTCTTAACTTCTTCGTTCTCGTGAGACTTACGCTTAGCCTTGCCTGCATCTTCGCTGTAAAGCGCCTTTGCACGCTCGGTCTTAAGATCGATATAGGAAAGGGTGGTTGCATCAACGATGGGAGTACCGCCGCCGGTTACACAGCCGCCGGGACAGCCCATGATTTCGATGAACTCATATTCCTTTTCGCCGTTCTTAACCATATCAAGAAGTTCTTTTGCGTTGCCGGTACCGTGAGCAACAGCCACGCGAACCTTCTTGCCGTTGAGGTCAATCTCGGCTTCCTTGATGCCGTCGGTGCCGCGAACGCAAGCAAATTCAACGTTTTCAAGGGTATTGCCGGTTACAACCTCATAAACGGTTCTGAGAGCAGCTTCCATAACGCCGCCGGTTGCGCCGAAGATAACGCCTGCACCGGTGGATTCGCCGAGAACGGAATCGAAATCTTCATCGGGGAGACGCTTGAAGTCGATACCTGCGTTCTTGATCATGGTTGCAAGCTCGCGAACGGTGAGAACAGCGTCAACGTCCTGCATGCCGTTGTTGGAGAGCTCGTCTCTGCCCGCTTCGAACTTCTTAGCGGTACAAGGCATTACGGAAACAACGTAGATGTTCTTGGGATCGATGCCTGCTTTTTCGGCATAGTAGCTCTTGATTACTGCGCCGAGCATCTCGTGAGGAGATTTGCAGGAGGAAAGGTTGGGGATAAATTCGGGATAGAAGGATTCGCAATACTTGATCCAACCGGGCGAGCAAGAGGTTATCATAGGAAGCACGCCGCCGTTGTTGAGTCTGCCGAGAAGCTCGGTTCCCTCTTCCATGATGGTAAGGTCAGCCGCGAAATCGGTGTCGAATACCTTATCGAAGCCGAGACGGCGAAGCGATGCAACGAGTTTGCCGGTAACGGCGGTGCCGATCTCCATGCCGAATTCTTCGCCGAGAGTTGCTCTGACAGCGGGAGCGGGCTGAACCACAACGATCTTTTCGGGATCGGCAAGTGCAGCGTAAACGTCGGCAGTGCTGTCTTTTTCCTTAAGTGCGCCAACGGGGCAGGCAAGAATACACTGACCGCAGTTGATGCAGGGGCTGTCGGCAAGGCTCATGCCATAGATACAGCCGATAGTGGTGTTGAATCCGCGCTTTGCAACGCCGATAGCGCCGATCTTCTGAACCTTGTTACAAGCCGCAACGCAACGGCGGCAGGAGATACATTTGGTGTTATCGCGAACGATAGAGGGGCTGATCTCATCGATCTGAGCCTCGCTCTTGTTTCCGTCGAAGGGATAGTTTTCAACGCCGTATTCTTTACAAAGAGCCTGAAGCTCGCAGTTGCCGCTGCGCACGCAAGAGGTGCATTCGCGGTTGTGGTTCGAAAGAAGAAGCTCAAGGTTTATCTTTCTTGCCTTGCGGAGCTTTTCGTTATTGGTGGTTACCTCCATGCCCTCGCCAACGGGAGAAACGCAAGCAGCCTGAAGAGCGCGAGCGCCTTTGATATCAACAAGGCAGAGACGACAGGCGCCGATCTCGTTAACATCCTTGAGGTAGCAGAGGGTAGGAATATTGATGTGCGCTTCACGCGCAGCCTCGAGTATAGTATAGTCGGCGGGAACGGTTACCTTAACGCCGTCTATAGTAAGAGTTACCATATTCATTGTCCGTCCTCCTTATTTCTTATAAATGGCACCGAACTTACAGCTTTCTACGCAGGTGCCGCACTTGATACATTTGTCCTGATTGATAACGAACGGACTCTTAACAACGCCTTCGATAGCGTTAACGGGACATTTTCTCGAGCAAAGCGAGCAGCCCTTACACTTTTCGGGATCGATATAGAACTTGGCAAGAGCCTTACAATGACCTGCAGGACATCTCTTTTCGCGGATATGAGCTTCATATTCATCGCGGAAATAACGAATGGTGGAAAGAACGGGGTTGGGAGCGGTTTGGCCCAAGCCGCAAAGAGCGGTTGCCTTGATGTTGTTGGCGAGCTCTTCGAGCTTTTCGATATCGCCCTCTTCACCCTTGCCCTCAACGATGCGGTTGAGGATATCGAGCATTCTTCTGGTGCCTACGCGGCAGGGGGTGCATTTACCGCAGGATTCATCAACGGTGAATTCGAGGAAGAATTTTGCGATATCGACCATACAGTTATCTTCATCCATTACTATAAGACCGCCCGAGCCCATCATAGAGCCGATCGCCATGAGCGATTCATAGTCAACGGGAGTGTCGATAAGCGATGCGGGAATACAGCCGCCGGAGGGGCCGCCCGTTTGAGCCGCTTTGAACTTTTTGCCGTTGGGGATGCCGCCGCCGATATCTTCGATAATGGCGCGAAGCGGTGTGCCCATCGGGATTTCAACAAGACCGGTGTGGTTGATCTTGCCGCCGAGCGCAAATACCTTTGTGCCGGGAGATTTTTCGGTACCCATGGAAGCGAACCACTCGGCACCCTTGTTGATGATCTGTGCAACGTTTGCAAGAGTTTCAACGTTATTAATAATGGTAGGCTGACCGAACAGACCCTTTACTGCAGGGAACGGAGGACGGGGTCTGGGCTCGCCGCGCTTGCCCTCGATAGAGGTTAGAAGAGCGGTTTCTTCGCCGCAAACGAACGCGCCGGAGCCGAGACGGATGTTAACGTCGAAATTGAAATCGGTTCCGAAAATGTTCTTGCCGAGCAAGCCGTATTCGCGAGCCTGCTCAATAGCAATAGCGAGACGCTGAACTGCAATGGGATATTCGGCACGAACGTATACAAAGCCTTCGTCAGCACCGATAGCATAGCCTGCGATAGCCATAGCCTCGATGATAGCGTGGGGGTCGCCCTCGAGAACCGAACGGTCCATGAATGCGCCGGGGTCGCCCTCGTCGGCGTTACAAACAACGTATTTCTTATCGGAAACGCTGTTCTTGGCGAACTGCCATTTTCTTGCAGTCGGGAAGCCCGCGCCGCCTCTGCCGCGCAAGCCGGAATCGCCGATAACCTTGATAACGTCATCGGGAGTCATTTCGGTGAGCACCTTACCGAGAGCCATGTAGCCGTCGGTTGCTATGTATTCATCGATGCTTTCGGGGTCGATTACGCCGCAGTTACGAAGTGCAACGCGGTTTTGCTTTTTATAAAAGCCGGTTTCGCTGAGCGAAACGGGGCCTTCAGCCTTCTGTCCGCCGCCGATATCGTCGTAAACGAGACGCTGAACGAGACGGCCCTTAAGAAGATGCTCTTCAACGATTTCGGGAACGTCTTCAACGGTTACGCGGCTGTAAAAGGTTCCTTCGGGGTAAACGATCATAACGGGACCGAGAGCGCAGAGACCGAAACAACCGGTCTGAACGATCTTGATCTCTTCGGTCAAGCCCTTTGCGGCAAGCTCCTTTTCAAGAGTTTCTCTGATTGTAACGGAGCCGGAGGAGGTACAGCCTGTACCGCCGCAGATCAAAACATGAGAACGAATCATTTTTTCGGATCTCCTTCCTTATGCTTCGGTATTTCCGATAGTATATTCAGCAACTACGTTGCCGTTCTTGAGGTGTTCTTCAACAACTCTCTTTGCCTTTTCGGCGGTCATCTTAACATAGGTGGTCTTTTCTTTGCCTGCTTCAAAGATCTCAACAACGGGCTCATACTGGCAAATACCGATACAGCCGGTTTGGCTTACGGTGATCTTGTCGGTCAGGCCTTGAGCGCTGATCTCCTCAACAAAAGCATTAAGAACGGGTCTTGCGCCGGCGGCGATTCCGCAGGTTGCCATACCGACAACAACGCGCACTTCGCCTTCGCCTTCGCGAAGAGAGACCTTGTCCTTCATTTTTTCGCGGATTGCAGCAAGTTCTGCCAAAGACTTCATAGAACCAATTTCCTTTCGATTAGGTATATATTTTATTTATTTTTTTCTTCATACTGTTCTTTTAAGTTTTCGCTTATCCACGAAAGAATTTCGGGCTCTGCAAGCGAGATATCGCTTCCCATAAATTCGCGAAGCTCGGCAAGCGAAAGCCTGACCTCGCCCTCGGGAAAGATATGCGAAAACTCAAAATCAATAAGGGGATTGCCTTGAATTAGGGTTATAAGCGTTGAAATTATATCACCGAGCGGTGTAAAATCGATGCTGCTTTTCATAAAGACAGCCGAAACCTTGGTTCCGTGGTCTTCGGGAAAATCAAGCTCCGAGCGGCTTTCGATTATTACCTCACCGCCTGTTTGCTCGGCGGCAAGCACCAAGAACGGAACGCCCAAACCAACCTTTCGCGTTGTGCGCGAGGTGAAGAAGGGATCGCGCAGGCGTGCTACCTGCTCGGGCTTCATTCCGCAGCCGTTATCGGTTATAATTATCTCGAGCCATTCATCTGTTTCGGTTATTGAAATTCCTATAACCGAAGCCCTTGCTTTAACCGAATTCATTGCAATATCAAGAATATTTAATGAAAGTTCCTTCATTTGCGGAGATATTCGAACAATCTTTTGCGAACGAGATCGCCGCTGTAGGGCTGATCGTTCAGCTCGAAGAAATGTTCCCTTTCGTTAATGTCCCAAAGATAATGCGCATCGGATGAATAGACGATCTTTTTTTCGGTAAGCTCGCCAAACCTTGCCTCGAGCCCTGCGCGCGCATCGGGGAATCGATATTCAACGATATCGAACTGCGGCTCTGAGGGCAGCATACCGAGCGTTGATATTATCCCGTTTGCCTCGCGGTCGATATGGGCGGGATAAACCAAGGCACCGTGTTCTCTTGCGGCTTCAACCGCCGTTTCGAGCGGCAACGAGGTCGCATTCGGAAGCAGATATTCATCGTAGCCCAAAAGGTTATCTTCATCGTCGAGAATCAACTGTTCGCCGAAGATATCGGTTCGGTTTTTTATAAGAACGCGCTTTTTTTCAACGTAGGAATCGAATTCAAGAGCACCCTCAAGAGTTTCAAACAGACAAACGATATGAATATCTTCTGCCGTTGTAAGCTCCATGCCCGCAATGGGAATAACCCCTTGGCGCTTGCACGCCTTGAAAAACGCGGGACAGTTTTTTGCGGTGTTATGATCGGTAAGCGCAACCATTTCAAGCCTCTTCACAGCCGCCATGCCCGCGATGTTTGCGGGAGTCATGTCGTTATCGCCGCAGGGCGAAAGACATGAATGCAGGTGAAGATCATAATAGAAGCGGTTCAAAGCAAGCTGCCTGCGGTAAGGCAGAGCTCATAAACGCTTTTTTCGGAAGAAAGAACGTTAATCCCCTTCTCTTTTGCCAACAGCGCGGTTTTTTCGTCAAGCTCGACGCCCTCGGCAAGAATTATTGCCGAAACGTCAACCAACGAAGCCACTGCAATAACGTTAGAGTTGGTCATTATGGTTATCCAAAGATTATCCTCTTTTGCATTACCCATAACCCAGCTTAAAAGATCGCCCGCGTAAACGCCGTTGATCTCGCGGTCGGGATCGGGCATTGAAACCGCAGAAAAGGATGCTTTGGCGGCAAATTCGCCGACCTTCATGGCTTAACCGCCTTTCGTTTTATTTTGTTTCGTTTTGGTTATCCAAAAGCTTTTGCAGGCGCTCGCGCATATGAACGATACACTCCTCGGCATTCGCCTCGCCCTTAACTATATCCTCGGCGAAGCAATAGCAGGTGGGAGCACCGCACGAGCCGCAATCGAGCTCGGGAAGAGTTTCGTGAATGGATTGGATCTCTGCCATGATGCGCATTGCCTCGGCACGATCCTGCGCAAGCGCCGAAACGGGACTGTATTCAACACCGCTTGTTACAAAATATTCCTTTGGAATGTTGTTTTCATCATCGTTCTCGCGGAAATCCCAATTCTGAGATACCGGAAGATAACGCTTTAGGGTTTGAAGTCTTGCCTGAGCAATATAGGGATTTTCAACCGTCATTGCGCCGCCGACACAGCCGCCGGGGCAGGCATTAAGCTCAACAAACTCAAGATTCGGAAAATCGCCGTTTTCGATAGCCTCGAGAACGCGGAAAACGTTTTCGATGCCGTCGGCGGCAAGATATCTGTCATTGAAAATAGCGGTGGCTTCTCCGCCCGCGGTTGCCCAGCCGATACCTATCATGCCGCTTCTTGAAAGAGGAAGCGGGGTTTTCGAGGCGCGCATCGTTCCGAGAAGCTCGAAATATATCTCGCTAAGCGAAATGCAGGCATCGATATTGGTTTCGTGCCCGAACAGCGCACTGTTTTTGACGTAGCTGACCTTTGCGGGACAGGGCGAAATGAATATAACGCCGATATCCTCGGGCTTTAGCTCGGGATGAGTTGCAAGCGCCCTTTGCCTTGCGCGCGCAGCCGCGATCTCAACGGGCGGCAAAAGCGGAAGAACATTTTCGCAAAGATAAGGAAAGCGCAACGATATCAAACGCACTATAACGGGGCACGCCGAGCTTATTATCGGCTTTGGAAGCCCCTTGCGGCGAATATACAAGCGGGTGAAGCCGCTGACGACCTCGGCCGCACGGGCAACCTCATAAACGTCGTCGAAGCCGATATCCAACAGACCCTGAAGGATATAATCGACGTCGTCGAGATTATCGAACTGACCGTAAAGCGAAGGAGGCGGCAGAGCTATTTTGTATTTGAAGCGGCTTATATCGGCGAATTTGTCCGAAACCGCTTTTTTGGCATTGTGAGGGCAAACGCTGATGCAGACACCGCAATCGATGCAACGAACCGGATTGATGCGCGCCTTGCCGTCGCGAATTCTTATCGCCTCGGTCGGACAGCGCTTTAAACAGTTGGTGCAGCCCTTGCAGCGATCGGCATCGAGCGAGACAGAGTGATTATACTGTGCCATGATGACCTACTGAATCAAAGATTTACCGTCATTGTGATGGTGGTTCCGACTCCGAGTTCGGATTCGATATCCATGGAATCGGTATAGCGTTTCATGTTGGGAAGACCCATGCCCGCACCGAAGCCGAGCGAGCGAACGTTTTCGGGTGCGGTGGAATAGCCCTCTTTCATTGCAAGAGAGATATCCTCGATACCCGGGCCCTTGTCGGCAAGAACGATCTTTACCGATTCGGGACTGACGAAAACATCGGCTGTTCCGCCGCCCGCATGGATAACCATGTTTATCTCACCCTCATACATCGCGATAGAAACGCGTTTTATGGTTTCGGGCGGGAAACCGAGCTGACGAAGCTTGCGCTTGACATGAACCGAGGCATCGCCCGCAGAGGTGAAGTTGCCGCCGTCGACATCATAGTGAAAATGCAATGTTTCGCCCAATGGTATCGCTCCTTTCGAAAAAGATCAATCCTTTTCGCCCGCAAGCCCGTTTTTATAAAGCAAGCCGCAGGCCTCGAACATTCTGGTTTCGGTTGCCAGCAAAACGATGCCCGCATCTTCGGCAAGGGCGATCATTTCGGGCGAGGGAAGCTTATCGCGCACGAACACGATGCAATACATGTCCATCATAACCGCGGTTTTGATAACCTGAGGGTTAACAAGACCCGTTAACAGCGCAGACTGGTTCTTGACGAATGCGAGCACGTCGCTCATCATATCGCTGCCGCAAGCCGAAAGCACCTCTTTATCGAGGCTTTCCTCACAGCAAAGCACCTTTGCGCCGAGTATATCTCTGATTTCAGATATTTTCATATTATCTACCCTTTTTTTAAAACAGAAAGGTTTTTGAAAATTAATATTTTGCGAGAATATCCTTTACATCAGCGGGAACGAGTCTGCCGTAAACGTCGCCGTTGATGACCATTACGGGAGCAAGACCGCAGCAACCGAGGCAACGGGTATCCTGAATGGAGAATTTGCCGTCTTCGGTGGTTTCGCCGGAATCGATGCCGAGCTGATTCTTAACTTCATCCAAAACGGCAGCCGCGCCCTTAACGTAGCAAGCGGTACCGGTGCAAACCGAAATAACGTAATCGCCCTTGGGCTTAAGAGAGAAGAGAGCATAGAAGGTTGCAACGCCATAGATTTCGGAAACGGGAACGTCGAGCCTGTCGGAGATAAGCTGCATGGTCTCGAACGAAAGATAGCCGAAAAGCTCCTGCGCCTTCTGCATAACGGGAATGAGCGCACCGCCGATATCTTTTTGCTCGGTGATGTACTGTTCAAGTTCTTCGGTCTTGGCTATGATCTGTTCCTGGGTAAGTGCCATAGTTTTTTCCTCCAAGTATTTATAAGTGTTTTTTATTTTCTTTGTTATAAAGCGATATCGCATCTGATATCAACTTATTCTATCACGGATATATCTTTTTTTCAATAGATTTCGCAAAAATTCTCTATCAAATATTGTAATTAAAACCAAGATGTGGTATATTCTTGATGAAGAAGCATTCATAAGGAGATATATATTATGAAGAAAAGCGACGCTTGGAAACGCAAAATTGCTTATCAGATCTATCCCCGCAGTTTTGCCGACGCCAACGGAGACGGCATCGGCGACCTCAAAGGAATAACCTCGAAGCTCGATTACCTTGCCGAGCTTGGTATAGATTATGTTTGGATATGCCCCGTTTATGCTTCGCCCATGGACGACGGCGGATATGATATTTCGGACTATTATTCCATCAACCCCATGTTCGGAACCATGGAGGATATGGATGAGCTTCTTGCCGAGGCTGGCAAGCGCGGCATCAAGATTATTATGGACCTTGTTTTGAATCATTGCTCGGATGAGCACGAATGGTTCAAAAAGGCATTGGCAGACCCCAACTGTGAGGAAGCCGAATATTTCTATTTCAGAAACAGCGAAAACGGCGCGCCGAACAACTGGCGCTCGATGTTCGGCGGCTCGGCTTGGGAGCACGTCGGAAACGGCAGATATTATATGCACCTTTTCTCGAAGAAGCAGCCCGATCTTAACTGGGAAAACCCCAAGCTTCGCGAAAAGCTTTATGAAATGATACGCTGGTGGCTCGATAAGGGCTTGGGCGGCTTCAGAATCGACGCGATCACCCACATAAAAAAAGAGCCCACGCTTTCTTCGCTTGAGCCCGACGGCGACGACGGCCTTGTCGGTTGCTTCGGTCCCACGAGAAATTATCCCGGAATCGGCGATTTCCTAACCGAAATGCGTGAGCAGACCTTCGACCGCTATGATTGCATAACCGTTGCGGAAGCGGCAGGCGTTCCCTATGATCAGCTTGGCGAATATATAGGCGAAAACGGCTATTTCGACACGCTGTTTGATTTCACTTATTCCGAGCTTTACAGCTACGGCCACGCTTGGCATACCTGCAAAAAGGCTTGGGAATGGCCCATTTCTCTGCTTCGCGATAAGATGTTTGCATCGCAGATCGAAACAGCAAAGATCGGCTTCGGTGCCGTATATTTCGAAAACCACGATTACCCCAGAGCGAGCGAAAAGTTCCTGCCCAAGGAATATCAAAGCCCGCTTAGCCAGAAGATGCTCGGAACTCTCTTCTTCTTCCTGCGCGGTATTCCCTTTATTTATCAGGGCGAAGAGCTCGGCATGACAAACACCGTGTTTGAAAGCATCGACGACGTTGACGATATTTCGACCAAAAACCACTATCGCTTGGCGCTTGCCGACGGACTTTCACCCGAAGCGGCAATAAAGGCGGTTAACCGTTACAGCCGCGATAACGGAAGAGTTCCCTTCCCCTGGAGCTCGGGCAAAAACGGCGGCTTCGGCGAGGGCACGCCCTGGATGAAGATCCACCCCGATTACAGAAGCGTCAACGCCGAGGACGAGGCAAGGAACGAAAACAGCGTTCTTTCCTATTACAAGAAAATGGTTGCGCTCAGAAAAAGCGACGAATTCGTTGAGACCCTCTCGGTCGGCGATATCGAGCCCATTCTTACCGAATATGACGATATCATCGCATATATCAGAAGCGGCAACGGCAAAAAGGTTTGCGTTATCTGCTCGTTCTCTCCCTACCCTCTCAACGTTAAAACCGAGCTTATCGGCAAGAAGCTTCTTCTTTCCAACTATGAAAACGCTTCTCTTCCCGAAAACGGAACCATCAAGCTTTCCGAGTTCGAAGCAATCGTTTTCGAATGTTAATTTAATACATAAAAGGAGCTTCACGCGAAGCTCCTTTTTGATTTTTGTGCTTTTATTCGGTTTTATTCCAACGTGTCTTCGTTTTCCTCGCCGATATATTTTATTTCGCACCGATTCCAAAAATCGCCCTCGAAGCCTTGAGCGTTTTCATTGATATAAACCACGAAATCGGTGTTATTCGGGAACGAATAATCTATGCTGTAGCCATAGCCGTCTTCCTCCTCAGAGGTCATCTTAACCTCGGGCGCATCGCCTAAGAAGGTTATTTTTTCGAGGTTATAGCAACAATTAAAGCTCCACGTCCATATCGTTTTCAATCCCGCAGGAAAGGTGATTTCGGTTATTGAAGTGCTTTCGAATGCCTCTTCGCCGACGTATTCAAGCGTTTCGGGAATATTAATGCTTTTTATTCTGCCATCGGATTCAAATGCATAATCGCCGATAATCTTTAACCCCTCGGGAAGCGTTATTTCGGAAAGCTTTGTGCTTCTGAGCGCACTGCGCCCGATCTCTTCAAGCCCTGCGGGAAGCTCCAAGCGTTCGAGCGAATAGTTTGCGAAAAACATACCTTCCGGCAACACCTTCATATCTGCAGGAAGCGTTATATCGCAAAGCACCTTGCAGTTCTGGAAAATATGGCCGCCCCAATTTTTAACTCCTTCGGGCAGAACCACCTTTACGAGCCCATCATTAAACGCGAATGCATCGTTGCCGACAGTTTCGACTCCTTGGGGAATATTCAACTCGGTAAGCGCGTTGCAGCTTGCAAACGAGGCACTTCCTATATTGCGAACAGAGCTCGGAAGCTCAAGCTTTTCCAAGCCGATGCAAGCCATAAAAGCGCGGTTGCAGATCGTTTCGAGTGTTTCGGGGAATTTAACGGTTTTGACGGCTTCGTTTCCGCCGAATGCGCGTATACCTATTTCCGTTACCGCTTTTCCGTTTATACTTTCGGGAATAACGATATCTCCGCCCTTGCCGAGATATCCCGAAACGGTAATACCCTTTTCATTTTCAAAGTATTCAAAATCGCCGCTGATATGCGGCATCTCGTCCGAATCTGTGTAGCGCACGGGGAAACCGTTCCAGCGAGGGAAAGAAAACCCTTCCGCAGAATTGCTTATATGAATTTCATAGAATTTATCGGGCTCGTCGTACGCATATTCCCAATCGGTGAAGTTTTGCGGTGCATCGCCGAGGAAGATAAGCCTTTCAAGGCCTTCGACACCGTCGAAGCTCATATCGGACATTTCCTTCACGCTTGCGGGAATAACAACTTCTTTTAGGTTCGTACCGTAAAACGCACGCCTATCTATTTTTTCTAACCCGTCGGGAAGCACGATCTCTTCTATCGGGCATTTGTAAAACGCGGCGTAGCCGATTTCCTTTAAAGTGCTCGGAAGCACTATGCTTTTAATTCCCGCATTTGAAAACTCGCTGTAATCGAGCAGAGTTACCCCCTCGGGAACCACGACGTTTTCGATAGAACAGCCGCTGAGCGATGCATATCCGTTGCCGAAGCAGGATTTCGGAAGATAGGTATCGGTAAGGCTGACACAGCCCTCGAATATCGAACCTCCGACCTTTTCCAAGGTGTCGGGCAGATTTATCTCGCGCAATTTCGCAAAGCCCTTGAAGGCGCTGTTGTCGATAGTTTTCAAGGTGCTCGGAAGCACTATTTTTTCAACCGTCGTGGTAGCTGCTTGATCGTCGATGACAGAAACGCTTAACGCCGTTACGCCTTCGGGAATATAAAGTGTTTTCAGCTTTTCGTTATAGCGGAAGGACGAAATACGAACGTCCTTTACCGACTTGCCATCTATCTCCGCAGGGATAACCACCACCTCGTCGCCGCCGTAATAATACATTACGCAGACGCCGCTTCCGTCCTCAAGATCGTAATATCGGAAATCCTCTGAGGGTGTTTCGGGATATGATTCGATTTGAGACGTTTCTTCGTTTTCGCCCTCATTGCAGGCGCAAAGCGTGAAAAGCATTGTGAATACAAGCAAAAAAGATATGATTTTTTTCATAATATACTCCTGTTAATTGTTCCATGGCTCGCGGTATTCCTTCGGTAATCTGCCGCATCCTTTAAAGCTGTATAAGCCCAATTCGGTGCCTTCACCGACAGTAACCTTTTCCAAGCGGAAGCAATCGGCAAAAGCACTTCCGCCGATCTTCTCCAAGCCTTCGGCGAAAACAACCTCTTTAACACCGCTGTCTGCAAAGCAGTTTACACCCCAAACGGTTATACTCTTCGGTATTTCGAGATATTCAAGAGCATAGCACTTCGAAAACGCTTCGTTTCCGATGCTGTAAAGCATTTCGGGAAGCTCTAAACTCTTTAGATTTACGCAACCGTAAAACGCTCTGTCGCCGCACGAATGAAGCGCAACGGGAAAATGCACATTTTCGAGATTCATGCAATCCTCAAACGCGCCGCTGGAGATTTGAAGGACGGTATCGGGAATATAAACGCTTTTTATATTCATATTCGCCTTGAACGCTTCGCTTCCGATTTGTGTAACCGGCTTGCCGTCGATAACAGACGGAATAATAACGTTTTCATCGTTACCGATATAAGCGGTTACAGTCTTTCCGCCATAGTAATTGTTGCGATATTTGAAATCGCATATCGGCGAAGTCTTTTGTGCTTTTTTAAGCTCATGTATTTCATAAACGGTGGAAAGCATCGCAGAAGATGCTTTATCGGATTCGTTTTCGTGAACTATTCGAACGCTCATTCCGCTTTCGAGCGAATCGGGCATAACATTGCGTTCCGTGTCGGTGGATACCTTTATTATTCCGTCGTTTTCCCAATCGCCCGCAAGCATTTTAACGGTTATATATCTTCCCGAAACGTCGGTTACCACCGCATCGGAAATCGCTTCGCCATCGTTTGCTTCTTGCGGAAGAACGGGAATCGGCTGTTCCTTCGGATCGGTCAAAAAACAAATACCGAGCAGAAAGCACACCGAAACGCTCAAACAAACGGCAACCACCGTCGGCTTTTTATAACGCAAAACGTTGAGCACCCTGCCCTTAACGCCGCTTTCGCCGAACGCAAGCGGGCAAGCCGCAACATGCCTTCTCTGCACCGAACAGTTAAGCAACGCGCTCGAATATCGGCTTTTACATTGCTCGCCGAGCACTTTTATTGCCTTTTCATCGGTTGCGAGCTCAATATCGCGGCAAAGCAAGATATATGCACCCCACAAAACCGGGTTGAACCAATAAACCGAAAGCAGAGCAAAGCCAAGCGGTTTCCAAAAATGGTCGCCCCTTGAAATATGCGCATTTTCGTGCGCGAGAACGAGCTCGATGTCTTCCTTATCGGTTTTCGACGGAATATATATCTTCGGTCTGATGATTCCGAATATAAACGGAGTTTCGATGCCGTCGCAAAGAAAAGACCTGCCGCTGAGCCTGACTGCTTCGCGCAGACGAAGCTTAAGCCTTATGCTGCTTACCGATGCATAAGCAAGCATCAGTACAACGCCCGAAAGCCATATAACCGAAAGTCTGTCGGTTATTATTTTCAGAGGACTTTCTTCTATTTCGGGCTCGGGCGAGAGGTTATCGATAAGATATGCGTTAACCTCTTTATCAAGCTTGGGAACGCCGCTGTCGATCAAAGGTGCCTCGGCATAGATTATATCGCTTGGTATCGGCTCGCTCGCCGAAAGAAGCGAAATGTTGCTTTCTATGCTGAACGGAAGCAACAACCGAACTGCAACCGCCGCCCACATAAGAACGCAAATATATTTGGGCATTCTTTTAAACAGCAGTCTTATAAGCATTACCGCAAGCGCCAAAACCGATGCGGTTATGCTCATATTAAGCAGTTTCAGAAAAATTTCATTCATTTTCGTGTTCCTCTATAAGCTTGCGCAACTCTTGTATTTCGCTTTCGCTAAGCCTTTTGCGCGAAGAAAACGCCGCAAGAAAAGCAGGCAGCGAGCCCTTGAAGTTTTCTTCAACGAACCGTTCGCTGTTCACCGCATACAGCTCTTCTCTCGAAACAAGCGAGGTAACGCAGCCCTTTTCGTTTTTGAAAATGCCCTTTTCGCAAAGCCTTTTTAGCACGGTATAGGTGGTGCTCTTCTTCCATTCGAATTCCCTTGCGCTTATTTTTGCAAGCTCGGTCGAGCTTATGGGCTCGTTTGCCCATATTATTTCGGCGAAACGCGATTCTATTTCACCCATTTGATAATGATTCATACTTATTCTCCGTTTTACAGCTTGTCGTCCTCTTTGAAAATTCTACAACTTGTCGTCCTTTTTGTCAAGAGTTTTTTCGAAAAAACTTTCAAGTGATTTGTCATCGCCGTTTTTTTACAAATAAAAACATTCTATTCAAATACACAATAACGTATTGACAAAGTGCTATATTTGTGATAGACTATATACGAACAAGGAAGACATTAAAGAACAGGAAGTGATAAAAATGGTTATTGAAGGCATATTTTTATCACAGAGGCTTTGTCGGCTTTCCCGATAGTTAAATATAGACGGCAGGCGCACTAACCTCTGTGAAAAGGGGTTCGGTGCGCTTTTTTGGTTAATTGCTCTGCAAATAATCAAACTGCCGTCGAATATTTTACGGAAAGGACTGACAATGATGTTAAAGAAGAGCTAATATATCTTTAAAAATTGATGTCGATAATATGAATCGAAGCATATCAGATAAGATTACAACTTCTTTTCAAGATTTCAAACTTCGAATATATAGCACTAATATCATTGATCAAAAGCTGTTTCTAACTCCCGAAGGTAATGTGTGTATGTACTCATCCATAGGTGCTATTTTGGACAATGAATTTGGAGATACAACTCGCATAGGAATTCTAACATACCTAACGCAATGCGTCGATTTTTTGCTTATAAGCAATATTTGTTTCCACTCGTTTAATTTATACAAAGTCAGGAGAACTTTATATGTTCAAAAAAATATTGTCATTTCTTTTAGCTATACTAACAGCTTGCTTATGCGGATGTTCCTTTGAGAGATACGAGACTTCGGGCATCCGGTTGCGCAAGTCATTTTCGCAGGAAGATAGAAAAGACATTACCGTAGAATTATCGCAGGACGATATAGATTATTTTATGGCGCTTTGGAATGGCGCGGATTGGGAAGAAGACGTTTCAAACACTATTCGCGACTATTATTTTGACTTAGATGGTGTTAGTATTGGATATTCATCGGAATCGGGTTTATTTAACGACGGAAAATATAACCGACACCTTTTTGTATCCGAAGAAGAACGCAATTACATAAATTCGTTGATAAAATCAGCGATTGAAGCAAACTGAATATATGATAATATTAACGCAGACAAATGGATCGCACGAGAAATCGTAATTAAATAAAAACCAAGAAAACGGAGGCAACCGACTGTTTTATGTTGGATCTATGAAAATTTTGTCTGAGAAAGGATGCAACCATGAAAAAAACAATGATATTTATACTTTCCGTTATTCTTACGGTCAGTCTTTTCTCGTGCTCGGCACCGCGCAAATTTGAAGTTGCGGAAGCGTCGGGCTACGACAGCAATTCTATCGTAAAACGCCACAATGAAATAAACACATCCACTGAAAACTATAAAAAAATACTTAAATTCAACAAAAGCGTTACCATTAACGGACAAACTGCTGTCGGAGAATATACAAGAACGAGCAAAACATACTTATACAACAGCGAAATGGATCATTATGAATGCAAAGACAGTGATACTCCGATAACGTTTGATATAAACGCAAACACTGGGGTAATCTGCAAATATCGGTATCTATCGAGGGATTATCTCGAAAAAAGAAAAAATACCGACGTTTTAAGTGAAAGCGAATGCTTGGAAATCGCAAAGCAATATTTTAATAACTACG
>JAFSGD010000004.1 GCA_017434845.1 Clostridia bacterium
AATCATAATTGCCCACATAGAAGACCAAATTGTTTTGTTTTTCTTTTCCAATTCTTTCGCCATATCAAGCAAAAGCTGTTCGTTTTTCTGATTGCTATTTTCCATATTGATTTTCTCCCCACTTAATAATTCATTTACACTAATGTCGAGAATATCACAAAGCTCAAGCATAATTGAGGTGTCGGGCATTGTAATCCCTCGTTCCCACTTGGATATTGCTTTATCGGTGATATTCAGTTTTTCTGCCAACTGCATTTGTGTTAAACTTTTTTGTTTTCTGCACTCGGCGATGAATTTTCCTATTTTCAATTGATCCATAGGCGTCCTCCTTTCATATACAGTGTAATTGTTGTTTCGTATAAAACACACCTACCATTGGTTTAGTGGGGAGAAGTAAACCATTGGTAGAGTGGCTTTTACCATCAAAATCTTATTTATCGAACTGATTTGGAAGAAGAACCGGCATCGCATTTGTGAGCACAAACGCTTTATTGGACTAAGCCCAAACCCATATTATAATAACATAATAGTCGGTAATATTCAAGTTTTATTCGCCAAACTCGGCGTAGCCGAATATCACGATGCGTAAGGGGTCCCCGCGAAAGATGCTTTCGTGGGGCAAAAGCATCATATCACTGCGAAGCAATATCACTCGCCGAATGAATAACCCCCACAAAACTATGTTTTGTGGGGACCCCATGAGGCGAATAAAACTGCGAGACTTCCTTATGAGAAGTCTCGCAATAAACTGCTCTTTTTTTATATCAAATTATATCAATCGTCTTCTTTTTCGAACTGCTCGGCGGCCTTTTTAAGAAGCTCGCGAATGGGAAGATGCTGGGGGCAAATATCCTCGCAGGCACCGCATTCGATGCAAGTGCTTGCCCTATTGCCGTTTTGGGTATATTTGTTGTAATAATACCCTGCAGACCAATCGTGCCAGGTATCGAATCGGTTAAGGCAGGTGAAAACATCGGGAATGGGAATGCCCGAGGGGCAACCGTCAACACAATAGCGGCAGGAGGTGCATTGTATAGATTTTCTCGTTTCGAGAATTGTTCTTACGGTCTCAACGGCTTTTGCTTCGGTTTCGTTTAAGGGCTTGAATTCGGCCATATAGCTGAGGTTATCGTTCATCATAGCCATATTGCCCATACCGGAAAGCACCATAAACACGCCGTCGAAGCCCGCGGCATAGCGGATTGCATAGCTTGCCGCCGATGCATCGCCGAGAGAATCGAACACGCACTGCGCGTCATCGGGAAGCGAAGCAAGCTTGCCGCCCTTAACCGGCTCCATAACTATTATCGGCTTATTATGCTTTCGGCATACCTCATAGCATTTGCGCGATTCTACAAGCTCATCCTCATAATCGGCATAGTTGAATTGTATCTGCACGACCTCTATCTGAGGATATTCGGTTAAAATTTCGTCCAGCACCTCGGCTTTATCATGGAAAGAAAGCCCGAAATGCTTAATTCTGCCTTGCGCTTTAAGCTCGAGCGCAGTTTCATAGGCACGGCATTGCTTGAACTTTTCGAAGCTTTTTTTGTTTTGGGAATGCATAAGATAAAAATCGAAATAATCAACGCCGCAGCAGCGAAGCTGTTCTTCGAAGAGCGGAATTATTTCGGAATTATCGGAAAAGCAGGGATTTGAAAGCTTGTTAGTTAAAACGAAGCTTTCGCGGGGATAGCGCGCGGAAAGGCAATCGCGAATGGCGGTTTCGCTTTTTCCGCCGAGATAACCGTGGGCGGTATCGAAATAATTAAAGCCGCTTTCGATGAATTTATCTATCATTAAAGAAAACTCTTTATAATCGACCTCGCCGTTTAACATAGGCAAGCGCATACATCCGAAGCCGAAATTCTTTTTCACCTTTTCAAACATTATTTTATCTCCTATGCTTTTTTCTTATTTTAACATATCGTTTTATATTTTACAAGAAATAAATTTTTTGTATTTTATTGTGCATTGTCCGTTCTTTAGGACACCGTTTGTGTTATGTTTGATAGTGAGGAGGTATAGAATCATGGAGCATTTATCTTCACTGAACGAAAAACAGCTTGAGGCGGTCGTTGCGACCGAGGGGTATTTAAGAGTTATTGCAGGCGCGGGAAGCGGAAAGACCAAGCTTTTGGTCAGCCGCTATGCATATCTTGTTAAGGATTACGGAATCGATTCGGCGAATATTCTTTGCGTTACATTTACAAACAAGGCGGCGGGCGAGATGAAGCGCAGGATAAGAGCGATCATCGGGCAGGAATACGATACCTCACTGATTTGCACTTATCACGGATTTTGCGTAAGAGTGCTTCGCGAGGACATTGAAAAGATATTCTATCCCAAAGAATTTCAGATCATTGACAACTCACAGCAAAAGGCGTTGCTTTCGGACATATACCAAAAATTCGAGTTGAAGCTCGACCATGCAAGCTTTGAAAAAATCGTTAAGCAGATCGCTTATTATAAATCGAAGCGAAGCTATATTGCAAAAATGTGCTCGCGCGATAACTGCCAAATATTAGAAAGCATCACTACACTTGACGATAAGATAATCGAAGAATTCCTTCAGCGGCAAAGGCAGCTTTATGCAATGGATTTTAACGATCTGATGTATTTTACACTTGATATTTTTGCAAGATGTCCGGAGGTTTTGGAAAAATGGCAGGACAGGCTTAATTATATTCAGGTGGATGAGTTCCAAGACAGCAGCTCGACCGAAATGGAGCTTGTTGATCTTCTTTCGGGAAAGCACAAAAACCTTATGATCGTTGGCGACCCCGACCAAAATATTTATGAATGGCGCGGCTCGGACGTTAAGCTGTTGGTGGATTTCGACAAGGAGCATATTCCGACCAAGACCGTATTTCTGAACCGAAACTACCGCTCGACACCACAGATTTTAAAATGTGCCAACGCGCTTATAGAGAAAAACGTTTTCAGGCTCAAAAAAGAGCTTTACACAAAAAGCAATGATGGGTTTGACGTATTCCATTACCACATGAAAAACGAATACGCCGAAGCCGAAAGGATAGTTGAGCGCATTCACGAGATAAAAAAAGAAAACGGATGCAACTATGCAGATTTTGCCGTTCTTTACCGTTCGGGATTTCTTTCGCGCGTTATCGAAAAGAAATTTACCGAAAACGGCGTGCCGTATGAAATATTCGGCGGTGTGAAGTTTTATTTGCGAATGGAGATTCAAGATGTTATGGCATATCTTCGCTTGGCGGCGTTTGACGACGATATTTCGTTCAAGCGCATTATAAACACACCGCGCAGGCGATTCGGCAGAGCGAAGCTTCAGCATCTTTTATCGCTTCAAAGCGACGGTGCTTCACTTTATGAAACGCTTAAAGCCAACATCGACGACCCAATATTCAAAAAAAGCGGTGCCAAAGCCTTTTGTGATATGATAGAAGGCATAAGAGCCGTTTCGGACAAGCAACCGCTTTCGGACACCTTCGAAAAGCTTTGTGCCGAAAGCGGTTATGAAAAATATATTCGCGAGCTTGGCGACATGGAGCGTTTTGAAAACCTTTCGGAATTCAAACGAATCGTTGCCGAATACGAGAAGAATTTCGGAGAAGAGGTGCCGCTTAAGGAGTTTATCAACCACATTGCGCTTCAATCGGAGGACGATGGCGAAGAAGCGTGCGATATGGTTAAGCTTATGACCATTCACGCCGCAAAGGGCTTGGAATTTCCAAACGTTTTCGTGGTGGGGTTCTCGGAGGGAATATTCCCTTCTTCGAAAACGATAGAGGAACGCAAGCAACTTGGGCTTGAGGAAGAACGGCGGCTTTGCTACGTTGCCATAACGCGTGCTGAGAAGCGTTTGATGCTTCTTGACAGCGAGGGATATACGCAAAACGGAAAGCAAAAGCTTCCGTCGCGTTTTCTTAAAGAGATCGGCGAAGACAATTATATAAGGATAGGCACTATTTCAAAGGAATTACAGCAGAGCGCCGACGAATATGCCGCAAAGCTTTTCGGCGAGCCGATAAACAGCGAAGCAAAGCAGGTTGGCGATAGAGTTTCGCATCCCGCGTTCGGCGAGGGAACGGTTATCGGCAAGGGAAAAAACGGAAACAGCTTAAGAATAAAGTTCGATAACCTTTCGAGCGAGCGCGATATTTCGGCTGATTTTTTCAACCGAAAAACAGAACCGATCGTAATACCAAAGCCCTCGGAATCCGAAGATGAAACAATAAATGCTTTGCCTTGCTTAGTCGAGAACTCAATCGAGCCTATTGTAGATAATGCGGCGCCGATACAAAGCAACGCGCCCGAGGCGCAATTTGACAGCTTAAACGGATATGAGCCGGTAAGCGAAAGAACGTTTTACAAAGAAGCCGAAGAAAAAGAGGCTTTTGCCGTTGCCGAAAGAAGTACGCCTAAAACCGAGGATTTTGAAAACCTATGGAAGCGCGACGACGTTCCGAAAAGCGATTGGATGTGCGTTGGTATAACCGACCTCGGCGAGCCTGTTGGGGTTTGCGAAATGTGCGGGCACCAGATAATACGCTACGTTCATCACATGGTTCACCCTATGTTCAGACCGCTCGGCGTCGGCTGTATTTGTGCGGGCAAAATGGAAGGAAGCATTGAAAACGCACGCAAGCGAGAGCAGGAATATAAGAGCAAGCAGGCGAGAAAAGCAAATTTCAAAAGCCGAAAATGGAAGATCTCGAAAAACAACAACCGTTATGTAAAGATAAAGGACCACCTTATCGTTCTTTATTACAGCCGAAGCAACAATAACTGGAAATATTCGATTGACAACGTTTTCTGCAACGAACACTTCCCCACCGAAAACGATGCGGTCGACGCCGCATTCGAGGCATTTGAAAACAAGCTTAAACACTCTTGAATATCGCACGTGTCCGTGTTATAATATTAAAAAATCCAAAGGAGACAACACAATGACATATACCGAGCTTTGCGCCAAATATAACTTCACAATGCCCGAATATGCAGCCGATTATTACGACGCGTTCATCGCGGAATACGACCGAAGCGTTCCCGTTCTTTCAAAAGAAAACGCCGAAACGGTAGCAAGCGCAACCTCGCTTCCCGAGGAAGCCAAGGCAGAGCTTATTCGATGTGCACAGGTTATGAATGCAGACGACGAAGCGCACCTTTGCGGCTCGTTCCTTGCTTATATTACGGTTTACAAGAGAGTGCCTTGGGTTAATTATATTTGGTGGGACGATCTGTTCACCGTTGCAGGACTTGAAAAGGAGCAGGTCGGCTGGATCCTCGTTGCAACCCAGCTTGCAAACACGCTGAACAACAAAAAGCCGCCAGAGGATCTTAATGCAGAAAACATCAACGCATTTCGCGGCTATACCCAAAACTGCTTTAACAAAAACGGTTATTGGGGCATCGTTGAATGGCATTGGAATATGCTTTGCGCAGGCGGATGTATGTTTATGTTCGGTATACTTAAATTCGTTCCCGGCGAATTCACGGGTGATTTCCCCGTTATAACCGACGGCAAGCGCTACGTTTCGCTTGCGGGCGGCGAATATTTCGTCGGAAAAGAGGGCGAGCTTGTTGATACCGAGGAAAAATCGGTTGGCATCACCTCTTTTTATGAGGATGACGAAAAATATATCGGCAACGTAATTTCTGCCGACGGTGCGGTCGATCTTAACAAGACCGAATTTCCGAAATCGGTTTGGAAGGATTATTTAAGAAAGGGCACTCATACCATAGAGATACATATTCCCTCGAAGATCCCCTACAAGCCCGAGCCCATTAAAGAAGCCTATAAAATGGCGGTTGAGTTCTTTAAGGATTTTTATCCCGAGCACAACGCCAAGGCAATAAACGGCTATTCATGGATCTTCTCGCCTCAGCTTAACAAGGTTTTGCCTCCCGAAAGCAACATTCTTGCGGTTAACGACAGCATGCACATTCTTCCCGTTATTGCAACCTACGGTGCAGACTGTATGTTTATTCGCGAGGGCTCGAGCCTTCAGAAGCGCATTGCCGAGGAATGCGAAAAAGGAACCGAGTTCCATTACGGAATAATGTATACCGCGATTGACGAAATAGAAAATTTCGGCGAAAAGATTAAATAAAGTGCAAGCAAAAAGCCGCAACGGTCGCGTTGCGGCTTTTTGCTTGCAGACTTTGTCTGCAAGCTGAAGCAGACCGAGAGAAACGAAGTTATTTTGAAAGAAAAACAAGCGTCGCCCTACAAATGTAGGGCAGTCGAAGTTTTTCTTTCAAGCCCTTGAAAATACAATAAAAAATCATAATCCCTTATAAAAAAAAGAAATCAAGCTTCAAAATTATAATGAAGCTTGACTTTTGTTATATTGATTCTTTCAAGGGCGTAAAGAACGAGTTTGTCTTCAGTCTGAAGCCGCAACGGTCGCGTTGCGGCTTTTTTTATATTACTTCTTCTTAGAGCGCATTATATGGAAATAAACGGGTATTGCGCAAAGCGGAAACAGCATTCCGACAAGCATACCGAGCTTCATTCCCAACTGCTCGGTGGTTATCATAAGCGTTTGAGCAAGCTGTGAAGCATTGGGGCTTGAAATGACCGTGTCGGTTATAACGCCGATAAGCTGAGGACCGACAGAAGCGCCGAGATCGCCGCCCGCCGCCATCATTGCAAAGATGAAAACGCCCGCATCGGGGAAACGGTCGGATGAAACGATAAGACATCCCGGCCACATCATTCCAACGCAAAAGCCGGTTAAGGCGCACGCCAAAAGACCTGCAACGGCAACGTTTGAAACAGCCGCCGTTAAATAGCAAACGGTTGCACCGACAGCGCCCAAAAACAGAACCTTGCCGATGTTTTTGCCTGTTTTTGCATAAAGCGTTCTCGCGAGACCGAGCGTTAGCGCAAACAGCGCAACACCGAAAACGTCGCCCCAAACCTTAGGTATTCCCAACGCCTGTTCGAGATAGCCCGAGCACCATTGTGCCATGGTGCATTCGCTTGCACCGCCGAGAAATATTGCAACAACACAAAGCCAAAGGCTTTTATTTTTTAACATTCTTAACGCGCCCGAGGCTTTTTCGGGGGTTTTCATATCGGGAACGCTTGCTTTTGAAAACAGCAAAAACGAGGTTAACGGAACCGCTAACAAAATCAGAGCAAGCCATTGCCAATTCTCTTCGCCGAAGAGAAGCAGAAACAAGGTTGCGAATATTATTACAAACACAACGCCCCATGCGTAAATCGAATGCAGCTTGCTCATTTCGCGGTCGGGGTCTTTTGAGGGAAGCGCGGCTATAACCGGACTTATAAGCACCTCTGCCAAGCCGCCCGATGCCGAGAACAAAACCGTTCCGATAACCAAGCCGACGTATACCGAATTCGGAAAAACAAATGGCCAAACCGCATAAACGATCAAGCCGATAACGGTTAGAAGCGGGGTGAGCTTAACTGTTTTGGGAATATTGAATTTATGAGAAAAGAACGAAAAAACAAGGTCGACAGAAAGCTGTGTTACAAAATTTATAAGCACAAGCAAGCCCAAAAGCGAATATGAAATGCCATACAGCGACCTGAAGGTTAAAAACAGCAAAGGTGAAAGGTTGCCCACAACCGACATTGAAACGTTGGTCGTATAGCAGGCAAGCTTAACGCGCAATATCTTTTTATCCATGAAATGCTCCGTTAACGTATCGTCAAATCCCTGCTATTATACCACCGCTTTTTAGGTTTTTCAAGCAAAAGGCCATGTTTCTGCAACTCTACTCTCGGTAGAAATCGAACTATTGCTTTTCTACCGAGCCTTTATGAAACCGTATAGAGCTTAAACTAACGCAAACGCTTGAATTTTGAGCTTTTTAGGTTTAAGATTTGATTAATGCTTTATAAACTTTCGGGAAATCGGCTTGATTTTATCAGAAAAGTGATTTAACATTCGATTAACAAAGCCGATGTATTATTATCTTGCCAATATTGCATCGTGAGGTTATTTTATCTTGAAGGAACGAAAGGTTATCTATTACACCAACGAGCTCAACGATGAGTTTTCAACCGCGCAGATAACCCCAAAGGCTATCGACGGGAATTACAAATACATAAGCACCTCCCTTTTTAATCGCTTTTCGCATTTTTTCTTTTATCGCATCATCGCCACACCGATCGCTTATTTATACCCCAAGGTTTTGTTCGAAAACAGAATTATCGGTGCCGAAAAGCTTAAAGAGGCAAATAACACGGGATATTTTATCTACGGAAATCACACGCAGGATATTTGCGATGCTTTTATCCCAAACGGTATGGACGTTTGCAGAGACAAATATTTTATCGTTCACCCGAACAACGTTTCGATCCCCTTGCTCGGCAGAGTTACCCCCTTGCTCGGCGCCATTCCCCTGCCCGACAACATGGAAGCCTACCGGAATTTTATAAAAGCCATCGAAACAAGAATAGCGCAGAAAAAGGCGATCGTTATTTACCCCGAAGCACATATTTGGCCCTATTATACCAAGATACGCCCCTTTAAAAGCGTTTCGTTTCAATACCCGATAAAGCACAAGGTTCCCGCATTTTGCTTCACAAACACCTATCAAAAGCGAAAGCTTTTTAAAAAGCCGAAAATAATCACCTATATCGACGGCCCGTTTTACCCCGACGAATCGCTTCCGCTTTCCCAACAGAGAGACGAGCTCAGAAACAGAATTTTTGAAACGATGTGCGAGCGCGCAAAGTGCTCGAACGCGGTTTATATCGAATATATAAAAAGAGATGACAAAAATGGTTAATATTCTTTTCTGCGGTAATTATTCGGTTTTCGACGGAATGCTTACCTGCGCGCTGTCGGCTGTTAAACGCACCGATTCAAAAGAGCCGTTTGCGTTCTATATTCTCACAATGAACGTTGCGCATCTTAAGGAGAGCTACGTTCCGATAAGCGACGCGCAAGCCGATTTTCTCGAAAAGGTGGTTAAAGAATACAATCCCGAAAGCAAGGTTATTAAGATAGATATAACCGAGCTTTACAACGCCGAGTTTGCCGATTGCCCCAACGAAGACGCATATTGCTCGCCATATACCTTGATCAGACTGTTTGCCGACAAAGTCGATCTGCCCGACAAGATCCTTTATCTTGACGTTGATATAATGTTCAACCGCGATATTCATCTTTTATACGACACAGACGTTAACGGCTTTGAATATGCAGCGGCGCGAGATCATTACGGAAAATATCTTATAAGTCCGAATTATATCAACGCCGGCGTTTTGCTTTTTAACCTTGCCGAAATGCGAAAAACCGGCATTCTCGAAAGAGCAAGAGCGCTTATTAAAACAAAGAAGCTTGTTTTTGCCGACCAGAGCGCTCTTATTCGCTCTACAACGAAGAAAAAGATGCTGCCCCAACGGTTTAACGACCAAAAATTTCTTCACGCACACACGGTTGTAAGGCACTTCTCGAAGCGGCTGTTCTGGCTTCCCTATCCGCATACCGAAAACATAAAGCAATGGCAGATAGGAAAGCTTCACAAAAAGTTTGGATATTACTGCTTTGACGACATTTTATTCGAATATATTTATTTAAAGAAAAAATACGAAAGAGGAGATAACTGAGTGAAAGGCAAGACAGTACCGATATTTTTTGCCTGCGACGATAATTTTGTTAAATATACCATAGTTTCGCTTTTCTCGATAATCAAAAACGCGTCTAAAGACCGTGATTATAAGGTTCACGTGCTTAACGGCGGTATTTCGGAAGAAATGAAGCGCAAGCTCTTTGAGCTTGGTAACGAAAACTTCGAGATCGTTTTCGATGACGTTACCGAATATCTCGATTCGGTTTCGGATAAGCTTCCGATAAGAGACTATTATTCGAAATCGACCTATTACCGAATGTTTATCGCAGATATGTTCCCCGAATATTCAAAAGCCATATACATCGACAGCGACACGATAGTTCAGGGCGACATCAGCGCGCTTTTCGACACCGATATCAAGGATTGCTACGTTGGCGCCTGCCACGAGCAAGCAATGGTGCAGGTTAACGAATACGGAACCTATGCCGAGCAGGTGGTTGGCATTTCACGCCACAATTTCTTCAACGCAGGCGTTATACTTATCAACTGCGACCAATTCAGAAAGCATTCGGTTTCGGAAAAATTCAGCCAATATTTAAAGGCTTATGATTTCGTTGTTACTCAAGACGAGGATTATCTTAACCTTATTTGCAAGGACCGAGTATTTTGGCTTGACAGCCGTTGGAACACCGAAGTGTTCGGCGAGATACCCTATCCGATAGAGGAAGCCTGCATTATTCACTATATAATGACAAGCAAGCCCTGGCACTACGGTGATTGCCGACACGGCGATATTTTTTGGAATTATGCAGAGCAGACTGCCGTTTACAAAGAGATAAAAGCGGTTCTTGACGCATACACCGATGAAGAACGCGAACGAGATGCCGTTTCTTGCGACAATCTTCTTAAGCTTGCGGTTAAGGAGACCAACCGCGAAGACAACTACCTTAACCGAGTTAACAACAATGAACGCGCAAAGGACCGAGTTGATACTCTTAAAAAAATCGACGAATACGAAAAAGCGGGAAGATTCGACGAAGACGTTGAAAACGACCCTCCCGGAAAGGTTTTGCTTCCCGACGAGATAGAATATATAAAAAAGAGCCCCTTCGACCGTTTGAAAACAAAGATCGCATACGGGCTGGCGCGCAAATTCGTTTATAAGCTTATCGATGAAAAGAAGCTGATCATTAAAGAAATCAAGGGTATTGAAAACTTCAAGCATTTAAACAGCGGCGCGATCATTACCTGCAACCACTTCAACGCCTTTGACAGCTTTGCCATTCAGCTTGCCTATGAAGCCGCAGAACAAAAGGATCGAACCTTTTATCGCGTTATACGCGAGGGTAACTACACCTCGTTCCCCGGTTTTTACGGGTTTTTGATGCGTCATTGCAACACGCTTCCGCTTTCATCAAACCAAAAAACACTTGCAAAGTTTATGAAAGCAACGAACCAACTGTTGCGCGAGGGCAATTTTGTTCTCGTTTATCCCGAGCAAAGCATGTGGTGGAACTACCGCAAGCCCAAGCCGCTTAAAAAAGGCGCTTATATCTTCGCCTCAAGGAACAAGGTTCCGGTTCTTCCCTGCTTTATAACAATGAAGGACACCGATATTATCGGCGATGACGGCTTCTTTGTTCAGGAATACACCATTCACATCGGAGAACCGATAATGCCCGACGAAAGCAAGAGCTTCGGCGAAAACGTTGATTATTTAATGAACGAAAACTTCGAGATTTGGAAACGGATATATGAAACAGAATATCAGATTCCGCTTTCTTATATAACCGAATGCTAAACAAAAAAATAACCCTTGATCGCATTAACAACGTTGCAATCAAGGGTTATTTATTTTCTATCTTGTTATCCAACATCATTTTAACCTCTCTTTCGAAAACTCGGCTCTGCCGCAAAACTTAAACCTATTTGAATCTTCGTTATATCAATTACATTCTCTTTGGCGAGATGACCTTAGGATTCTTTCGCGATCTTGTAATGAAGCATTGCCACTATTTATGAAACCGTACTTCTCCGAGCCTCTGTAACTTGGCTTACCTGATATTTTCTTTTTTCATCGAGAAAGGCTTGCTTTTGTTACCTTGAAACTCTACGGCTTCGGGTTTTTCCTGTTCATTGGACTCACCCTTTCCTTGACTTTATGATATCACACAGTTCAAGTTATTGCAATACACACTTTATACAAAATTGCTCATTATTTTTTATTCAAACAGCGGAATATTGTTCGTTATGCTAATTTGTTGTTGACTTTGAAATTCGGGTGTGATATACTGATAACGTTGAGTGCCCTAAAAATACATTGCCTGAATACAATTTCCGAAAAAATAAAAATCAAGCTTCATCAAAAACCGGAAGCTTGATTTCTTTTTTATTAGTTCTGTTTCGTTTCGACAACGATTCGTTCGCCGTTGGTAATTCCCTTTTCGGCAAGCGTTCCGTTAACGAAAACCTCAAAGGATTCCGAATTGATCTTTATATCAATGCACTTTCCGCAAATATAGATCCTTTCAAGGCTTATTTCGGGAATTCCGTCAGGCAGGCGCGGAACGAACGAGAAGGACGTTAGGCTTTCGGGCATGATTCCGAAAATGCCCTCGGTTATCACGCGAACGAACAGTGCGCTCTCACCGGAAAGGTGGCGTTTATCGCCCTCGGGATATGCTTCAACGGCATAAGGAACTCGATCGCACAGCAAACGCTTGCGACAATAATCAAGCAACGGCTTAAGCATTCTGTTGCCCTTACCCGAAAGAAAGGCACATTTAAAGCCATAAAGCGTGCTTCTGTCCCAAATGGTATCGCTTGTGTTTTCGGCAGAGCGCTCGCAGGTGAGCATTCCCTCTTCTGTCCACAAATAAGGAGAAAGCATTGCATCGAGCGTTCCCTCTGCGCGATTCGTTATTCCCATGCAAAGCGGCAGGCAGATCCATGCGCGAAGGGTATCGAATCCCTTGGAATAACGATAGGTATTAAATCCGTGCAGCTCTGCACCGAAATAACTTTCGATCGCCAACGCCAACGCATCTGCCCTATCGGCAAACAGAATTGCGTTTGCTTCGTCGCCCAAAGAGCGAGCGAGCTTTGAGGCGAACAGCAAGCCGCCGTAGCAGAGCGAGGAGGTCGAAAGGTTTGCATGGCGGTCTGTTGGGAATCTGCCCTCCAATTCATCGGAATCGGAGCAGATAACGCCCTCGGGCGATTTCTTGCGCTCGCAATATTCGGCGCACCATTTTATTGCACCGTAGAGCTCGGTTGCGATTTCTTTATCGCCAAGATAAAGGCAAAACAGCGATGCTCCGTAAAGATACATCGCGGCATCGCCGCGGTCGCCCGCGCCCTCCCAAATGTCGAGCCCTTCGGCGATTATCGAGGAAGGCAAGCGCTCGAACGATTCCGACATGAACGGAATATATGCGCGGTAGGCGTTCAGCGAAGCTTCGATCGCGGTTTTATCGCCTGTCATGGCGAAATGCGGGCCGGCGTATTCTATTTCATCATTACACCATATTGCCGCATAATAGGCATGACCGCCGGGGCTGTGATATTTTCCCGTTAGGGTCTCGAATATGCTTTCGCCCGCGCGAAGCTTTGCAAAGCGGGTCATTGTATCGAGCTCGGCGTTGCCGCTTTTCAGCACAAGCGCACCGTTGCAGAGCGAATCGATGCGTTCAAGACGCTTTTTCAGCTCTTCTCTGCCGTCGGGAATGGTTGGTATATCGCTTGCAAGAAGCGCGGAATAATAGATTCCGAAGGTTATTTCGGTGTTCGGCTCAAGCCAAAGGCCGTCGCAGGTGTCGTTGCATATGCGCGAAACGTAAACGCCCTTGGTTCCTCTTCCATAGGAATGAACGTGGCCGCTCGGAAGCGAAAGCGAAAGCTCAAGTTCTTCGGTTGCGCGAACCGTTATAAGCTCAACCGTGCATTTGCTGTTGCTCGCGGGAAAGAGACAACGCTCGGTCGTGAATCCCGAATCGGTGTTGCAAACAACCTTTAAAACACCGTTGAAGCGGAATTCCACGGGGTATTCCTTAACGGTTGTTCCGTTTTTTAGAATTTTGGGGCGTTCGCTGTTATTTATGTTGAAGCAGAAGGTTGCGTGTGTGTTGTTGGGAATGGTTCTAAGCGTTGGGAAATAGCATTTTTGCGATAGTGTCAGCTCGCCGTTTTCGGCAACGCCGTAATATACGATTTGATCGGCAAAAAGACCGCTCATTTCGATATCGTCGAAATGGCTGATGCCGTTTTTCACTTTCCAAACTATCTCTTCGTTTTCTATTTGCCATATTTGTTCTGCCATTCGAACACCTCGTTGCAAGAGCATTTTTGTAGATTATACTGCGTTTTGGTTTTTCGGTCAAGAGTTTATTTCCTCAGCGCGGGTTATTTTTTCTTGCGTGCCTTGACATTCGGCGTTTTATTCAGTATAATATTTTAGTGTATGTGGTTATTGCTTCTCGAAAGACGCAACGCGGTGTACCGTTTTCTTTGGGGCGTGTCGGGCGTTTAATGCCCAGAAAAATAAAAAGCCTCAAAACCCCTGTATTCATGCGGGTTTCGGGCATTTGTAAAAATCAAAAAATCGGTCAAAAATCGTTTTGACCACAGTTTATCCCACAATTGAGAAAAATTTAATAAACATCCGGGTGTGGCGCAGCTGGGAGCGCGGGTGGTTTGGGACTGTGAGATAGGTAATTCAAGTAAAATCCCAGACACCTCAAAAAAGCCTTTAATACTGCGGTTTTTCCGCTTTCATATTTTTTAGAAATGTGCTATAATAGGCTTATGACCACATAGTGTCCCACAGTTGCGGAATTTCTGTAAAAATCCGAGCGTAAAATTGAATAAATCGGGGTGTGGCGCAGTTGGTAGCGCGCGACATTTGGGAGCTAAAGGTCGCTACCCGATCCCCTCTTCAAAAAAGCGAGGAAACGCGAGAAAAACGGAGGAAAAACGAGCATTTGCCGTTTGACCTACCCTCGCAAAAGTGGTTTGACCACAATTTTGACCAGTTCTGTGAGAACTACAATTTCATAAGTTTTTTCACCTTCGAGGTGTAGCTCATCTGGTAGAGCGCCTGGTTTGGGACCAGGAGGCACGGAGTTCGAGTCTCCGCACTTCGACCAAAAAAAGACCGTTTTTGAGGCTTAA
>JAFSGD010000048.1 GCA_017434845.1 Clostridia bacterium
GTTTCATAATTTGCCCTCCGTATTATTAGATTTGAATTCAATCGTTATCGTAATGCTTTCCTCAACCGTATCCCGATACACGGTGACGTGCTTTCCGCTTTTGTTTATTGTGATTGGAAGCGTTTGCCACTCGTACCTGATACCGTCTACGGTTAAGCCATCGTCATCTATTACTGTTTTGAGCAACGACAACGGATAACTCTTAAATGAAACTTCTTTTGCAGCAACCTCTATTTCCTCACAGCAGAAAAGAGGCTCCTTGTCTTCGCTGACAACTCTGCCTGTAAACAATAGTGTTTTCATACACATTCGCCTTTCTTTAAACTTCTGTGTATATCATAGCATAAAGCCACTCTGCGGTGGTCGCTTCAGCAGGGACATTTCAAAATTGCAAGCGGCTTTCCTTGCTTATTTTTGCAAGAACATTATCTTGCGAATTACATTATAACATATCACCGATATAATTACAATAGGAAAAGATTTATTTTTAGCGAACTTTCGCAAAAAGTTGATGTAGTTGATAAATCTCAAATCAAGTCTGTTAATCAATAGTTATAAAAAACAAGAAAAGGCAACAGTATAGAGATAACATCTCATTGCTATTGCCAAATTTATGTACCCCCGTAACGGGGGCAGTTTACACGTTATCGGTATATTACCATCTATCGAATGATGCTTTCGGTATTCGACAGAGCTTGCCGATTTTGAAAACTGTAAAGGGAGATTTCTGCATATACACATCTCCCAAAAACTCGTAGGTCTTGGTTTTACCGATTCCGAGCTTTTCCTGAATGTCTGCCGCAAAATAAACCTCGCATTTATCGTTTTCGTTTCTTTTAGCCATAGCGGTTCCTCCTTTCTCTGAATTGTGTAAACATAATGAAAAAGGACGTTCGTTTGGCAAGAAAAAAACGCCTTCGTTTTCAGAAGACGTTTTGATACTGTTTAACTATGTTTTTCTTTGTGAGACTCTTTCAGCCTTTCAATAGCAAGTTCCGGACTCATAGTGTGATACATCAGATATACGATCTGCATTGTTTTTGCAGGGGCTTGTTTATAAATTTCCTTACTGCTTTCTCCGGTATAGAAGTTCCAATAGCGGTAAATATAACCCATCCAATAGAGCGTTTCTGTGTCAAAAGATTCGCCTTTTGACAACAGATCAGAATGTTCATCTTCGATACGGGATAGTATATATCCCTTGCCCGCCCATTGAACGTGGTGAAAATCTTTATCCATATCGGCAGCGACTTCGGTTGTCATGAATGCTTTGGCAAATGCCTGACTGTCGTAACCCTTCTTGGCAGACAAAACAAAAAGCTGTCCCTGGGTATCACAAAGAGAAAGTTGCAATGATTTACTCATTTAACCCACCTCTCAAAATTTCATCAAAGAATTTCCCTTCACGCCTGTACTTGACCTCGATATCCTCTGCCAATGCGATACCTTCCTTGCGGCGAGCTACACTCAGATCAATCAGTGCAGAAAGCTCAAGGGGATGCAACTGTTCCTCTTTAACAACCTTAATCTGCTCGCAGGCTTTCTCCGTAACCGCCACATATTGCATACCGAGATCCAAAGCGGACAGGCAGTTGATAAGTGCCACGTCAGTAAGGGTACGGTTAAAGAATCTTGATAATTCTGTATACATACGGTCGTTTGCAATGTATCCAACGATAATGTCATAGCCGTCTGCGAAATGCGCATACTTCTCATAGATCGCCGTACCCTTTGCCTCCTCCATTTCCTTACGGAAATAAGCGATCAGCATAGCCCAATCCATATCAATACCGACACGAAGTACCTTGAGACCCGTTAAATCAAGCTCCACCGTATAAAACTTAGGTTTTGCCTCAGCACAAACAAGGGTTAAGGGCTGCAGTGTCGTTGTACCCATATAGAAGCCCTGCCCGAAGTCACATTCCTCACGGCTAACAGGAGCAATGTCTCCTTGCAATCCTTTTTTAGAGCCGTGATATAGAATCAGCTTATCATCGGAATGGGTAAATTCCTTTGACTTAATGATATAATCGCTTATATTAATATTATTGCCCAAGCAAAACTGATATATCTGCTTTTGAGCCATATTATTGGGAAGCGTCTTTCCGTTCTCCCAACGGTTTATAGATTGCACAGTAGTACCGAGAGCAGAAGCAAACTGTTCCTGATTCATATTCGCAGATGCTCTAATGTATTTAATCAGTTCATTCATAGTATCAACCACCTATCATCTGTTGGTATGAATATTATACACTATGATAGGTTGTCTGTCAATGATTTATACGCAAAAAATGGAACTGCCGACTACTGACAGTTCCATTTTTTTCATAAGTGTTTTTGATGTCCATTTGAAACTTAGGTGACATTTTACCCTACTTTCAAATGTGCTTATTTTGTTTGATGACGAATCAGGTCATTTTGACGATTTTTCCGCGTTGAAAAACTGTGTATTTTTATGTGCATTTTGTACAAGTTTCGGCGGACTAAACGAGATTATGCGAACACAATTCACTAAAATTTAGCCTCTAAAAGCCGTAAGAAACAAAGAACTCAACCGCGTTGTTGGGGAAAAATTCCTTCATTTCGGAGCAGATCTGCGCGGCAAGGGTTTTGTTCGGCTCGAGAATCAGGGCAGAGCGATTGCATTGCGCGATAATATACGCCATCGTAAAGGTCTTGCCCGAGCCGGTAACACCGATAAGGGTTTGGTCTCTGTCGCCGTTTTTTATGCCGTTTACAAGCGCTTCTATCGCCTGAGGCTGATCGCCCGTCGGCTTGAACGGCGATATTAATTCAAACTTATCCATATTCTGCTCCTTTCGGTGTGTTAAATATCATTTTAATATACCACAAATCTACACAAAATAAAAGACCTTACGATGAATTTTTAGCAGAATTTACGATTATTGTGTTAATTTTGTTTTTTGCTTGAAACATAGCGGAGTTATGTGTTATAATTCACTTGAAAGTGAGGCGGTTTTGATGATTCTTGCAATAGATATCGGCAACACAAACATAACCTTCGGCGGCTTTTCGGGCGAAAAGCTTGAATTCGTTGCCAGAATAGCAACCGATGCTTCGAAAACCTCGGATGAATATGCAAGCAAGATATTCAACACGCTTTCGCTTTACAACATTGGCAGAAGCACCTTTAAGGGCGCGATCATTTCTTCGGTGGTTCCGCCGCTGAACAAAGCCGTCAAAGCCGCCGTCAAGTTTATTTACGGCATCGATGCGTTAACGGTCGGCCCCGGCATTAAAACCGGAATCAACATTCATTGCGATAATCCCGCCTCGGTGGGAACCGACCTTATCTGTGCCTGTGTTGCCGCGCATTACCTATACGGCAGCCCCTCGCTTATTATCGATATGGGCACCGCCACGAAAATAATGGTGATGGACGACAAGGGCGCTTTCAACGGCGTTTCGATCATACCCGGCGTTTTAATGGGCTTAAAGGCGCTTTCGGAGGGAACGGCACAGCTGCCGCAGGTTAGCCTTGAGGTTCCGAAATCGGTTATCGGAAAGAATACAGCCGATTGTATGCGCTCGGGCGTTTTGTTCGGCAATGCCGCACTTATCGACGGCATGATCGACAGAATAAACGCCGAAGTCGGCAAAGAGCTTCCCGTTTATGCAACGGGCGGGCTTGCTTCAACGGTGGTTTGCCATTGCAGGCACGAAATAACCGTTGACGAAAGCATGGTTTTAAAGGGCTTGCATATTATTTACTGCAAAAACAATTAAATACAAAAGCGTTTATCTGCCAATTTAGGCTGATATAAAAAACATGCGTTGCATCGCAAATGCGAGCGACAGCAAGGAGGAAACTTTTTTATGAAAAACGCAAAAACAGGTCAGGCATTAGGCAAAAAGCGTATGTCGACCGAGACACTTGTGCTCGGAGCGATACTCAGCGCTTTGGTCGTTGTGCTTCAGCTTCTCGGATCGTTTATTAGGTTCGGACCGTTTTCGATCTCGTTAGTGCTCATTCCCATCGTTATCGGTGCGGCAACCTGCGGAACTGTGGTTGGTGCATGGCTCGGCGGTGTTTTCGGGCTTGCCGTTCTTTTAAGCGGCGATGCGGCAACGTTTATGGCAATTAACGTTCCCGGAACCATCATCACGGTTATGCTCAAGGGCATTCTCTGCGGTCTTGCGGCAGGGCTTATTTATAAGCTTTTCGAAAACCGCAACCGTTATTTGGCGGTTATTGCCGCGGCGATCGTTTGCCCCTTGGTTAACACCGGCATCTTTTTGCTCGGCTGCACGGTATTTTTCCTCGACACCCTTTCGGAATGGGGCGCGGGCGCAGGCCACGACAACGTTTTTGTTTATATGATCGTCGGACTTGTCGGATTGAACTTTGTTTTTGAGCTTATCTCAAACGTTGTTCTCAGCCCTGCAAGCGTTAGGCTTATTGCACTTATCAAAAAGAAATAAGAAAAGCTGTTGCGGAATTATCAAGCCGCAACAGCTTTTTTGTGCATTGAAACTAAACAACAAATTTACATATTGGGGTATTGCGTTTTTTTGAAAATAGAGTTATAATAACAAGAAAAACAACAAAGGAGCTGTTATATGCGACGCGCTGTTATTATTATAGCGTCTTTGCTGATCGCCGCGTGCGTTACATTTTCGGTATTTTTATTTTTGAATAACAGATCGTTTGCGCTCACCATCGATGATCTGATCACGACCGACAGAACGATTGATGCAAACGGACACTTCGAAGGAAAATTCAAGCCCGACAAGATAAAAGCCGATATTTGCGATTACAGCTTTGAGATCAAAGACAAAACGCTTTATTTAACCATTTATGCCACCTATGGCTCAAAAGAGGCGCTTCCGACCGATGAAAACGGCTATACCGTTATTTCATTCGATACACAGTCCTATATAGAAAACATTTATTACTCTGCCGACGGACGAGAATCGCTTATATCCTTTGAGCAAAAATAAGATAACGGAGAAAACACAATGAAGAGATTTGCTTTAATAATTATCGCCGCGCTTTTGGCGCTTTCGCTTTGCGCTTGCGGCGGCAACGGCGAAACCGTTGTTCAGGACGGCGAAAAGCTTGCGGGCAAGGGCGGCGGAAACGAAGCCGTTGATTACACCTTTGCCTACCCCGAGGATTGGGAACTTTCGGAAAACAACGGTGTTACCGCAATTCGCCACGATTGCAACCCCAGCGATGCAATGGCTGAATATGCCAGCATAAACGTTATTGTTTTTTCGCTTTCGGGAAGCGAGTTTTATCACGCAAAGGATTATTGGGAATCTTACGAGCAGGATATTCAAAAAACACTTAATGAATACAAACTGCTTGATACCGAAGAAATAACCGTTGACGAGTTGCCCGCTTATAAGGTTAAATATTCTGCGGCAATGAACGAAAGAACCTATATTTTCGAGCAGGTTCTTTGCAGCACCGGCTCTGATATTTATATAATCACTCTTACCGCAGACACCGACGATCACGAGGCCGTTTCGCCCGCGCTTAAGAAGGTTTACGAAAGCTTTAGATTTGAATAAACCACCCCGAAAAAATTTTTTGAAAAAATTTAAATTTGGGGTTGACAACGCATTATTTATGTGCTATAATTCCAAGCGTCGCCCAACGAGGCGGCGCGAATATGGGGGTTTAGCTCAGCTGGGAGAGCATCTGCCTTACAAGCAGAGGGTCACAGGTTCGAGCCCTGTAGTCCCCACCAAAAAAACCAACTCGATCGAGTTGGTTTTTTTCTTTTTAATTATTGCTTATTGCCATATCAACGAGGTTTTCAAAACAAAAAAGCGGTGTTTTCGATTTTGAAAACACCGCGATTTTTTAACCTGCAAGAGCCGTGAGGAAACCGAGCATAAAATAGAGAGCATAAAGACCGGTGGTTACGATCGAGAGGATAAAGCCGATTTTTGAAAGAATGCCGCCGACCTTTGCCTTGCCGTATACCTGACCTGCAATCGAAGCAAAGCTGCTTGCCTTGCCCTTGCCCTTTGCGCCGAAGATTATGCCGAGAATGTTAAGCAGAGGGATTTCGGAGAACACCAACGAGAGAATACCCATGGTTAAAGCGCCGCCCGCAAGGTCATCGAGCATTGCCGTATTGCCGGGGGCGTTGGGGTTAAAGCTCCGGTTATATTCGGGCTGGTTATATATATAGCCCTGATTGTAGCCGTTTTGGTCATAATTGGTTTGCTGATATTGGGGTTGGGGCTCTTGATACTGAGGAGGAGCATACTGAGGCTGAGGCTCTTGATATTGCGGCTGTTGGGGCTGATTGTATTGGGGTTGGTTATATTGCGGCTGGTTATACTGCGGCTGACCGTATTGAGGCTGGTTATAGTTGGGCTGAGTATAGTTGGGCTGTTGAGGTTGGAAGCCGCTTTGAGCAGAGGGCTGCTGAGGAGGCATAGCCTGGGTGAAATCGTTGGAATTTTCGTTGCCGTTACCGAAATTATAATCGTTATTCATAGCTGTTCGCCTTTCGTGTTTATATTTATATTCAAATTATATTACAATTTTCTGTTTTAGTCAATAGCGTGCGCGCGTTTATAACTGCACTTTTTAGCTTCATTAATAAAAAAATATATTGATTTTAATTACCGTATATGATAAAATCAAGCGGGTAATATTATTTATATAATGGTTTTGCTCAGCATTAGCTTTTTTGGCAAGGGAGGTTTAAGCCGAATGATCGTTCTAAAGATAATCGGGACTTTGCTTGCCGTTATAATATTGCTCATTGCCATAATACTAATGCTTAAATTCAAGCTTATTGTGAGCTATGATAAGCAAAAAGGGTTGAAGGTGCTTTACCGGATATTGTTTTTCACGTTCGGCAAGAATCCCAACCCAAACAGCATTATCGTGCGCAAGCTTAAAAGAATACTTGAAATCGATAAGATCGAAAGCGCCGAAGTTATCAAGCAAGACGTTGAAGAAAGCGGTCTTTCGGAGGCGATCAGAAGGATCGTTACGATCGTTACGCTTCTTGCCGGAAGAATCTTTTGGCTTTTGAAATATTGCAAGATATTAAAGCTTCGCATTTTTGCTGTGTGCGCCGATGAAGATGCCGCAGATGCCGCTATCGATTACGGCTTGGTTTGTGCGGCGGTTTACCCCTTCACCGCTTTTTTGACCTCGAACATAAAAACCGCAAAAAACGCCGAAAGCATCGCCGTTTATTGCGATTTTGAGGGCGAAAAGCAGCTTGAATTCGATTTGACGGTTTCGGTTAGAATTATTCATCTTTTGCGCGCGCTATACCGCAACGCAATGGAAAAATCCGAAGCCGAACTGCAAAAGGAGGCAGCTAAATGAACAACACTAAAGAAAACGAAACCAAAACGGTTAAACCGACTGCGGCGGCAAACCTTATGCAGTTAATGTCCTTTACCGCCGACAAGGCGCTTGAAATGGCAGATGCCAATTCGGTGCTCGGTGATAAGATCGAGATCGACGGAATGACGATCATTCCCGTTTCAAAAATCTCTTGCGGATTTGCGGGCGGCGGCGCAAGCATCGTTAACGCCGAACAGAAAAAATCAAACACTCCTTCGGGCTCGGGCGCGAAGGTTACGGTTACGCCCTTAACGTTTTTGGTTATCAGCAACGGCGACGTTAAGCTTGTTGACATTCGCGCAAGCGAAAAGGCAGCCCCCGCAAATATAATAAGTGCCGTTATCGAGCAGATAAAGGCACTTAAAAAGGATAAAAAATAATTCAGTTTTCGGCTAAAAACGCGAAGGTCTTGTTATAAAAGTTCAGCAGGGTCTCGGGCTCGCCCGTGTAGATCGAATGCTTCGCTTCGGGAACTCTTTCGAGCACACAGCCCGGAATTCGCCTTGCCAGCTTAAGCTGGGGTCTTATTTTAACAACGGTATCTCTGCCCGCGCTGAACATTAACACTTTTGATTTTATTTGCTTTAGCTTTTTGCGAACGAGAATTCGGTCGCAGATATTAATGGATTGATACATCCAGCTATAGGTTGACGTCGAATTGCGATAATTGAGATCGTTTATGCGCATATCGAGGTTTGATTTAAAGCGGTTATAGCTTGAATCAGAGCTCTTTTCAAAAGAAGCGTTCGGGTCGAATTTACCGAAATGCGGAAAATCCGAATCCCAGCTTTCCTTTTTAGCACAGCTTTTAATATAATGGTTAAGCACAAAGCGCGGTATATTATGGGCGCAGGGCTCGACCATGGGCGCCGAAAGAACCGTTTTGGCGATCTTATCGCCGCAACGGGTTAAATAAAGCGTTGCAACGCTTCCCCCCATCGAATGCGCGAACATATATATCGGCTTTCCTTCCGAAGCGGGAGAAACGACCCTATCGACAAAGCATTCGAGGTCACATACATAATCCTCGAAATCGTCAACGTGGGTTAACTCGGTGTTTTCGACCTTACGGTCGGAATAGCCGTGGCCGCGCTGATCATAAAGAAACACGTTATAGCCCATGTTAAGAAAATAATATGCCATTTCATAGAATTTCTTGATAAATTCCGTGAAACCATGGACTATAATAACGGATGCCGTTGCATTTTCGCAGAGGAAATATTCATAATTCAGCTTGGTTCCGTCGAAGGATTCGAGAAAACCCTTATTCGAGCATTTATCGAACAGCTCGGTTATCTCCTGCATTTTTTCGTTATATTCCGATTCCTTTATAAGATCGAGCTTGTATTGAGGCTTGAATTTCATAATTCCCTCCGATTTGGCATTGGTTTTTTTCGATTAAGTTTATTTTTGACATATTACGGTGATAATAATGACAGCTTTCAAGAAAATTTTTAACGCAAGGGTCTTGAGAAATATCATTATTACCGTTTTGGTTTATATTTTACTTTCATTTGGACTTACAGTTATTATATACGATCTGACCTTTCCGAGATATGACCCGCAAGACGAAGCAGACGTTTCGGCTGAGCTGAGCGATTTGGTTGAAGCCAGAAAGCATCATTTCTTCAAAAGCGGCGAAAACGAGCTTAAAGGTTATCTTTACGGTGAAAGCGGAAGAGCTTTGGTGGTTCTTATTCCGGGGTTTTATTCTTCTGCCGACGATTATTTGCAGCAGATAAAAAGCTTTTGCGACCACGGCTTCGGCGTTTTTGCCTTTGATACGACAGGCAGCTGTGAAAGCGAGGGCGAATCTTCGGTTGGGTTCCCGCAAACCCTGCTTGACCTTGATGCCGCGCTTGATTATATTGAAAGCAACGCGTGCTTCGGATTTGAAAGAATTTTCCTTTTCGGGCACAGCAGGGGCGGATACGCCGCCTGCTCGGCGCTTGAAGGCGAGCACGATATTGACGCGGTGGTTTCGGTCGCGGGCGCAAACAGCGCAATGGAAGCCGTTAGCCAAAGGGCTTCCGATTACGTCGGTTTTCTTGCTTACGGGAATTATCCTATGCTTTGGATATATCAAGCAATGCTGTTCGGCAGTGAAAACGCAAGCTTTCGCGCGGATGAGGCTATTTCGGAATCGAACGTTCCGGTTCTTATAGTTCAGGGTTCGGAGGATACCACCTCTCCGCCCGACAAATGCTCGATATATTCCCACAAGGACGAGATCGCTTCGGATAAGGTTGAATATATTTATTGTGAAACGCCCGGACAGAACGGGCATACAGATCTGCTTTTCGACGGCGAGCTTGCAAACGCCGAGCTTATGGAAAGCATAAATGCATTTTTCGATCGCTGTTTATTACATTAAAGGGGTTATTTATGGTAGTTGTTGTTATTCCGGCTTACAAACCGGATAAAGAGTTAATAAAGCTGACCGAAAAGCTTTCAACGCACGATTTGGGAATTCTTGTTGTTAACGACGGAAGCGGCAAGGAATTTGACGGTGTTTTTAAAAGCGTTGAGCCGTTTGCAAAGGTTATTCATCTTGAAAAGAACGGCGGCAAGGGCGGTGCGCTTAAGGCAGGCTTTAAAGCGCTTGCCGAGCAGTTCCCCGAGCACACGCATTTCATAACCGCCGACGCAGACGGACAGCACAGCGTTGAAGATATTTTAAGAGTGCGCGATGCCCTTTTAAGCAATGCGGAAATGGTGCTTACGGTTCGCGGACTAAACAAGAAGATTCCCTTCCGCTCGAAGATCGGCAACGACCTTTCGAGAAGGATATTCACGCTTCTTACCGGTCATTGGCTTGCAGACAACCAATCGGGTCTGCGCGGTTTTTCCGCCAAGCACACTGAATGGCTTTTGAAGGTTGGCGGCGAAAAATACGATTACGAGATGAACGTGCTCTATTATGCAAAAAAGCAGAAGATAGAAATAACCACGCTTCCCATAAAAGCCATTTACATAGACGGCAACAGTTCTTCGCACTTTAATCCGATCAAAGACACCGTAAGAATATATAAAAGGTTGTTTTCAAGCGCTTCTGCCGGGCTTATAAGCTGGATATTCTGTGAGATCGCGCTTATCGTTATATGGCGGCTTTACGATTATCAAAACGTGCTTATAACCGTTCCCTCGGTTGGAATAACGGGTGCATTGATAAGGTTTTCGATAGACCAGTTTATTCTCTTTAACGGAATCGCGCTTCAAAGCGCTTCGATAACGTTTTTGTCAACGGTAACGCGCTACGTGCTTTATGCGGTTGGTTGCTTTGCTTTTAACAAGAGCCCGCTTGATATGCCGATGATCCTTACCGTTAACCTCATCGCCTTTGCTATTATACCTTTTAAATATCTGATTTGCAAGTATATCGGCAAAGCAAAACACAAAAAATATGCCGAAGAAGAGATTCTTCGACTAAAAGCGCAGGAATAACACGATTGGTTTGTTTACGAGAGAACCTCTTTTATAAAAGTGCTTCTCTCGCTTTCTCAATAGTTTTAAATAGAAAGACGTATTAAAAAAGGGACTATATAAGTCCCTTTTTTATATTTTATGTTTTATTTTGCAAGTGCGGTTTCGAGTCTTTGCGTGAAATCTGCGCTATCGAGCATTAAAAGCTGGTTTGTGCAGGCGCAAACGGTGTTTGCAACGGCACAGCCATGCATTTTAATAACCGGCTTTTTGGTTCCGAGGAAGGTTGCGCCGCCGCGAGAGTTAAGCTCGAAAAGATGATTGAGCTGTGCAAGCGCGTTTTCGCAAGCCGCTCTTTCACCTTCGGGGCAATTCGAAAGAACCTTTTCCAATATTTTGATTGCAACCTTACCGGATGCTTCGTTACTTTTAAGAATTATATTGCCCGAAAATCCGTCGGCAACCATAACGTCGGCATAGCCGGTTATAAGGTCGTTACCCTCGGCATTTCCGATGAAATTAAGCGGAAGCTCTCTGAGCAAGCCGAACGCCTCAAGTGTTAGGTTATTGCCCTTGGTGTCTTCCCTGCCGACCGAAAGGAGCGCAACGCGAGGCGATTCCTTGCGGTAGATTATCTGTGCATAGGCGTTGCCCATAAGCGCAAAGCGGGCAAGGTCCTTTGCATTACAGTTAACGTTTGCTCCGCAATCGACAAGGCAGACCATATCGCCCGTTACGGTGGGAAGCGAAGAGGAAAGCGCGGGGCATTTAAGCCCGCCGACAAGCCCCAAGCGGAAGATCGAGCCGACCATAAGCGCGCCCGTCATGCCCGCGCTGAGCATACCGATGCATTCATCGTTTTCCTTAAGCTCTTTCAGCGCAAGCGCCATTGAAGATTCGTTTCTGCCCGAAAAGATCGCAGAGGCAGGCTCGGTATCGGCGATAAAATCGCTGGTATCGATTATCTTAACCCTGCTTTCCAAAAGCTCGGCAGGAAGATTGGCACGAATCAGATTTTCGCTTCCGACGAGCACAGCGCCTATCTCGGCGTGCTCGGAAAGCATTTTTGCGGTTCCTTCAAGTATGGGGGATGCACCGTTATCGGCGCCGTAGATATCAATTACTATTCTTTTCATAGCATTACTCTATCGCAAAAATATAATCGTAAACGTCCTGACCGCCGTTTATAACGCCGAATTCAACAAGCGGCATTTTTTCGGTAAGAGCGTTTTCTATAGCTTCGGTTTCTTCCTCTGTTGAATTGCTGCCGACAAAAACGGTTACAACCTGCTTTTCTTCCATATCGGGTATACGGTCGAAAAGCGCAAGTGCCGCCGAAATCTTGTCTTTTTCGGATGCATAGATACAATCGTTTGTGAAGCCGAGATATTCGTCCTCTTTTATATCGACAGAATCGATATTTGCATCGCGGGTCGCAACCGAAACGTAGCCGGTCGTTACGTAGCGATAGCATTCCATTTCCTCGATAACCTCTTCAACACTGTCGCGTGAAAGGTCCATCATGGAAAGCGCGGAATAGCCCTCGGCAATAGATTTTGTTTTTACAACTCTGACATCGGCGCCCTCGAACAAGCTTGCCGCCTGCTCTGCCGCGAGAATAATGTTTGAATCGTTGGGAAGAACGATTATATGCTCGGCATTAAGACCGCGGAACGCCTCGATGAAATCGCCTGCAGAGGGGTTGTTGGTTCTTCCGCCGTCAACAACGGCAGAAGCGCCGATCTCTTTGAAATATTCGATTATGCCTTCGCCCATTGCAGAGGCAACTACGGCATATTTTACCTTTTCTTTCTTTGCGGGAGAAACGGTTTCGTTATGCTGAACCGACATATTCTCGATTTTTATCGTTATAAACTCACCGAGCGTTCTTGCATAGGCAATAACCTTTTCGGGCTCGAACGAATGAATATGTACCTTAACGAGATTACCGTCGCGCACGGCAACGATAGAATCGCCGAGCGGTTCTATGCTTGCGATAAAATCGTTTACGTCGAAATTATCAATGTTGGTTTTAGAGCTTTGAAGCTGAAGGATAAACTCTGTGCAATAGCCGTAAACAAGCAGGGTATCTTCATCATAGCTGTCGAGTGAAAATACCGAAGCCTGAAGCGGAGCATCGGTTGTTTCGACGAGCTCGCCGCGAAGTTCCTTTAGCATTCCCTCGAAGATGAGAAGCAAGCCCGCGCCGCCGCTATCGACAACGTTGGCCTCCTTAAGCACCGCGAGAAGCTCGGGGGTTCGCTTAAGCGAGCGTTTCATTTCGGAAACGATAGCTTCAAGGCAGGCGTCGAAATCTTCAAATGCGCGCTCGGAGGCATATTCTGCCGATTCGCGCATAACGGTTAGCATAGTTCCTTCAACAGGGGTTAACACCGCGCCGTAAGCGCGTTTTACACCGCTTTGCATTGCCGCAACGAAGGTTTGAGGGTTGAAATCGTTCAAGCCCTCGGCACCGTCGGCAAGGCCACGGATGAACTGAGACAGAATAACGCCCGAATTGCCGCGAGCCGAAAGAAGCGAGCCCTTTGAGATAGAACGCATTACCGACGAAACGGGATCGTTTTCGTCGACCTTTGCGTTAACACCGCCCTCGATGGTCATTGTCATGTTTTTTCCCGTATCGCCGTCGGGCACGGGAAAAACATTAAGATCATCAACTGTGGACATATTCAGCTTTAAGTTTCGATATCCGTTTTCGAACATACTTTTTAAACGGACACCGTTCAAAACCTCAACAGACATTTCAAGAATTACTCCATTCGATTTACTGATTTAAACGGTTCCCTCGATGGTAACCTCTTTACCCACACAATAAGCAATGGTGGTTCCGGGGCCGACAGATGCGCCGACGATGGGCGCGATATAGTTGAAATAAACCTCTTTAAAGGGACAAAGCGCCATTATCTCGTCACGCAGAAGCTCGGCATCCTTGATGTTATCGGCATGAGAGATGAAAAGAACCTGATTCTCGGGGTCGATAACCGATTCTTTAACAAGCGAAGCCACCTCGCGCCTTGCGTTTGCCGCGCCCTTAACCTTTTTCATTGCATAGTTCTGACCCTTAACGTCAGAAATAATAATGGGCTTAACACCGAAAAGGTTTCCGAAGAAAGCGCTGGAAGCCTTAACTCTGCCCGCTCTTTTAAGATAGTTGAGATCATCGGGGCAACCGAACTGATGAACCTTTAAACGATTTGCAACAATGTAATCGGCGATCTCGGTTATTGATTTACCCTCGGCGCGAAGCTCGGAAGCGCGAATTGCAAGATAGCCCTGGCCGAGCGAGCTGATGAGCGAATCGACACAGCAGATCGTTCTTTCGGGATACTTTTCGGAAAGCTCGTTTGCAACGACGGTTGCAATATTTATCGAGCCCGAAAGCGCTGACGAGCAGGAGATATAAAGGATATCTTTTCCTTCTTCGAGAAGCGCGGTGAAGCGTTCCTCATACGCCTCGCGGGGAACCTGAGTTGTTGTTATACGGGTGCCGTTGCGCATTATATCATAGAAATCCTTTGCCGAATGAGAGACCCAATCGAGCATTGCGGGATATTCCTTGCCGTCAACGACATAGTTCATGGGAACGTAATCGATCTCGTATTTATCACGAAGATCCTTTCCGAGATCGCAGGTGGAATCAGAGATGATAGCGAAGCTGTTCATGGCTTTAACTCCTTAACGCCCTAACGGGCGGTTTTATATTATATGATAAAGCCTACAACAGCATAACGCCGTTTTAAGCTTTAAGTTCAGCTATGATCTCATCCATTATTGCGCGCTCGGAAGCAAGACCCTCGCTGATCTTGGTTCCTTTATAAAATACCGCGCAAAGACCCGGGCCGATGGTTGCGCCGCAAGCCATGCCGACCGGTTGGATGATGATTTCTTTGGGATTGAATTTTTCGCGGATCATTTCGGCAAGCTTTTGTGCAGCCTGCTCGCGATTGGTGTGAGCAACGAAAATAATTTGCTCTTCGGGGTTAACGATGGTTTTTTCAACGTATTTAACGGTTGCGTTCAATGCGGTTACCTTGCCCTTGAACTTACCGAGAACCTCTGCCATGCCCTTATCGTTAAAGTCGGCAACGAGGTTAAGACCGATCATGCTTCCGAAAAATGCCTTGAAGTTGTTTACTCTGCCGGTTTTCACAAGGAAGAAAAGGTCGTCCATCGGGCCCATCTGGTGAACGTAATCGCGCTCGTTTTCAATATAAGCGGCAACCTCTTCGATAGACATGCCCTCAGAGCGCTTGATGCACGCGCTTATAACAAGAAGAGCAAGCGAGGTTGAATAGCGCTTGGAATCAACGCAAATGATTTTTCTTTCGGGATACTTTTCGCGAAGATCGTTTGCAACGCTTACACACTGGCTGTAACTTGCGGAAAGACCGGAAGAAAGCGAGATAGACAAAACATCTTTGCCGGCGGCAAGATATTTTTCAAACACCTCGGTGGTTTCACCGACAAGAGGAGTTGAGGTTCTGTAAAGAATATTTCTGCCCTTCATGGAGTTATAATAAAACTCGGGTGTCATTTGCTGCCAATCAAGGTCAGAGGGCTCGCAATGGCCGTCGGGATAATAAAGCATTCCGTGAATATAATCGGGAATATCAAATCTTTCGCGAAGCTCGGCGTTAAGGTCGCAAGAGGTGTCGGGAATAATAACAAAATCGTGCATAACAGTGCCCCCATAATAATCGTTTAATATTCGTCAAAAAACACACTTGTTGTGTATTTCTCGCAATCACGATTTCATTATACAAGTTTGCGACACCAATGTCAAGAAACTTTCGACTATTGACAATAACTTTTATTTTGTGTAAAATCTGCTAACGAAGGGAGCGGTATGCAAAATGAAGATTTATAAAGCAAGCATAAGCGAATTAAGCGACGAAGCCTTTGAAAACGCACTGTCTTTAATGAGCGAAGAGCGCAAAAACGCCGTTTTGCGTTATCGCTCGGAGACCGACCGAAAGCGGACCGTTCTCGGCGAAATACTTGCAAGGCGCGCAATTTCGGAGCAATGCGGTGTTGCGCAAAGCGAAATCGAATTCAAGCGCACCGAAAAAGGAAAGCCCTTTGCGGTCGGATTATCGGTTGGATTTAACGTCAGTCACAGCGAAAACACGGTTATTTGCGCGGTAAGCGACAAAAACGTCGGTGCCGACGTTGAGGTCATTCGCCCGATAAATATGAAGATAACCCGCGTTGCCTGCAACGAATCGGACCTTTTATATCTTTTCGGCGATAACCTTCAAAACACCGAAAGCGTAGAGACCGACCGCGAAACGCTTAAGCGCTTTTTCGAGATATGGACCGCCAAGGAGGCATATTTTAAATACACGGGAAGCGGCATTGCCGACATGAAGGCATTAAGCTATAATGAGCTGAGACCCTTTTGCGTTTGCGAATACGACGGAGAATGCATAATAACCGTATATTCGCCGAATGAATCCTGAAAAAAATATACTTCGGCAGTTTCTTTTCTTATAATATAGCCGAAACATTTACTGAACGTTAACTTTTTCGACAAAAACCTAAAAAACCTTTGCTTTTTCGACATTGCAAAGGTTTTTTTATTTGTTATTTTCGCGTTCTTTTTCCTTGAGCTCGATATATTCATCAAAGGTAATGAATTCATATCCGAGCTTTTTCAGCATTAAAATTATCGATTCGACCTTTTTGCGAAAAGCAGAAACGCCGTAATTCAGATAATATTTGTCGTGCGGCTTAAGATTTTTTATCTTCGGAACCTTTATGTCGGAAAACTCAAACGGATGGAGATAGAAGATATAATAATCGTTATTTACAAGATATCTTCGCAGAAGCTCTTTTGTAAAGCCCCAGTTGCCAAGCCTTAAATATCCGCCGCCCGAAACGGGATAATCGAAGTTGAACAGCTTTTGCGACGAAAGGCCGAACTCATAGAAGCCCTTACTTCTGAACACACCGCTTGCAATACGGCGGAATCCGTTTACGTTGATAACGCCGCCGTTATGGTTTTTAACAAGATCCAAACGGCTTGAATCATAGCGGAAGCCGAGCTCGCGAAGTATCTCGAGCTTTTCGTTATCCATACTGAAAAAGGGTGCACGGTAGCCCTCGATTCTAATGCCGAGATCGCTTTCAAGCTTATCGCGGGCGGCAATAAGCTCTTCGCGGAATTGCTCGTTAGAAAGCTTTAAGGGCGCGGTATGATCAAGACCGTGAAGCGCGATCCTATGACCGCGCGCGGCATAGCTCTTCAGCTTGTCTTTAACCGTTTCGGCAGTGTGGCAAACCGTGAAAAGCGTTGCTTTTATTCCGTATTTATCCAACAGCTCGATATAATTATCCAAGCCGTCGAGCATATCGTGTTCGCAGTTATAGCCGCTTTCTCTTACACAGCCCGTATCGGAAAAAGCCTCGGCATCGATTGTGAACACGGCAAATTTTTTGGTGTTATTCAGAGTCATTATTCATAAAATCCGCGATCGCGCGGTCGTATCCTTCGGTATTGTTAAGTCTTAAATGAGAGTGGCAGCCCTTTTTGAACCAAACGATATGTTTATCCTTGCTTCCGCACTTGGCAAAAAGCTCGCGGCTGCGCGGTGGGATCGAAAAAACGTCCTCTTCGCCGAAAATGAACAAAACGCGCTGATGAAGCTTATCGATAATCTTTATGGGCGCGGTTTTATAAACATCGGTGCCGCAATATTTTTTAATATTGAGCATAACCATATCAAGCACGGGATAAACCGGGCGCTTATCGACTATCATGTGCTGACGGAAGGTTTCGCGGAAGGAAATATAGGGGCCCTCGGTTACAAGACCCTTTACGCTTTCGGGGCAATCGGGCGAGGTCATAAGAAGAAGCGCAGAGGAGGTTCCCACACAAATGGTGTGGAAATATATCTCCTGCATACCGAAGCGTTCCTCCAAAAGCTTTATCCAAGCGCGAAGGTCGCGGCTTTCGCCGACGCCGATCGTGTTATATTTACCGTCGCTTTTGCCATGAGCGCGAGCGTCGATAACAAGCACGTTACAGCCGATCTTTTCATAAGGCATTGCAAAATAATAGGAATACTTGTGGCATTCGCATCTGCCCGCAAGAATTATAACACAACGCTTTTTGTTGCCGAAATCGAAATATTGGCCATAGAGATGCAGACCCTCGTTTTCGGTTTCGACCTCGGTCATTTTATCCATTTTGGTATCTGCCCAGGCGATGCCGGCGTTCCACATGGCAAGCTGCTCTTCATTATCCGGTGCAGAGCAGACCCAACCCCATTTATCGGGCGAGGTTCTGACAAGGTTATTGAAATAAACGTTTTTTGCGATAGGAAGAGTTTTCCAAAGCATAAAGGCTATTCCGCCGATCAAAAGAAAAGCAACAACGCCCAAGGTTATCCAAAGCCAGAGCATAAAAACCCCCGAATTCACGAATTAATATTTGCAACAGACGCATTTATGGTTCACACCGCGCATGAATAATTTATTATAACAGAAAACTTTTGATATTGCACTACTTTTTTTATATTTTTTTAATTTTTTTTAAAATATATACCCCGTTAAATGCCTTGACATAACGAACGGCGCAAGTTATAATATAACGATACTGTAAAAGGGTGATTAAATGAAACGCGAGCTAAAAAAGATCATCAAGCACAATCGCGAGGCTTTAACAGCCTCGAAAAAGGATTTTGCCTCGATCTATAAAATAATGTTCGGCTTTCGCGATAAGCTGTTTTCGGAATACGACGATGGCTTTAAAATAAGAAAATACACCTACGGCGAAGTTTTCGACATGATCGAGCGCGCGGCGGGATCTCTTTATGCGCGCATCGGTGCAACACACGGATTTGTGGGCTTGGAAGCAGAAAACTGCCTTGAATGGATCATCGCCTTTTGGGCGATACTCAAAAGCGGCAACAAGCCCTATCTTGTTAACTGCCGCCACCCCAAAGCGCTCTCGAACGGCATTATCGAAACGCTCGGCATAAAAACCGTTCTCTCTATGAAAAGAGGCGAGCTTAACGCCGATTATATTATTATCCCTTCCCTGCTCGGCGATTCGGAAAAAGTGCCCGAAGGCATATTCGAAAACGAGATAGCGCTTTCCACCTCGGCAACGACGCTTAAGGAAACCGTTTGTTATTACGGCGGAAGCGAGATCGCAGAGCAGATACTTAATTCCGACAGCATAATCAAAGAAAATAAAAGCATCGCCGCGCATTGCAACGGCGAGCTGAAACAGCTTGCATTCCTTCCCTTTTATCACATTTTCGGGCTGTTTGCGGTTTATTTTTGGTTTTCATTCTATGCGCGTTCGTTTGTGTTTCTGCACGATTATTCGCCCGAAACCATTCTTAAAGCATGCCGTAAGCACAAGGTAACGCATATTTTTGCCGTTCCGATGCTTTGGCACACCATTGAAGACAAGCTCAAAAAAGAGCTTTCGCAAAAGGGCGAAAAAACCAAAAAGAGATTCGAGCGCGGGCTCGGAATATCAACTTCGCTTCAAAATACGTTTCCCGTTTTTGGCGGGCATATTGCAAGGCGCCTTATGCGCGAGGTTACCGACAAGGTTTTCGGCAGCAGCGTTCGCTTTTGCATAAGCGGAGGAAGCTATATTCGCCAAAGCGCGCTTGAGCTTATTAACGGAATCGGTTATCCGTTATATAACGGATACGGCATGAGCGAGGTTGGTATTTCCTCAGTCGAGCTACGTTCAAAGCCGAAATACCGTTGCGAAAACTCTATCGGCAAGCCATTCAAATCGGTTGAATACCGCATCAACGACGATAGCACCCTTGAAATAAAGGGCTCTTCTATCTGCAGCCGAATTACCGTTTCGGGCGAAACGCGCATTCTTGACGGTTGGTTCAACACCGGAGATATAGTTGAAGAAAAGAACGGTTATTATTTCATAAAGGGAAGAAAGGGCGATCTTGTTATCGGCGAGAGCGGCGAGAACATAAACCCCGATACGATAGAACAGCATTTTTCGCTTGCCGGTTGCAAGCAGCTTTCGGTGCTCGGCTTAAAGAACGGCGAAAGCGAAACGCTCGCAATGGTTATTCAAATAAGCGAATATTCCACTGCCGAAAGGCTTAAAGAAATCGTTGATGAAATATATGCGATCAACGATTCTCTTCCCTCTGCGATAAGAATAAGGCGTTTTTATATAACGAACGATCCTATCGTTTCGGCGACTGCGGTAAAGGTCAGCCGCCCTTATCTGCAAAGGGAGATTGCAAGCGGCGCCATAAGACTTAAAACCGTTGCCGAAGCGCTTTCCGCGTTGCCGCAAAACAGCGAAGACGGCATTAATGCCCAAATTGCCGAAAAGGTAAAAGAAGCGGTTTCGGAGGTTTTGGGTATAGCTGTCGGCGAGATAGAAAACGACGTTCACTTCATTAACGATCTTTCGGCATCGAGCTTGCAGTATTTTGCGATTCTGGGTATTTTATCTAAGGAATTCGGCATAACTGCCGATTCCGAAAGCGAAAATTATTGCTATACCGTTCGCGAATGTACCAAATATATTGAAAGGTATCTTTAAAATATGAACCGCAATCCGAGTAAATTCGTTCTGGGATTCGTTAAGCTTACGGGGCTTCCCGGCGGCTTATTGCTGCTGAGGCCGAAGGTTTATCTTATGAACAAATCGACCTGCAAGCGAAAGCTTCCCAAGGGCTGTATACTTATGTCAAACCACACGTCTCTTATGGACTTTGTTCTTTATCTGTTTGTGTTCTTTGAAAGAAATCTGCGGTTTCTTATGGCAGAGGTCTTGTTCAGAAAGGGTAAGCTGTTTTCTTGGTTTCTTTATAAAATCGGCGGAATTTTCGTTAACCGAAACACTTATGATTTCAGCTTTGTGGGCGAATCGGTTGCCGCGCTTGAAAAGGGCGAATCGATAGGTATTTTCCCCGAAGCGCGCCTGCCCGTTAACGGAAAGGCCCATTCCTTTAAGCCGAGTGTTGCGATGATCGCCTTGCAATCGGGAGCACCGATAATTCCGGTTTACACAAACGGTTGTTATTTTAAGCTCAGCCGCGCTCGTGTTATGATCGGCGATCCGATATACGTTAAAGACCTTGTTGCCGAGAACGAGACCGTCGGCGAGGACGGATTACCCTCTCGCGATGAGCTTTTAAGGCTTGCCGCGGTTCTTGAGGGCAAAATATACGAGCTTAAAGACGAGCTCGAACGCAGAGTTGAAGAGGAAAATGGAAACAAAAAAAGCAAATAGGGCAAAGCTTTTTGACGTTCGCCGAATACCGCAGGATGCAAGTCGGCTGGTATCTTGGGTCGCTTTGCCGATATTCCGCATAAAAAAATATGACGTAAACGGAAACAAATATAAAGCAAAGCTCAAGGGCGGCGCCGTTGTTGTTTCGAATCACGTTGGCTTTGCCGACCCGTTTGTTCTCGGAGCAACGTTTTGGTATCGCAGAATGTTTTTTCTTGCAAGCGAAACGGTAATGCGAAACCCCGTTATTTCAACGCTTTTGCGCGGTGTTGGATGCATTAAGATCGATCGCAACATTTCGGATATTGAAGCCATAAGAAAAGCCGCTTCGGTGCTTAAGGACGGCAGGATTTTAACGATTTTCCCGCAGGGCGGAATAAAGGATGCCGGTAGCGTTGCTCAGGTTAAGGCAGGGGCGGTTTTGCTTGCATTGCAGACCGACGTTCCGATCATTCCCTCTTATTCGCAAAAAACAAAGCATTGGTGGCAACGCCGAAGAATCGTTATAGGCGACGCTATCGACCCGAAGGCATTATGCGCTAAGAAGATGCCCTCTATGGCAGATATAAACAACATTTCGGCAACGCTTTTGGAAAGAATCGAAGAATGCCGCGAGCAATACGAAAAAATCACAGCGAGGTAAGCAATGGATAATCTTGAAAGACTTAAAAAGCTTTTCACCGAGGTTTTCGGTGAGGATATAGACGCGAACGCCATCACCCCGAACGACAGACTTGCCGAGGATCTGCAAATGAACTCGATAGGTTATCTTTATATGGCGTTGGCTATTGAAAACGAATTCGGAATACGCCTTACTAACAAGGATTTTGAGGGTATTCGCACAGTCGGCGACGTTCTTGATAAGTTGCAATAACGGAAACTCGTTATTTACGCTCTTGAATTTTTTCAAACAAGCTTTTTGAGGTTTTTCGAAAAGCTTGTTTCTTTTTAAGGAATTATTATATTTCAAGAGCTTGAAAGAAAAGCTTCGA
>JAFSGD010000049.1 GCA_017434845.1 Clostridia bacterium
CGTAAACGACGGCGTTGATACGGCAAACGGGGATAATGAGTTCTTGGGATTCCGCAATATCATCAATGAGTTTTATGCAAAAGACATCTCAAAGAAAATTCGTTCTGCACGAAAAACACTCGCTAAGCAAGGAAAGTTTACTGCACCCTTCGCTCCCTACGGTTACAAAAAGGATCCCGAAAACAAGCATCATCTTCTTGTAGACGAAAATACCGCGCCCATTGTCAAAAGAATGTTCCGGTTGACTGTGGAAGGAAAAACGCCTACCGAGATCGCCGAGATATTTACCGCAGAAAAGATCTTGATTCCGCGGGCATACGTGGCAAAAACCTACGGCAGCTATCAAACGGGATACGATACCCGTTATCCTTATGATTGGATGGGTAATTCGGTTGCGTCTATTCTGCGCAGTAAGCTTTATATCGGCACTCTTGTCAACCACAGAAGGACGAGCAAATCTTTCAAGAACAAAAAGATCATTCAACTTCCTGAAGAACAGTGGATCGAGGTAGAAAATACCCACGAAGCCATTATTGACCGCGAGACTTGGGATATCGTTCAAAAGATGGTGGCTGTGAAAAAACGTCCCAACAAGGACGGTGTCAGTCAGATTTTTGCAGGGCTTGTGAAGTGTCCCGATTGTGGCAGAGCATTATCCTATAACATCGGTACTTACAAGGACTTTGAAGGTAGTTTTGTCTGCAATTACGCCAAAAACAAAGGTAAGAAATACTGTACTTGGCATTATATAACTTACAAGGCCTTATACCAAATTGTTTTGACGGATATTCAAAGTCATGTTGAGCTTTTGAAAAAAGACCGTGCAAAGTTTGAGGAAGCGTTACAAGCCCATTTATCCACTCAAAACAAAAAACAGCTTGCTTCGCTCAAACGAGAGCAAATCAAACTGCAAAAGAGACTTGATGAGCTTGAATTTATCACGAAAAAGCTTTATGAGGATAATGCGCTATCCAAGATTACGGATGATGAGTATGCACGTCTTTCCGCACAGTTTATCGATGAACGCAAGCAAGCGAATGAACGCTTGACTGCCATTGCTGAGGAACTGAAAAAGGAAGAACGCAACCTTGAAAGCATCATAAACTTCACCGCTATTATTGAAAAGTATCTTGATATCAAAGAGCTCAATAAAACCGTACTGAACGAACTGATTGACAAAATTGAGGTTCACGAAGCAGAAAAGATTGATGGTAAGCGCGTACAAAAAGTAGATATCTACTACCGCTTCATCGGTAACCTAAACTAATGTTGCGTTATAATGTGCACACAGAAGAGTGAAAAGTGAAAAAGTAAAATCGACAAGTCTCTGTCGAAACTTGTCGATTTTTGGTGCCGGCGGTGGGGGTCGAACCCACACGGTATCGCTACCACCGGATTTTGAGTCCGGCACGTCTGCCAATTCCATCACGCCGGCGAGATCGCCTTTGCGGCACAAGCGGTATTATAACACATTATTTTCATATTTGCAAGTGTTTTTTAAAAACTGCTGTAATTGACTTTTTTAAAAGCCTGTGTTAAAATTAAAACAACACAAAAGGAGCTGCTTATGAAAAGGTTTTTCGGAACGAACGCCGCCATTGAAAGTGCGCGCGCCTCGCTTATAAAACGCAATATTTTTTCGGTTTCCGCAATTTTTCTTCTTATCTATTTTCTCGGTCAGCTGTTAAGCTCGCTGATATTAATGATTCCCGCTTATATTTCTATAATTCTTAACGAGGAAACCGCATATATTCTCAACGACGCATCTTCGGATTTTTCGGATATTTCGGAGATTGTCGATAAAATGCTTTCGAACCCGCCCGAGTGGTTCAAGCTCGCTTCGCTGTTCACCGCGGCGGGCTGTGGGGTTGCCGCAATTTATTATTGCACAAAGATCGAGCATCGCCCCATGTTTTCGCTCGGCTTTTGCAAAAAGGGCGCGCTGCCCGAATATCTGATCGGATTTGTTATTGGACTTTTAATGTATTCCGCCGCGTTCGGTATGGTTTATTTAACCGGCGACGTGAAGCTTATCGGCTTTAATGCCGAAGCCTCGGTTCCGATGATATTGCTGTTTTTGCTTGCCTATATTATTCAGGGCGCAAGCGAAGAAATACTCTGTCGCGGCTATTATTTCGTTTCTGCGGCGGTTAGCTTTAACGTTCCCGTGGCGGTGCTTGCAAGCTCGGCGTTTTTTGCTTTGCTTCATATCGGCAACGGCGGCATAAGCGCTCTTGCGATAATTAACATTTTCCTTTTCGGTGTTTTCGCAGTGCTGTATTTTTTGCGCCGCGGTAGCCTTTGGGGCATAATGGCGATTCATTCGGCATGGAATTTTGCTCAGGGCAATATTTGGGGCTTTAAGGTTAGCGGAATGCCGATAGCAAATTCGGTTTTTGTAACCGAAGCGGTCGGCGAGCGCACGCTCTTTAACGGAGGCGCCTTCGGAACCGAGGGCGGATTGGGTGTAACAGCCGTTTTACTGCTCGGAATCGTTGCCGTTGCGTTTATGAAGAATAAAAATCATGCAGAATATTGACTTTTGCGATAATTAATGTTATAATCCATTTTGCGCGCGAAAAGCGCGGCTTGCTGGTGTGGCGCAGGGGTAGCGCAATTGATTCGTAATCAATAGGCCGAGGGTTCAAATCCCTCCACCAGCTCCAAAAACAAACGGCAATTTTCTTTCTAAAATTGCCGTTTGTTTTGTTCTCTTCACTTTTCTCTTTTCGTTCTGCTCTCTTCGCTAAACTTGTCGTTTTTCAATGATATCCTTTCCTCGGGACGAGCGGGTGATATATCTTCGATATGATAAGGAGAATCAACATGATAACCGAAAAATCCTGCGGCGCGGTTGTGTTCACAAGAATAAAAGGTATTGTAAAATACGTTATAATTCAGTCAAAAGAGGGCTTTTTCGGTTTCCCGAAGGGGCACTTGGAAGCGAACGAGACCGAAACCGAAACCGCTTTGCGCGAAATATTTGAAGAAACAGGGCTAAAGGTGGATATAATTGCGGGCTTTAAAACCGAAGACCGCCACACCTTTTTAAAAAACGGCGAAACGCGAATGAAGCACGTGGTCTACTTTTTGGCTGAATATTCAAACCAAGCCCTTGTCGCGCAGGAAAGCGAGCTGAACGGAATTTTCTTGATGGACTATGAAACCGCCGTTGAATCTTTTCAATTTGAAAGCTCAAAACGTGTCTTAACCGAAGCAAACAGTTTTCTGCAAACGCAATGATCAAGCATCTTCGATCATCTCAGCAAGCTTTTTTGCCGAATCGGAAAGCTCTTTAACGCCCAAGAACACGTTCTCGCCGTCAAATGCGCTCATGTGCGAAACGGCTTCCAGCGTAAGATAACCGTCGTATCCGTTGCGTTTAAGCGCTTTTGCGACCGAATCAAAATCGATACTGTCAGAGAAGGGGATCTTATGCAGATCGCCTTTTTTGTTGTTGTCGTGAACGTGCAAAGCCTGAAGATGCGTTCCGAGCTTATCTATCATTTCAACCGCGCTCGTGTCAAGCCCGAACAGCTCGGCATGTCCGATATCAAGGCAGGCAACGAAATAATCGTCGTCAACCGCCTTCATGTGCTCCAAAAAGCTTTCGGGCGTCGAGCAAGCGGCAAAAGAGGGCCGCTTTTTCTCCTCGCTCCAATTCCACATATTTTCCGTGGCGATCTTAACCCCGCATCCCTTTGCAATGGGAAGAAGCCTTAAAAACATCTCTGCGTTTTCCTCGGCGCTTTTGTAGTTGTCGGGGTGAATAACGCATATCTTTCCGCCTGCCTCGGCGGTAAGCTCAATGCATTTTTCATATGTGTCGGCAATCGCCTTGCAATAGGTTGGATACGGTGCGTGTGATTGATTGCAAACAATTCCGCAATCGCTTGCAATGCTTTTCAATCGCCGCGCAAATTTAAAGGCTTCGCTCCCCGCCAGCGCATGACCGCATGGCAGGCATCGGTTCGTGCTCCAATCATATCTAACCATGGCAAGCATCGAAAAATCCCATGCGTCGAACCCTGCTTTCGCAACGAGCTCAATCGCCTTTTCTTCGCCGACCTTGCTTGCGATCGACCTGATTTCCGTTGAAGTTTTAAGCATAATAAAGCCTCCGTTAAACGTTTAAACCGATAAAAAGAAATAGCTCGTTATTTTTTCGGGGGATTCCTTCATCCCGTTATTTATCCACCACCTAACCGTTTCAACAAAAACCGAGGTGATGTGGTTTACCCAAAAATCCTGCGGAAGCAGATTGCTTTTTCTGCTTTCGAAAATCTCAATCTGATTTTCCACAAGCAATTTCAGGTCCTTTTTAAAATATCCCAAAAAAAGCTCGTTGTTTCGGCAGGATAATAAAAACGCAATGTTGTTATCGTTTCTTTTAAGGTGCTGAAACAGGTGAAGGAACGCCGAATCGGGCGCATCGCAGGAAAAAATATGCCGATGCCCGCTGTTTTGTTCGTTTGCCGTATCGAATATATGGCAAAACAGCTCTTCGCAAAGCTCCTTCAAAAGAAAATCCTTGGTTTCAAAATGCGAATAAAAGGTTGCTCTGCCAACGTCGGCTTTTTCGATTATTTCGCCAACGGTTATTTGCGAATAATCCTTTTTCGAAAGAAGCTCGGTAAAAGCATCAAATATCGCCTCGCGCGTTTTTCTCTGCCGTCTGTCCATAAAACCTCCGTACATTTTCGCCGATTTGTTCGGTAACGAATAACCGATTCAAATCGTATGTTGCATCTTTGTCCGAATGCGCTATACTGATAATGAACAATGTGTTCGGTAACGAATTCATTGTATCATAATCCGACGATTCGGTCAAGAGGTGCTTTATGAAATCGGGAACAAAGATTTTAGCTGCGTTTATTTTAAATCTTGCGTTTTCAATTTTTGAATTTATCGGCGGTGTTTTCACCGGCAGTATAGCAATAATTTCCGATGCCATACACGATATCGGCGATGCGGCAAGCATTGGTGTTTCGTATTTTCTCGAAAAGAAAAGCAAGCGTCCGCCCGATGAAAAATATACCTATGGCTATTCGAGATATTCGGTTCTCGGCGGAGCAATAAACACCTTGATTTTGCTTGTCGGTTCGGCAACGGTCATTTATAACGCCATGCACAGAATCATAGTGCCGACCGAGATCAATTATAACGGAATGATTCTTTTCGCGGTTGTTGGCGTTATAGTCAATTCGGGCGCGGCGTTTTTCACCCGCAACGGCGAATCGCTAAATCAAAAAGCGGTCAATCTTCATATGCTCGAGGATGTTCTCGGCTGGATAGTCGTGCTTGTCGGCGCCGTAGTAATGAAATTCACCGATATCGCTCTCCTCGATCCGATAATGTCTGTCGCCGTTGCACTTTTTATACTCTTTAATGCAATTAAGACCCTTTGCAAAGCGGTTGGCATTTTCCTCGAAAAAACACCCGAGGGAATAGACGTAAACGAGCTGATGTCCCATATTCTTAAAATCGAGGGCGTTTCCGACGTACACCACGTTCACATCTGGAGCTTGGACGGTCAGAATAATTATGCTACTATGCATGTTGTTGCCGACTCCGAACGTTCTGAAATCAAAGAAAGTGTGCGCGAAGAGCTGCGCGAGCACGGAATAATCCATTCAACCCTCGAGCTCGAAGCGCCGTCCGAGAACTGCGCCGATAAGCATTGCCGCGTCGAATTCAATGCATTCGCGGCTCATCACCATCACCATCATCACTAATAAAAAAGCAGCCGGTCGTCTGCTTCTCATAGGGTTGTTACCCCCAACGTATTAAAAGTTTAAAAATCCCCTTATCGTAACCTTGAAAGCATTTTCAAGCTTTTACTTTAAGGGGATTATATCATATTCCTCTGCGGTGTTGTGTTTATACGGTCTATATTATGCGTTTTCAATTCCCAAGCGCTTTAAAATATCACAAAAGCGTTGCTCGCCGCGAATGGGGTTAAGCCCTTTTCGTACAGAAAACGTCTTTTTTATATAGTCATAGTCTATCTTATCCTGCGAAGTTGTGCAATGAGGAAATACGGCTGATTTTGATTCTGCGTTTTTACTGCGGAGATCCGCATGAGTTTCTACCGCATCTGCATATTCCTCCAGATACGTCAAGGCTGTTTTTTTATCGCCCCAATTTGCGTGGAAGACCGCCAATTCCATGCAAGCAAACAAATACGCCCAAATAAATACCGTTTCTGTTTTAATATCAAAAAAAGCCTTGTGTAAGCGATACATCGTTTCGGCGTAGAATTTCGCCTTAAACGCATCGGTGAAGCTGTAGCTTCCGTAAAGCCGACGCAATTCGTAAAAAACCCAAGATAAAGAGTTCTTTAATGAATTTTCATATTGCACGCATGCGGTTTCATAGTCCTTTTGAATAAACGCAAGATCGCCGCGGCTTCTGTAACGGTTGAATTTTGTCCAAGGAAGGTTTTCTATCGTGATTTTTGCCCGATCATAATCGCCTGCATGCATATAAGCCTGCGCGAGCAAGCCATAGCCGTGCTTATCCCAACCGGGTTCATCACCGCGTTCTATTAAGGTTTTGGAATATATCTCCGCATCCTTAACGTATTCGGATTTTTCTTTCTCCGAAAGCTCTTTTTTGTTTTTTAATATATTCACTATATGCTCTAACAAAGAAAGCAATATATCCGTATTGGTTGGATTTGACCTTATCATTTTTTGAAGCTGCTTGTAATCTTCGACAAGCTCGTTATTTGCGTCTTTTAATTCTTCGAGCTCGCCCTTTATCTCTTCGGAAGTTTTTTTTGATTTTCCCAAAAGCTCATCAACTGTTATCCCGAATTCCTCCGAAATGGGAATCAAAAGCGAAATATCGGGAGACCCTTGGTTTGTTTCCCATTTGGAAACCGCCTGCGGCGTTACCATCAATCGCAAAGCGATTTCTTCTTGAGTAAGCGAAAGCCTTTTTCGGTTTTCTTTAAAAATTTCGCCGAAAGTCATATCAATTCCTCCTGTTGCCTCTTTGTTCGATGTCTTTATTATACAATCGTGAATTAATAAATGCAACCAACGTATTTTCCGAAAAAAGTCAACTGCGGGTTGGAAACAAATGCATAATTGTCGCTTCTGATTACGTTGATGCTGTTTTGATTATGATAAAAATCAGAATAAAAGTGCGAGACTTCGTTTTGAAAAGTCTCGCAAATTATGAAGTATGATTTTCTATTTCAAAAAGAAGCGCAAAAGCTTTTCGTTAAGCTTGCTTTTGTATGGCTGGTATCTCATGGGAAGATCAAGCCAATTTCTTTTGTGAACGATAGATTTGGTATGCGAAAAGGCATCGAAGCCTTCCTTTCCGTGATAAGAGCCCATTCCGCTTTCTCCGACACCGCCAAACCCCATTTCGCTCGTTGCAAGATGTATAATAACGTCGTTAATACAGCCTCCGCCGTAAGAAAGCTCGGTGTTCACGCGCTCAATGTGCTTCTTATCGGAAGAAAACAAATAAAGCGCAAGCGGCTTTTGCGCGTTCTTGAGCGAATCAACAACGGCATCAAATCTTTTGAAGGTTATGATCGGCATTATCGGCCCGAATATCTCCTCCTGCATCACGGCATCGTCTGCGGTAACGTTATCCATAACCGTCGGCTCGATCTTGTTGGCTTTTTCATCGGCTTTTCCACCGAACACAACCTTGCTTTTATCAATAAGATTACAAAGACGGTTGAAATGCTTTTCGTTAATTATTCTGCCGTAATCGCTGTTTTCAAGCGGGTTCTCTCCGAATTGAAGCTTTATTTGCGAGATGACCTCCGAAACGAATTTTTCCTTAACACTTTCGTGGCAAAGAATATAATCGGGCGCAACACAGGTTTGACCGCAGTTCAAATATTTTCCGAAAACAATTCTTTTCGCGGCGAGCTTAATGCTTGCCGATGAATCAACGATGCAGGGGCTTTTTCCTCCAAGCTCCAAAACCGCGGGCGTAAGGTGCTCGGCTGTGTGCCTTAAAACCTCTTTGCCGACCGCTTGGCTTCCCGTAAAGAAAACGAAATCAAACTTCTGCTCGAGCAACGCCTTGTTTTCGGCTCTGCCTCCGCTGATAACGGCAATGTAATTCGGCTCGAAGCATTCTGAAATTATATTTTCTATCAATTTTGATGTTGCGGGCGAATAAGCACTCGGCTTAACTATCACGGTGTTGCCGGCGGCAATGGCGGTTGCAATCGGATCAATGGTGAGCAAAAAAGGGTAATTCCAGGGGCTCATTATCAAAACGTTGCCGTAGGGAACAGGCTGCTTGTAGCTTTTCGAGCGAAACTGCGCAAGCGGCGTTTTAACCGACTTTCTTTTGGAAAAACGCTTTACGTGCTTTATCATATAGGTTATTTCAGATAAAGCCATACCGATCTCGCACATAAAAGCCTCAAAGCCGCTTTTTCCGAGATCGGACTTCAAGGCTTCCAAAATATCGGCTTCGCGCTCTTTGATGCAGGAATAAAGCTTTTTTAACTGCCTTGTTCTGAACGCAACCGGAATCGTCGCACCGCTTTTGTAATATTCGCGTTGCGATTCCAAGATCCGTTTGATCTCCAATTCGTTCATAATAATTCTCCGATAAGTGAATTTGCATTTTGAACATAAAAAATTATAACATGGCTCTGTCCGAAAGTCAACAAACGCATCAAAACCGAAACCATTTTCGATTGACAACAAAGCCGATTTGAAGTATATTTAAAGAAAGCAGTAAAAACGAGGTAGGGCCATGGATTATTTCAAAAAATATACTTCAAACACCGTTGCCGCCTGCGGCGTGCAAAGCTTTTTTCTGATGGATCCCTGCGAGGTGCGCACCTCGCGTACGTTTTATAAAATATCCTGCGGCGGTAAATATAACTATTCGTTTCTGTTTTCGAATAACGTCGATACAACCTATTCCGACGGAAGCTTCAGCGTATGCAACACCGTCTGCAACGGCTGGCATCTTATCGAAGCGCTCGTCGGCGTTTGCGCGTGCGATGCGATCGGTGAGGAGATATCCTCTCCCGAGTCGGCAAAAAAGGCAAACGAAAGCGTTTTTGAAATGAAGCATTTAAGCTTTAACGGTGCGATGTCGAAAAAATGCACCGCGGGCGAAATATTCTGCTCCGATGAAATATCACTCGATATAAAATCCGGCGATTATCTCTGCATTCAGCTCAGCTTCACGGGAAATATGTTTCCTTATTTCGAAGAAACGCTTTTGCCGACATATCTTAAGCAAAACGGAAAATGGGTTTACAGCAACAAAACCCCGGTCGTAAGCATGGTCGGCTGCGACCGCGCCGTAAAGAAAAGAATCGCGTTTTTAGGCGATTCAATAACTCAGGGCATCGGCGCGGGCTTTAACAGCTATAAAAACTATTGTGCGGTCCTTTCCGAAAAGCTCGGCAGCGCTTATGCATATCATAACCTCGGCATCGGCTTTGCACGCGCAAACGATGCCGCCTCAAACGGCTTCTGGCTCTCCAAAGCGAAAAATAACGATATAGTCTTCCTCTGCCTCGGCGCGAACGATATTTTGCAGCAGAAAAGCGTCAAGGGGCTTAAAACGGATCTTGCGTTTGTCGTTTCCGAGCTGAAGAAGAACGGCATAAAGATCGTATTGCAGACCGTGCCTCCCTTTGATTATGAGGGCGAGGCGCTTGATAAGTGGATCGAGGTTAACACCTTTATCAAAAACGAGCTTTCGAAAAAAGCCGATTTCTTCTTCGATAACGTAAAGGTGCTCGGCAAAAGCGCGCGCGAGCCGCAGATCGCAATATTCGGCGGACACCCCAATGCCGAGGGCTGTGCGCGTTGGGCAGAGGCACTTTATGCCGCTTTGCCGCCCGAATTGCTCGAATGATTCAAAAATCAACAATGCGACCGCTTTGTTAAAGGCTAAAATTATAAAACTTCCCAATTGTTATTTTTTAAATTCGGTGCTATAATTTCCGTCGGAAATTTAAAAAGAGGGAAGTAACGCAAAAATGCAGAACGCCATTGCCGTTCCCAAGAGCCATATTTTGATAAAAAATATATCGGCGTTCGCCAAAAAGAACGCGCTTATGCTGATCGCGTTTGCCGCGGCACTGATAACAACTTTTTTCGTGCCGATCGATGCCGAATATATCGGTTATTTCGATTTCAAAACGCTTTCTTGTCTGTTCTGCGTGCTTGCCGTCGTTTGCGCCCTGCGCAATCAAAACTTTTTCTATATGCTTGCAGGCAAGCTTGTTCAGCGCTTCAAAACCATTCGTTCGGCAACCATCGCGCTCGTTTATATAACCTTTATCGGCTCGATGCTTATTGCAAACGATATGGCGTTGCTGACCTTTTTGCCTCTCGGCTATCTGGTGCTTAAAACCACCGCAAAGGAACGCTATATGGCGTATGTGTTCATTTTACAGAACATTGCGGCAAATTTCGGCGGAATGCTGACTCCGTTCGGCAACCCTCAAAACCTCTATCTTTATTCGCACTTCTCAATTCCCGACGGCGAATTTATCAAAATAATGCTCGTGCCCTTTTTGCTTTCGGTAACGTTAATAACCGTTTGCTGCTTCTTTATACGCCCCGAGCCGATAGTTCAGCTTGAAAACGATATTTCGGTTCCCAAAGCAAAAACCGCAATACTTCTCGCGCTGTTCGCGCTTTCCATTGCGATCGTTTTCCGCGGAATCCCTTACGGTCTCGGTCTGCTTGTTATTCCCGCCGTTCTTTTGTTTGTCGACAGAAAGGCGCTTTCGCAGGTCGATTATCCTCTGCTTTTAACCTTTGTGTTTTTCTTTATTTTCGCGGGCAATATGGCGCGCGTTGAACCTGTGCGCGAGTTGTTTTCGTCTCTGCTCGGAAAAAACACTTTGCTGTTCAGCGTGCTTTCCTGTCAGTGCATAAGCAACGTTCCCTCCGCTATTCTGCTTTCCAATTTCACGGGCGATTACCCCTCGTTGCTCGTCGGCGTAAATATCGGCGGCGTCGGAACGCTTATCTCCTCGCTCGCGAGTCTTATAACCTTCCGTGAATATTCCAAGAATCAGCCGGGCAAAACCAAGGCGTATATAGTTATGTTCTCGGTCATAAATTTCGCGTTTTTGATCGTTCTGACTTCTCTCGAGCTGGTAATAATGTAATATAAACAAAAAACAAGCTTCTCAATCAGAGGAAGCTTGTTTTGTTATTTGTGCGTTTATCGGCTTTTATAATAGGCAACGGCAAGATCGACCACCAAGCCATAGCTTTTCGTTCCGGCTGTCTGACCCTGCGATTGCAAAAACGCGTTGTTGACCGTTCCCGCAACCGTGCTCGCCGTGCTGTCGCGGTATTTGTCGAAGAATTCCGAATATGCGATAAATTCGCGGTTCATCTCGTTTGAAAGAACGCTTCTTCTGAATTCGAAGTATTTGTCTCTGTCCGCACTGCTTAACGCCGACATAAGATAATTAACCATGTTGGCGTATCCCGAATAGCGAACAAAGGCATCGTCGCTGTTTATACAAACGAGAAAAGCAACGAAGTTCGCCTCGTCCTCGCGAGCAATTCCGCGCTGATGCGCCATTTCGTGCGCCATTGTAAACGGCATAAGAAAATCGGGATAATTTGTGTTGATGTTCGATTCACCCGTCATAAAGGTGTAAACGCCCGAAATGTGCGTGTAGGTCATCGGCTCCGAAAGCGCAATGGGCTTTGGAGATGAATTAAAATGCCCTATATAATCGGCAGTTGCCGCGTATTCGGCAAACGCATCGTTTACAATAGCGGTCAGCTCGTCGTAGCCGTATGGCATAACCGATGCTCCGTTCGCATCAAACGCAACGCCGTCGTCGGCAAACGCCTCCTCTGCCAGGTTCGAAACCGTAACCGCCGTATAATAAAGCTCCTCGGCGGAAACCGCTTTTTGCTCTAAGTCCAGGTTATAAGCAAGCTTTTGCCTGCCGTATGCGGGTCCGAATGCGGCACAGAAAACAATGGCAATAAACAGCAAAAACGATAAAAGCGGCCTCAGCCATTTGTAAAAATTCGCATCGCTGCCGTCTCGCTTTGTCGAAACCGTCGAAAGCACAATATATCCTATTGCAATAAAGGGAAGTGAGATCAAAACGCATTCGGCAAGCGAAAAGGGGATCCAACCCGTTATTTTAGCGAGAAGGAATCTTATGGCTTGCGCGGGATAAACCGTCCACAGCTCCGCAAACGCGGGAATAAAGCGTGAAAGCAGATAAACAACCGCCGAAAACACAAAAATCAGCGAAAGTATCTTAAACGGAATTGTAAAAAGACCGCAATTAATAATGCGTTTAAAGAGCGGGGGCTTTTCAGGGCCCCCGTCGTTTTCGCTTATATTTTCGCCTATGGCAGTGTCGATAACGTCTTCCGAAATATCGTTTTCGGTAATTATCTCTTTATCTCGTGGCTCCATCCGAATTCATCTTCCTTGTTGCCGAACTGAATGCCGGTAATGTTATCGTAAAGCATCTGAGAGATCGTTCCTATCTCGCCGTTGTTTATCAAAAGCTTTTTGCCGTGCCAATCAAGAAGTCCAACGGGGGAAATAACAGCCGCGGTGCCGGTGCCGAACATTTCCTTAAGCAAGCCGTTTTCGCCTGCCTCATAAACCTCGTCGATAGAAATGCGGCGTTCTTCAACGTCATAGCCCTTTGCCTTAAGGTAAGAGATAACCGAATCTCTGGTAACACCGGGAAGAATATTGCCCTCAAGCTTGGGGGTAACGATCTTGTCGCCGATAACGAAGAAAACGTTCATCGCGCCAACCTCGTCGATGTATTTGTGTTCAATACCGTCAAGCCAAAGCACCTGAGCATAGCCCTTTTCCTCTGCCTTTTCCTGACCCTTAAGCGATGCCGCATAGTTGCCGCCGACCTTTGCATAGCCTGTGCCGCCCTTAACTGCGCGAACGTATTCATCCTCAACGCAGATTTTAACGGGAGCAAGACCGCCCGCGTAATAAGAGCCCGAGGGAGAAAGAATTATCATGAATTTATAGGTGTGAGAGGGGTGAACGCCGAGGAAGGGGTCGGTTGCGATAATAAAGGGACGAATATAAAGCGAGGTGCCGGGCTCGGTGGGAATCCAATCGCTGTCGGTCCAAACAAGCTCTTCGATAGCCTGAAGCACGTCTGCCTTGTCAACCTGAGGAATACACATTCTCTCGTTGGTGTTGTTCATTCTTTCAATATTCTTCTCGGGGCGGAACAAAAGTATTCTTCCGTCTTTTGCGCGGTAAGCCTTCATGCCCTCGAACATTTCCTGACCGTAGTGGAATACCATGCAGGCAGGGGAAAGCGATATCTCGCCGTAGGGAACGATTCTTGCATCGTGCCAGCCCTTTTCGGTGGAATAGTCCATAATAAACATGTGGTCGGTAAATATCTTACCGAAGCCGAGAGTTCCCGTGGGCTTTGCCTTGGGAGAGGTTGTAAGAGTTTTTGTGATCTGCATTGTAAAATATCCTTTCGGTAATACATATCTTAAAAAGTTAAGCTTCCCGCGCTTCTGCGGGAACGCTTCTAAATATTATACAACCGCATTTTTGTTTTTTCAATAGTTTTCGCACAAAACCTTCGCTAAATTCCTTAAAGCATAACTATCAAAAGATATTCACCATGCCGATAAACAAAATTATTATAAAAATTTATCGTAATTTAACATGGCGTTCATAATTATAGTGTAAAATCTAAATGATTTTGGGACTAAATCAAAACAAAAACGGAGGTCCACCTTTGGAAAGTTCAATCAAACCGCTGAATTTCATAAAAAAATATAGAATAGCGCTCGTTTCCGTAGCGGCTTTTGCCGTTGCACTCGGCTGCATTATTTCCTTTGCGGGCAATGATGCAAGCGACGTTTCGGGCGTTTCTTCCGAATACGTTGTTTCCGCAACCGTTTCTTCCGAAAGTGCGGGCACTCAGTCTTCTCTTCCCGAATCGGTTGCTCCCGAAGCAGCGCTTCTCTGCGGCACAGGTATTTATATAGACAACTGTTTCATCGGTGCGGTTTCCGATAGCGCGGTTGCCGAATCTGCTCTTAACACCGTTCTCAACGAGCGCGCAAGCGAGCTCAATATCGATCCTTCGGCTGAGATCAGCTTCAATAATTCCGTTGATCTTGTTTCCGGCGAATATGCGACCGACTCCTTTGTAACCGCTTCCGATGTCGCAAGAATGCTCGATAACGGCGTTTCCAACTACCTTGGCGAATCGATCCCCGTTAAGCTTTCGGTTCGCTCGGTCGTAACCGCTTCCGAAAAGGTCGTTCTTGAATATAATACCAAAACCATTTATACCGATGCTCTTGCAAACGGTAAAAAATCGGTTCTTATAAAGGGCTATAACGGCGAAGGTATAGAAACCGCCGAAATAATTTCCGTCGACGGTGTCGAAACCGGTCGCAACGTAGTTTCTCTTGATGTAACAACTCCCGCAAAGGATTCTGTCGTTCGCGTCGGCTCGCGTTCGAGCTCTCATTCCGTGTCCTCGGTTGCAAAGTTCGTCAAGCCCTATGACGGTATCATAACCTCTTATACCGGTCCCCGTTGGGGCAGAATCCATAAGGGCATCGATATTGCGGGCCCCGGCTGCCACGGCGATCCCGTTGTTGCGGCAAGCAGCGGCGTGGTTGTTCTTGCCGAATGGTACAGCACATACGGTAACTGTGTTATCATCGATCACGGCAACGGAATTCAAACCCTTTATGCACACTTCAGCTCTATCACCGTTTCCGAGGGCGACGTTGTCTCTGCAGGCGACGTGGTCGGCAAGATCGGCGATACCGGCAACACCACCGGATCTCACCTTCACTTCGAGGTTCGCGTTGACGGCGAATGCGTAAACCCCTTGTTCTTTGTTAAGTATTAATCATAAATAGGTAATTATCAATGAAAAAGAAATTCGCGATACCTGCGTTATCGATTATTCTTGTTGTTGCCTGCCTGCTTTCCTCCTGCTCGATCTTCGGTGAAAAGACCTTTACGGTCGATGAGCTTTCTATCACCATGAGCGGAATGTTTATAGAAAGCGAGCAAGAAGGTGCCGAGGCGTTCTATTTAACAACCGATATCGGCGTGCTGGTACATAAAGAAACCTTCGAGGAGCTCGAGGATAAGGATTACGTTATTGCCGACCTTACCGAAGCCGATTATGCAAAGCTTCGTATGGAAGCAAATGAGATCGAGGCTGAAATCGTTGAAGAATCGGGCTCGGTTTGTTATGAATATAACTTCGATTCCGATGGAAGTTCCTTCCGCGATCTCGTGGTCGTAAAGAAGGGAAATAACGCTTTCTGGGTAATAAGCTTTTATTGCCTTGAGGATAGCTTCGAATCAAACAAAGCTAATTTCCTTAAATACGCTTCGTCGGTAACCTTCTCATAATTAAAAAGCAAAAGCAGCGATTTATCGCTGCTTTTTATATATAATTGAAGTTTTTGGGGATTTTAAAGGGGTTTTTTTCAAAAAGCCCCTTTAACTGTAATATGTTCAGGCCCAAACTCAAACGGGCATCTTGCAATCGCCGAGAACAACAAGAAGAATCAACAAAATAATCTGTCCGGCAAGGAATATCGCGCCCTTCTTCATGTCGGGCTTTTTGATCTTAATGTTAAGAATAAATCCGATAGCAAGACCGAGATAAAAGATTCTGAAGATCCAAAGCGTTATATCAGCGCTTATAAACGTTGTTAAGAGGAAAAGGAAGATAACAACGCCAACCGAAACGGGAATAGGCACGCCTCTGAAGCTCTTAGATGATTTACCGGGGTTTTCGTTTGCGAGGGTGTTGAAATAAGCAAGCCTGATTGCGCCGCACATGACGAATATACCGTAGATAATAACGTCGAGAATGCCGTCGAAGCCGAACGAGAATGCGATAAAGCAGGGCGTAACACCAAAGCTTATAACGTCGCAAAGGCTGTCGAGCTGAACTCCGTAAAACTTCTGCTGAGCGGTTCTGTTGGGGGTCGACCTTGCGATCTTGCCGTCAAACATATCGCAAATGCAGGCAAGGAAAAGCATATAAACGGCAAACTTAAAATTGCCTTTAGCCGCTAAGAAGCATGAAGTAACCGACGATAACAGACCGAATAAGGTAAGCCCGTTCGCCAGCGAATAATGACCGATGAACATAATAAATCCTCCGTAAATATCATCTGTAAGGGTCTTTAGCTGTATCTGTCAATGTTTTTTAATTCCGAATAAAGCTTTTTATAGCTTTCATGGCGCGATTCCGAAATATCGCCGCGCGCAACCGCCAGTGCGATTCCGCATTCTGTTTCTTTGGTGTGCGTGCAATCGTTATATCTGCACTCGTCTTTAAATACCTCAAATTCGGGGAACAGAGTGTGCAACTCCTTGTGGTCGATCGCACAGTAAAGCTCGGTGTCGACCGCCGAAAAACCGGGCGTGTCGGCGAGATACGTGCCGTTCCCAAGCGGAAACAGCTCTGTGGTTCGCGTGGTGTTCTTTCCTCTCGCTATGCGCTCCGAAAGCTCGCCGGTTTCAAGCTCCAAAAAGGGAAACATTGCGTTGATCAGCGTTGATTTTCCAACACCCGAAGCACCGCAAAGAACGCTTATTTTGTTGCTCATAAGCTCTTTTACGGCATCAATGCCCTTGCCGCTTTTCGAGCAGGTCTCAATAACCGAAAACGGCGTTTTTCGATAAATTTCCGCAATATCCGCAGAATCGCCGAGATCGCTTTTCGAAATAATAATCGCACATTCGATGCCGTGCTTTTCGGCTATAACGGTTAAAAGATCAATATTGTATAAATATGGTGCGGGGTCCTTGGGCGCAACAACCATTGCCAACAGATCAATGTTTGCAACGGGCGGACGAATAAGCCGATTTTTGCGTTCGCAAAACGCTGTTATAAAGCCGTTTCCGTCGCCGTTGTCGCGAAAAAGAACTTTGTCTCCCGCAAGAATGCGCCCGTCTGTCTTGCGCATTTTTGTGCCGGAACGGCAGATATAAACCTCGCCGTTCCGTTCAACCTTGTAAATTCCGCTTTTACCCGAAAGTATAAGCCCTTCTTTTTCTTCGATCAAGGAAGCACCTCGATGCTTTCGTCGCCCCAAGGGTCTTCAATGTCGGGCTCGCTGTAATCGGGAACGCTAACGTCGGTATCGGGCTCGCTGTAATCGGGCTCTGAGCCGCCCTCGGTAAAGCTAACAACGATAACCTCAAGATATTGCACCTCGGTTATTTCGGTGTCGGGAAGAATGCTTTGGCTAACGATAATGCCGTTTCCGTCGTCCTTATAAACTCTGTCGCATCCAAAGGCTATGAGCTCGTTTGCACATTCGGTAAGCGATGTGAATTCCTCGCCGATAACCGTAACGTAATCGCGCACGGATTCATCCGCCGTGAAATATGTGCAATACATGTTTATGTAAATGAAGGGCGATGCAGAATCAAGAAGCGCCCTTGCCTCTGAAATGGTCAAGCCCTTAATATCGGGCATGAGCGGAGCTGTCATCGGCACGCCGATGGTAACGATAAGTTCGGTATCCTTGGGGCTTATGGTTCCGGGGTCGATGCTCTGTCTGATAACGGTGTTGTCGCCCTCAAAAACCTCTTCCTTTTCTATAATAACCTTATAAAGCGAATAGGTCTCGGCAAACTTAATTGCATCTGCTTCCGAAAGGCCGATAAGATCGGGAAGCCTTGCGGTTTTTGTGGGGTTTGTTTTCGAGCAGATATAAACGGTAACCTTGTCTCCGACCTTAACCTCGGATCCTGCAACGGGGAAGGTGTCAAGCACTTGGTTGCTGTGATAATAGCGGTTGTCGGTTTCAGAGGTTTCAATGAACTCAACCTTAAGGTTAAGATTCAAAAGCATGCTTTGCGCGGCAACCTTCGTATAGCCCTCAAGATGCGGCATAAACACCTTTTCGGAACGGTTAACAACAACCTGCGAGAAATGGAATTTTCCGTCTTCTGCGGGCTTGCTGAGGTGTCCTGCGGGGGGCTCGGTTGAAATTATACGGTTGTTTTCGATATCGTCGCGGTTTTCATAAACGACCTCATCAATAACAAACTTCGCGCCGTAAGCACCGTTTCTGAGGTTGTTTCTCAGCTCTTCGGTATAAAGAGTGTTAACAATGTTGGGATATTCGTATTCGGGCTCTTCTTCCGATGCGAAGAATGAGGTAACCGCGTTGTAGCCGACCATGAACAGAAGAACCACCGCAACCAAAAGGAAAGAGAACGAAACGCCGCAAACGATGGGGAACATCGATCTGCTTGCCTTCTTTTTCTTCTTTTTGGCGGGCTTTTCATCGGGCGCTTTGGAGCTGACCTTTTTCTTGGGCTTGGGTTCGTGCTTTTTGCCGAGCGAATCTGCGATCTCGTCGTCGCCGTAGGGAACTATCTCGGCTGTGTCGATCATGTCGATCGAAATAACCGTGCTGTTGCTTCCGGGCGCCTCCTCAGCAGAAGAAACGCTCATGGCGAATATAACGCTCGGGTTTCTCAAAACCCATTCAATGGCCTTTGCCATCGAGTGGGCAGATTGGAATCTTTCGGTGGGTGCCTTTTCCATGGCTTTGAGAATGATCTGCGAAACGCCGATAGGAATATCAAGCGCAAGATCGCGGGGGTTAACGGGCTCGTCGTTCACCTGCTTAAGCGCAACGTCCATCGGAGTTTCGCCCGTGAAGGGAAGAGTTCCCGTAACCGCTTCGTAAAGCATAACGCCAACCGAATAGATATCGGAATAATAGTCGGTCTCTTTGCCGCAAGCCTGCTCGGGCGAGATGTAATAAACCGTTCCGATAGCCTTTTCATTGGTTTGGTCGGCCAACGAATTGGGTAGCTTTGCGATGCCGAAATCGGTAACCTTGATATCGCCGTTCTTGGTCAGAATAACGTTCTGCGGCTTGATATCGCGGTGAATAATACCCTTGCTGTGCGCGTGCTCGAGCGCTCTTAAGGTTTGAAGCGTGTAAATGCAGGCTTCCTTCCAATCAAGTGAGCCCTTGTTATCGAGATATTCTCTGAGGGTAATACCGTCGAGATACTCCATAACGATATATTTAATGTCGGGATAAATGGCAACGTCATAAACGCTCACGATGTTTTTGTTTGAAAGCATCGCAACCGCTTTTGATTCGTCGATAAATCTTGCCTCTGCCTGTTCATCGCCGTTGTATTCGTCGTTAAGGATCTTGATCGCAACGATGCGGTTCATAAGAAGATCCTGCGCCTTAAGAACACAAGCCATGCCGCCCATGCCGACAAGCTCTAAAATTCTGTAACGGCCGTCAAGGACCTTGCCCACAAAGCCTTCGTATCTGTTCATCTTTCTTTTCCTTTCGTGCATCCGATCTATTCGTTGCCAACGATGACCGCAGTGATATTATCGAGCCCGCCGCCCTCGTTCGCTTCGGCGATAAGCCTTTCAACCCTTGCCTTAAGCGAGGGCGCTTTCGAAGCATAGCTGCCTGTCATTATCTCTGCAATGCGTTCATCGGAAACGTGGTTTGTTAAACCGTCGGTGCAAAGTAAAAGTCTGTCAAAGTTGTCTATTCTGAAATAATCACCCTCGACCTGCTCGTTAACACCAAGCGCGCGAAGAATGATATTTTTGTTCGGATGGTCAACCGCTTCTTGCGGTGTTATCTCTCCTTTGTCGATAAGATATTGAACAAAAGAGTGATCGGTCGAAACCTGCTTTAACGAGTTTTCATCTTGTCTGTAAAGCCTGCTGTCGCCGATGTTAACGGCAAACGTTCCGCAAAGACAATTTAAAACGGCAACCAGTGTGGTGCCCATTCCCTCAAGCTCTTCATCGCTCATTGCCTTAATATAAACCGCTTTGTTTGCGGCGTTAACCGCGTTAACGAGAAGCGCTTTTACCGAGGCTTCGTCAAAATCGTCGGCGTTTTTTGCCGAAAAAGCCTTTTTAATAACCGAAGCAAAGGTTTTAACGGCAAGGCCGCTGGCGATGTTACCGCCCTTGGCGCCGCCCATGCCGTCGCAAACGATAGCGCAAAAATAATCCTGCTTTGAGAAAACGGCAAAGCTGTCCTGATTGCAGTTGCGTTTCATTCCGATATCGCTTTTACCGCCGTATTTCATTGCCGCATCTCCTTTCGTTTACTTTTTTGAATCCTCTGCACGAAGCTGACCGCAGCTCGCGTTAATATCAGAGCCAAGCTTTCTTCTGACCGTTGTACTTATTTTATATGTTTCAACCGTTTCTGTAAATACCTTTATGGCATTTTTTTCGCTTCTTTGGAAATTTTTTTCTTTTATCGGGTTAACGGGAATAAGGTTCACGTGACAAAGCATTCCCGAAAGAAGCCTGCCCAGCTCGTCGGCGTGTGCCTTCGAATCGTTAACGCCCGAAATAAGCGCATATTCAAACGAGATCCTTCTGCCTGTTTTGTCGGTGAAACGCTTGCAGGCGGCAAGAAGCTCCTTTATGCTGTATTTGTTTGCAATGGGCATAGTCTGCCTGCGTATTTCGTCGTTAGGCGCGTGTAACGATACCGAAAGCGTAACCGGCAGCCCTTCCTCCGAAAGCCTGTCGATTTTTTCAACCAATCCGCAGGTCGAAAGCGAAATATGCCGCAAGCCGATGTTCAACCCGTTTTCGTGGTTAACAAGGCGAAGAAATTTTATGACGTTGTCGTAGTTGTCAAGCGGCTCGCCCATGCCCATTAAAACAATGTTCGAGACCCTCTCTCCCAAATCGCGTTCGGCTTCCATAACCTGCAAAAGCATTTCCGACGGAGCAAGCGAGCGTACAAGTCCCGCCTTTGTCGATGCGCAAAACGCACAGCCCATTCGGCAACCGACCTGGGTGGAGATACACATTGTGTTTCCGTGCTTATAGCGCATAAAAACGCTTTCAACCGTTTCGCCGTCGTGAAGCGAATAAAGATATTTAACCGTTCCGTCAATAGCCGAAACAAGCTTGCGCTTTATGTCGGCGGTCGGAACGAACGCGGCTTCGCCAAGCTTTTCTCTGAAGCTTTTCGGAAGCGACGTCATATCGTCAAAGCCTCTTGCGCCCTTGTAAAGCGCTTCGAATATCTGCTTTCCGCGGTATTTCGGTTGTCCGAGAGCGATAACAAGCTCGGCTATCTCCTCGGGGAACATCGAAAGCACATCAGCCTTCATTTTCAAATCTCCCGTTTGATCTTTGCCGTAAAGAATCCCTCTTTTGCTTCGCCGAAGGGCAAATAAGTGGTCATTTCGCAAAGCGAAAAGCCGTTGTTGCAATCGAGAAATCCGTTAACGACGTCTTCGTTTTCTTTTTTGTTAATCGAGCAGGTGGAATAAACCATCGTTCCGCCGCGCTTAAGGTATTTTGCCGAAGCGGCGATAATAGCCTTTTGCGTATCGTAAAGTCCCTTGAACGCATCCGGTGATTTATATTTTATTTCGGGCTTACTTCCCATAACGCCTGTTCCGCTGCAGGGAACGTCGCAAATAACTCTGTCGGCGGTGCCGAAAAGCGATTCGTCGGGACATTTTGCATCGCGCTTTTCGGTCTTTATAATAGTTATTCCCAATTTATTCGCGCTTTTTTCAATAAGCGGAAGCTTGTTTGCGTGAAGGTCGAACGAAAATACCCGCCCGCTGTTTTTCATGTCTATTGCGGCACCGAGGCTTTTTCCTCCGGGGCAGGCGCAAACGTCTATCACGGTCTCGTTCGGCTGTGCTCCCAAAAGCTCAACCGCCCTTTGCGAAGCAAGCCCCTGAACGTAAAATTTTCCTTCATCAATGAGCGAAAGCGCCGATTTGGCGTTATCGGTAACCACACAGCCTTCGTTAAGCTTTGCTCCCTCAACCGCCTGCGCGACCTCATCGGCGTTCGCTTTAAGGGTGTTAACCCTCAAATGCAATTCCTGCTTGCCGAAGAACGAGGCGAAAATTTCCTCGAATTGCTCGGGATATTGCTCTTTTATAAGCTCGAATAGGTCTTTGTTGACCGAATATTTTATATATCCGTCGGCGCTTTCAAGCTTCTTTTCAATTTCCGCTTTGTTTCGGCAAATATTTCTGAGAACCGCGTTAACAAAGCCCGAAGCGTTTTTGCCGAAAAATTGCTTCGCTATGTTGACCGTCTCGTCGCAAGCCGCACTGTCGGGAACTCTGTCCATAAATAATATCTGGTAAGCACCCGTCATTATCAATGCGGTCATATCGGCTTTGGTGTCTTTTTTCAAAAAATCGTTTAAAATATATTCAAGCGTGATCTTGCGCTCAAGCGTCCCCATGGCAATGCTTTCGGCGAACGCTCGGTCCAAGCCCTCCAAGCCGTTTTCGGTCGGTATAAGATTGGAATATGCACCCGCAAAAATACGCTTTACCGCGTTGTATGCGGCAATTCTGGCTTTATCGCTCATTTACTTTCAAACCGATCTCGATCTTGTGTCCGCAAAGATAGCTTTCGCAATCGCACTGTCCCTTGCCCTCGGGGCAAATGCAGGTGAGGATAACGCTTCCGTCGGCGCAGGCGATCTCGATTCCACCCTTGTCGGTTGAAATAACGGTTCCGCATTCGCCTTTTCCGTCGGAAATGCGTGCGCCTTTAACCTTGATCCTCTTGCCGTCCAGGAAGAAGAACGAAGCGGGAAACGGCGAAAGTCCTCTTATGCGGTTGTAGGTTGCTTCCGCGCTTTCCTCGAAGCTTAAAAAGGCGTCCTCGTTGCCTATCTTTGCGGCGTAGGTTGCAAGCGAGCCGTCCTGCTTTTCACGCGGAATGTTGCCGCTTTCGGCAAGCGTGATAAAATCCTTAAGTGCATCCTTGCCAAGAGCTGCAAGCGCATCGTGGTAAATGCCTGCATCCCAATCCGAGCCGATATCAAGCTCGCGCTTGATTATCATATCGCCCGTGTCCATGCCTTCATCCATAAACATAACCGTAACGCCGCCGACCTTGTCGCCGTTCATTATCGCTCTGTTTATCGGGGCGGCACCGCGCCAATAGGGAAGAAGCGATGCATGAACATTAACACAGCCAAGCTTCGGAATATCGAGAATACGCTTCGAAAGTATTCTGCCGTATGCCGTAACGATAAACAGATCGGCATTAACGCTCTTCAGCTTCTCGACAACCTCTTCGTCCTTAAGGCTTTCGGGTGCAATAACCTCTGTTCCGTGCTCAAGCGCAAAGCTTTTAACGGGCGAGGGGGTAAGCTTATAGCCGCGACCCTTGGGTCTGTCGGGCTGTGTTACTACCAAGGCAACGTCCTGACCCGCCTCGTAAAGCGCTTCGAGCGAAGCAACGGCAAAATCGGGCGTGCCCATAAAAACAATTCTCATTTAAGCATCCTCAACTTCATCGGGGGTAAAGGTCTCTTCGGCTCTGTCGATATAAAGAACGCCGTCGAGGTGGTCAAGCTCGTGGCAGAAGCAACGTGCCTTAAGTCCCTCGCCTTCAACCTCGTGCGTTTCTCCGTTTCGGTCGGTATAGCGCACCTTAACAAATTTCGGGCGCTTAACTCTTCCGTAAAGGTCGGGAACCGAAAGACAGGCCTCAAGCTCCTTTTGAACACCGCGTCTCGAAATAATTTCGGGATTTATCATTTCGTATTTGTCGTCGCCTATTTCAACGATAACGATTCGTCTTAAAATTCCAACCTGCGGTGCGGCAAGTCCGATGCCCTCTGCTTTTGCAAGAGTCTCGTGCATATCGTCAAGCAATGTCAAAATTCTCGGGGTTATCTCTTCAACGGGTCTGCTCTTTTTTCTGAGGGTCTCGTCGCCCTCTTTAAGAATATTCAAAAGTGCCATAACAGTCTCCCAAAATATATCAAAACTGCCGTTAAATAACGGTTGGATTAGCGTCAAGTTCAAGACGAACACCCTTTGGTGCCGCGGTAAGCCCTTCGGCAAGAAGCGCCGATAAAAACGCTCTCGATCTTGCGCTGTCCTTGTATTTAATAATAATTCTTTGTCTGAATCTGCCCATAACCTTGTAAATTCCGTTTCGGAACGGGCCGAATTTAATTATTTTTATATCTTTAAAGTCCTTGTCGTAAAGCGAAAGGAGCATGGTGTCGAATTTGATTGCAAATCCTTCGCATTCGTTCTCGTTTGCCGAAGATATCCCGAAAACCGCAACCGAGCAAAAGGGCGGAAAAACAACCGCTTTTCTCAGTCTTATCTCGCTTTCGAAGAATTTTTCGTAATCCTGCGTTGCGGCAAGCTTAAGCGTTTCGTTGTCGGGGTTATAGGTTTGCAATATCGCTTTTCCGCGCTTTCCTGCGCGCCCCGCCCTTCCGACAAGCTGTGTAATAAGCGAAAACGTGCGCTCGCCCGCTCTGAAATCATCCATATAAAGCGCGCTGTCGACCGAAACCGCGCCCGCAACGCAAACCGAAGGGAAGTCAAGTCCCTTTGAAATCATCTGCGTGCCGATGAGAATATCGGTGCTTCCGCTTGCAAATTCTTCAATAAGCCTGTCGTGCGAAAACTTTCCGCCTGTCGTGTCGGAATCCATTCGCGTAACCTTAAATTCGGGATGGTCGCTTTCAAGCTCATCCTGAAGTCTTTGCGTTCCGTGTCCCGAATAACCGATTCGTTTTCCGCCGCAAACCGGGCATTTTTCGGGAATTGAGCTCGTATATCCGCAATAATGGCAGAAAAGCCGCTTGGCTCCGCGCGCCCGACCCTCATATGCATGGTGTGTAAGCGAGACAGAGCAGTTCGGACAGCTGAAAACGTATCCGCATTCCCTGCATGAAACGTGCGAGTTATATCCGCGTCGGTTAATGAACAGCAACGCCTGCTTTCCGCCGTCTATCGCTTCCTTAAGCTCGCTTGTCAGCCTTGCGCCGATAAGCTTTTCGGAAAACAGCGTCGGGTCCTCTCTCATATCCTCGATTATAACCTCTGGCAGCTCTGCGCCGCTGAAGCGGCTCTTGAGCTCGAAAAGGGAATAAACGCCCTTTTTTGCCTTGTAAAAGCTTTCTATCGAGGGCGTTGCCGATGCCAAAAGCATCAAAGCCTTCGATTCGCTGCACCTGAACCTTGCAACGTCAACCGCGTTGTATTTGGGCGAGAGCTCGCTTTTGTAGGTGTGTGCCTGCTCCTCGTCAACGGCGATCATTCCAAGCCTTTTAAAAGGCGCAAACACCGCGCTGCGCGTGCCGATAACAACGTCGATCTCGCCCGAAAGTATTTTTCGGTATGCATCCGTGCGCTCTCCGACCGAAAGCAGCGAATGTATAACAGCAAGCCTTTTCCCGAATGCCGCGGCATAAGCCTTAACCGCCTGCGAGGCAAGCCCGATCTCGGGCAAAAGAATAATAACCTGCCTGCCGCTTTTAATAATATGCTTCGCGGTCTCGGTTATAACACGCGTTTTTCCGCTTCCCGTAACACCAAACAGCAGCGCGCCCTTGGGTTCTCCGCTGTCGGCAAGCGCCGTTAAGCCGTTAACCGCATCTTTTTGCTCTTCGTTAAGAGTAAATTCCGCTTCATGCGGAACGTTGTCAAGATCGTATGCGCTTCTGAAAAAATTCGTCTCGTGCTTTTCGGCAAAGCCTTTTTTTATAACCGCGTTAACGATCGCCGCCGAAAAACCGCCTATCTCTTCGATCTCTCGCATGGTTGCGGCGGGATAATGAAGCAAAAACGCCAATAACGCTTTCTGCTTTTCGGTAAGAGCTTCGCCGTTTTCGGCAAGCTCGCTCGCTTCCTCGGGGGAAAGGGTAAGGCTGACGGTGAAAAGATTTTTTTCGTTAAGCTTTTCCAAAACACGCGTGTCGCGCTTGATGAATCCGCCCTTGCATAAAGAATTCAAAAGCTTTTTGCTTTCTTCGCCGAATTCCGCAATAATGTCCTTTTCGGGTCTCGGAGATTTTTCCGAAATAAAACGCAAAAGAACCTCTGCCGCATCATTAAGGCTTTCAATGTCGGCGTCGGGCTCTGTTGTGTAAACGGTTTCACTTCCGAGATTAACCCCCGGCGGAATAACCGCGCGGAAAGCGTTTCCGAAAGTGCAGAAAAAGCGTTCCTTCATAAAGGTGCAGGTGCTTATAAGCTCCCGAGGCACCTCAAAGGGATAGTGCATAACGCTGTCGATCGGCTTGCAATGCGGATAATCGCATCGATCCGCAAGCCCCACAACGATCGCGCTCACTCTTTTGTTGGCGTTGCCGAACGGCACAACGACCACCGAACCGACCTTAAGCTCATGTCTTAATTCGGGCGGCACAAAATAACTGTATTTCCTGTCGATCCCAAACGCAATGTCGGTTATGTGAACGAAGGCATACGCTTTCTCCATAATATCGAATTATTCGGTAACGATGGTATATTCGCCGTCGTAAAGCTTTTGAACGGCAACAGAAACGGGCTTCTCGGTAAGAAGAATATCGTTTTCGGCAGGCTTCTGATCCTTCGAAAAACGGTCGGTCTCAAGTCTGCGTGCTTCTTCTTCCTCGCGCTCGAGATTGCTCTTGTCGATAAGATGGCGTGCGCATTTTGCGGTTGCAATAACAAGCTTATAGCGGTTTACCTTGTCGTTGGTAAGGTCCTGTACGGTAGGATAAAGCATCATGATGAAAATACCTCTTTATATTTGGAATAATTAATTATCGTTCGTTGATTCTTTTTGCTATCTCTTCGGGCTCTTCGGCCGAGCAAATAATATGGTCGCTGTCGGTTATAAGCACCGATTTTGTTTTTTTGCCGCAGCTGACGTCGATCATTCTGCCCGCGTTTTTCGCATCCTGAATAAGTCTGCGAATGGGCAGCGATTCGGTCGATGCAACCGAAATAAGCCGTTCTGCGTTAACGAAATTGCCGAATCCGGCATCAATAAGCTTCATTCGGTCGTTTCTCCTTATTCAATGTTCTGTATCTGCTCGCGGATCTTTTCAACGTAGCTCTTGGCATCGATAACGCATCTTGCGATGTCTCCGTCGTTGCATTTCGAACCGATGGTGTTGACCTCGCGGTTCATTTCCTGAACAAGAAAATCAAGCTTTCTGCCGACGGGAACGTTTTCGCAAAGGATCTTGCGGAACTGTGAGAAATGAGAGCCGAGTCTTGCAAGCTCTTCGCTTATATCGGCTTTGTCGGCAAATACCGCACATTCGGTAAGCAATCTCGCCTCGTCGTATTCGGCTCCCTCAAGAAGCTCCTTGATGCGAGCCTTCATCTTATCGTTGTTTTCCTTAACCGAGATCGGCGCTCTTTCCGCGATCTTGGCTCTAAGCTCTTCCAAAACCTCAAGGTGCGAGAGCAGATCGGCTTCAAGCTTTTCGCCTTCGGCTTCTCTCATTGCGGTAAAGCTGTCAAACGCCTTTTCCATAACCTGAACAAGCGCTCTGCCTGCCGCTTCGGTGTCCTCGTCGGGTCTGGTCTGAACAAAAACCTCGTTTCTTCCGGCAACCGTTTGAATCGTAACGTCGCCGCCGAGCGAATATTTTTCTTTTATCTCGCGAAGCAGGGCAACGTAGCTTTCCAAAAACTTCTCGTTAACCGAAAGACCGTTGTCGTCGCCCGCGATGTTGTCGATGGAAATATAAATATCCATCTTTCCGCGTGCAACTCTGCTTGCGGCAAATTGCTTAACCTTGTCCTCCAAGGCGGCGTATGCTCTTCCGAGCTTTATGTTTGTATCAAGATAACGGCTGTTAACCGATTTTACCTCGCAAAGAATATCTCTGCCGTCGATAACCTCGCGGTGTCTGCCGTAGCCTGTCATGCTTTTGATCATTTTTCTTCCATGCCTCCGGAAAATATATCATATAATTATATCACGTATATATTGTTTTGTCAACTATCGCCTTCCGAAAAACAACTTCTTAAGCCGTTGCGAATAAAAAGCGGGAAGCTTCTCAAGCGCGAGATCATAAACGATAAAGGTTACGTTGCAAATAGGGTAAAGCAAAGCAGAAGGACCGCCGAACCAACCGGGCCCCAAAAGCTTCGAGGCGGCAAGCACAAGCAAGGTTAAGATAAGGTTGAAAAGGGATATTCTCGCAACGTAAGAAAGCCATTTCGGCCTTATTGCGTTAAGCCAAGCTTTAACTATCGGATAAAATCCAACAAAGCAGGCAAAAACCAATGCTGCCGTTTTGTTCGGAAGCAGAAATATCCCAAGCACCGACGATGCCGCATAAATGCCGAAAGCCCAGCCTTTTCCGAGCTCGATAAACGCGATCAAAACAACAAGACTCGCCAATGCCGAAGCGCTCAGATCAAGCGTTTGAAACACCGAGCCCAAAAACATAAAAATAAAAGCCAAAGCCGTGAAAATGCCTGCAAAAGCAAGCTTTTTTGCGCTCTTCATGTCAACAGCAGCGAATGCAATCGCCGCCCAAGCAGTTGCAACAGCAATCGGCACAGATAAGCGCGTTGCATATATCGCAAACCGTACAGTTTGCCGAATGGTTGCCGTTCATGTTGGAATAGGGGCTTTGATAAGAGCCGCTGTCCATTCTTTGCTGGAAAATGCGGTATTCCTGATTGTAGGGGTCCATTCTGCAGGCTGTTGCGATCTCGTTTCTCGCATCCTGAAGCCAGCCCTTGCGGTAATAAACAAGGCTCATAAGAAAATGCCATTCGGCGTTTCTTTCGGTGGGCGAAATACCGCCCAATACCGTTTCGGCTTCGTTGATCCTGCCGGCGTTTATAAGCCGGCGAACACGTGTAAAGGGCGATTCGTTCGCGTTGCCCTGTCGGTTGCCCGAAAAACCGCCGTATGTGCCGTTTTGCGTTCTTCCGCCGCTTCCCGAGGCGCGCTGGCGCTGTATCGTGTCGTATGCCTCGTTTATCTTCTTCATTTTATCGGCGGCAAGGTCTTTTAACGGGTTATCGACATAGTTGTCCGGGTGATATTGCTTTGCCAGCCTTCTGTATGCTTTTTTTATCTCTTCATCGGAGGCGTTCTCCGACACTCCGAGAATCTCATAAGGGTTGTTCATCCCGTTTTTTCCTTTCGGTAATGCGTTTGGCGGCTTCGCGCCCGCCAAGCTCGGTAATATTAAATATCAAACGGTCGATTCCGTTTAAGTTGCCCTCACAGGCAAGGGCGTAACAGTTCGAAAATGCATTCAGACTGTCCTGCATCGTCTCGGTTATTTCCTCGCAATGCGCTATCGCCGATCTTGCGCTTCCGTAACGAAGAAGCAGGGGATTGTAGCTGCCGCTTTTTTCGTCCTGCTCAAGATCGTCAAACGCATCGGCAATGTAAATAAACCGCCCGATGTGATAACCGCAGCCTTCGGCAATAAGCTTGTTGTTGCCCTCAAGTCCGTAAGATGCGATCTCCTTCATCATGACAGCAAAGCCGTCAGCCGCGCGGTCAATTGAATCGCATTTTTCGGCTTCCGCCTTGTCGGTTGCCGCAAGCCCACGCATGATCGCTTCGCGCAAGCCCTCGAAATTGTCGGATCTCTTTGCAATACGTGAAAATAAAGGCTTAATAAGCTTTTTTGAAAAGCGCTTTAAGCCCTTTTCGTCTTTTATATCATCCAAAAGCTTTCCGTAGGTCAAAAGCCCGAAGGCAGAGCAAACAAACGAATAAACTCCGTCTGAACAAACACAGCTTGTCTTTTTCAGCTTGTAGGGACAGCGCTTTTTTTCAACGCAAACGCTTTCCCCCGAAAGCGACATTCTCAACAGCGCAAGCAAAACGAAATCGTAGTTTAACAGCCAGCGCGTGAGGTGAGAAATGTTCTTTCCGCCGTATCTGCAAAGACCGCAGTAAACCGCCGTGTAGAATTCGCTGTCCTTAACGTAAAGCTCGCTCTTAACAGGGCGTATGTAGCCGAACATCAAATCTCTCCGAAATAATAAATCTTCAGTTTATTATACCATCTTTTTCCCGCAAACACAAGTCGGTTAAATAAAAAGAAATAATTAATTTTTTCAAAAAAAGGAAAATCGGGTTTTCGTGCGTATATATTCTTGTAAAAGAATTTTGTATTCTACTTATAAATAATTGAGAGGTATAATTACCGTGGTACTTGAAGTAAAAAATATTTCAAAGGTATTCGGCTCTCGAAACGTCTTGTCCAACGTTTCGTTTTCGGTCGACCGCGGCGAGATAATGGGCTTCATCGGTCCTAACGGCGCGGGTAAAACAACAGCAATAAAGGTTATTCTCGGCTTGCTGCGCCCTGCCGACGGCAACGTTTTGATAAACGGCTTCGACGTAGCAAAGAATCACGATAAGGCGCTTGAATCGGTCGGCGCAATAATCGAAAGCCCCGAGCTTTATCCCTATCTTTCGGGCCGTGAGAATCTCATGCAGTTCGCCCGAATTCACGGTGTAGGCGAAGAACGCGTTCGCGAATGCGTTGAGATCGTCGGCCTTTCCGCCAGAATCGACGAAAAGGTGCGCAAATATTCGCTCGGTATGCGTCAGCGCCTCGGCGTTGCGCAGGCGATACTCAACCGCCCCTCGCTTCTCATTCTCGATGAGCCCACAAACGGTCTCGACCCAAGCGGAATAAAAGAGCTTCGCGATATGCTCAAAATGCTCGCCTCGCAGGGAACCGCGATTCTCGTTTCCTCCCATCTTCTCTCCGAGCTCGAGCAGGTCTGCACCTCGGCTTGCATAATCGAAAAGGGCGTTATTATCGGCGTTCAAAAGCTTGATAATTTCGTTGGCGAAACCGCCCCCGAGCTTGAGCCCGTTAATACCTATGCGTTCACGGTCGGCAATATCGAAGCCGCGGCAACGCTTCTTCAGCAAAAGGGCTATCAATTCGATATCATCGATAATCTTCTCTTCGTTAACAGCATTCGAAGCAAAATTCCCACGGCTGTTTCGGTGCTTGTCGGCGAAGGAATCGAGCTTTTCGCGCTCGAGCCCCGCAAAAAAACTCTCGAGGAATCCTATCTCGAAGTTACCTCAAATTCGATATAAGGAGGCGGGATAATGAAATTTATAGCATTGATCAAAAACGAGCTCATAAAGCTCTTCAGTCATAAAAGCACAATAGTCATTATTGCAATAATCCTCGCCGTAACGATGCTTTGGGCGCTTATCGACACGTCTGATTTCGAAGCGCTCGTTTCCGGCTTTGAAGATGATGACAGCAACCTGCCTCAAACCGGATGCTATATCGATTCGGCAAAAAAAGAGTTTGAAGAAAACAAGCTCCGTGCCGAAAACGCGGGCATTATCGAGGGCGATTGGCGCGCCGATTATTATATCGCACTGCAGGATTATACCAATCAGTATTATAATTGTCTCGATGCCATTGCCTATCTTAAAGACCCCGAAAACAACTCTCCGAGCATGGATTTCGAATATAAAGAGCCCGAGGAATCCAAACGAGAAACGCTCATAAAGGAATATGAGGCAAACGCCGAATCCTTCCGCGTTTCGATCGATAGATTCTGGGAGCTTATCGAAACCAACGATTACACGTCGGTTCTCGAAGATAATTCCGCTTCCGCCGAGATAAGCATCAAGGCGGCGCTCGAATGGGCAAAAGCGTTCCGCTCCCGTCTCGAAAGCCAGAATGCAACCGCCGAAGAGCTTGAAGTCTTCGATCTTTTCGCGGAAGACATCGAAAAGTATGCCGGCTTTGTAAGAGATGCCTATGCTTCGGGCATTAAAAACGGCTTAAAGGGCGATCCCGTTGTTCATAAAGAAGCACATGCGCTTTCAAAAACGCTTTCCTCGCTTCCTTCGTCGTCTTTTTCCGATATCATCGGCGGCGACAGCTTCATGGGCGAATATCTGCCTCAAAGCTCGTCTGTAAAAGATAAGGCGGCGTTTGAAGAAGAGCTTCATCACTATCAGCTCATCGATGCCGATCCCGAGCATGAAACCTATACCGAATATCTCGAATCGGTCCGTGAGGATTTCGTGGCTCCGCTTCAAAAGGCTGCAATCGTTGCCTATGCTTTTGAAAACGGTGTTTCCGAAATGACCTGCTCCGATTCCACCCGTAACGCCTATCGCGGAATATTAACGTTCTCGCTGTTTGAGTTCATTGCGTTGTTCGGCATCTTCATCGCAGGCAATATCGTTTCTTCCGAATATTCGCGCAAAACGATCAATATGCTCGTCATCCGTCCCGTTTCGCGCTCCAAAATATTGCTTTCGAAATATGCGGCTTGCCTCATAACCGTTTACGGCGTTGCCGCGGCGGGCTTGCTCATAGGCTGGATCTTCTGCGGATTCCGCTATGGCTTTGCCGATTATTTCCAACCGTATCTGTGGTTCAACGGTGAAAGCGTAAGCAACGTTCCTTATATCGTTTGGTTCCTCGGCAGAGCGCTTCTCGGCTCTATCGGCTTCCTGTTTTTAACAACGCTTGCGTTCGGCTTCTCGAACCTCACCAAAAACACCGCCGTTTCAATAATCATTCCCGCTATCAGCTACACCTTCGCAAGCGCGGCAAATATGATCATATCGCTCATTTCCGAAACCTTTGCAACCTATTGGCCCTTCACGTATGTGGAATTCTGGTTGTGCGTATACAACAAGGTTCCGATTCTGTCTCAGGGCGACGGTCTCGCCGATGTTATGGCTATGCTCGGTATGGGCGCGGAATATAACCTTCTCTACGGCGCAATAGTGCTTATCGCGTTCACCGCGCTCATTTATTTCTCGTCGCTCATCCTCTTTAAGCGGAGGGATATAAAATAATGAAAAGCGGAACGCATCTTTTAGAAGAATCCTTCCTTTGCGATAAAGCGTTTCTTTCAAAGAATACGCGCGGCAGGGTAACGCCCGTTCCCGAATGCCCCGTAAGAACCGAATTTCAACGCGACCGCGATAGGATCATACATTGCAAAAGTTTTCGAAGGCTTATGCATAAAATGCAGGTGTTTCTTGCTCCCGAGGGCGACCATTACCGCACTCGCCTTACCCACACGCTTGAGGTTGCTCAAATTGCGCGAACGATAGCGCGGGCACTTCGCTTGAACGAGGATCTGACCGAAGCCGCGGCTCTCGGCCACGATCTCGGCCACACCCCGTTCGGCCATTCGGGCGAAAGAGCGCTCAACACCCTGCTTCCGGGCGGATTCCGCCATAACGAGCAAAGCCTTCGCGTCGTCGATTATCTCGAGAGGGAAGGCGTCGGCCTTAATCTTACCTACGAGGTGCGCGATGCTATACTTTGCCACACGGGCGAGCACGCGGCGGAAACACTTGAGGGCAGAATAATTAAAATCGCCGACAGGATCGCCTATATCAATCACGATATCGACGATGCTGCTCGCGCGGGTATATTAACAAATTCCGATATTCCCAAAGAGATCAGCGACGTTCTCGGTAACGATCACAGCCAAAGAATAACCTCGCTCGTTTCGGCAACCGTAATGTTCGGAACCGAAAACGGAATCGGAATGACCGAGCCCTACGGCGAAGCAATGGACAAGCTGCGCGATTTCATGTTCGAGCGCGTTTACAGCAACGAAGCGGCAAAAAGCGAAGAGGGCAAGGTTCGCAATATGCTAACCTTCCTCTACGAGCACTTTTCCGCCCGCCCCGAAACCATCCCGCCCGAATATTTAAAATATGCCGAACGCGACGGCTATGCTCAAATAACCGCCGATTTTATTGCGGGCATGACCGATCGTTATGCGCTCGGTTGCTTCAACGAGCTGTTCGTGCCAAAGGTTTGGCAGTATAAATAAACCCGTTTTTAATTCGTTAAAAAATATATAAATCAAGAGGCAAAAAATGTTATCATTAACTTCCGGGAAACTTAAGTTTTCCGTCTCCGAAGATGCTTCCGCGGTCGAATGGTCTGCGGTCGGCACACCGCTGCGTCAAAGCCCCAACGCCGATTTTTGGCGCGCGTTTTTCGACGATGGCTACGAAATGGAAATGTCCGTCTGCTCCTCGAAGCAGAAGGGCAAGGCTGTTCTCGAGGACAATGTCATTTCGATCGAATATCCCTCTCTTCTCGCTGATAACGGCAGAGTGTTCGACGTAACCTTCAAAATAACCGTTTGCGCCTGCACCGAAACCTATTCGGGCTTCCGCTTCAGCTCCGAGATCACAAACCGCGGCAGAGAACGCTTCAACGAAATCATGCTTCCCTTCGTTGACCTCGCTGTTGCCTGCGACAGCGAGCGCCAAAACGATGTGTTTTATCACATCGAGGGCTTGGGCAAAACCATTCCCAACCCTTGGGATACCGTCAGAAGGACCTCCCACACCGAATACATCTCTTCCGATAACCATGTTGTTTGGAATTCCCAGCGCTATCCCGGCGATGCGGCAATGGGCTGGTTCGGTCTTGAAACCGGCGGACATTTTCTCTATATGGGCCGTCACGATCCCGAGCTTAAGATATGTGTTCTCAATGTCGGCGTTTCTCCCCGTAATGCAGAACCCCGCTTGATGATGAATATTTCTCATCTTCCTTGCGCAAAGCAGGGCGAAACGGTAAAAACAACCGAATGCTTTGTCTCGCTTAACGAGGGCGATTGGAAGAAGGGTTCCGATATCTATAGCGGCTATGCCCGCGCAAATTGGTATACTCCGCCGGTTGTCCCCGAATGGGTAAAGAATATAACCGGCTGGCAGAGAATAATCCTTCGCCACCAGTTCGGCGAGGTTAATTACACCTACGAGGATCTCCCCCGTCTTTACGAAAACGGCAAGAAATACGGCTTGAATATGCTTTTGGTGTTCGGCTGGTGGAAGGGAAGATTCGATAACGGCTATCCCGTTTACGAGCCCGATGATGCTTTGGGCGGTGCCGAAAAGCTCAAGGAGGCTATAAAGACCATTCAGGAAAGAGGCGGCAGAGTCGCTCTCTATACCAACGGTCAGCTTATCGACGTTAACACCGATTATTATCGCGAGATCGGCCACAAGGTTTGCCGAATCGATATCGACGGCAACGATTACCGCGACCATTACCGCTTCGGTAACGACGGAACGCTTCTCCGCGCATTCGGGTATAAATCCTTTGTAACTGCCTGCTCGGCAACAAACGAATGGCAAAACCGCGTTGTAATGCACGAAAAGATGAAATTTGATTTCGGCGCAGACTCCGCTTTCTTCGATCAGCTCGGCGCGGCAGCTCCGCTTCCTTGCTTCAACGAAGAGCATTTGCACGGCCCCCGTCCCGATGAATGCGAAAAATGGCGTATCGAGGCATTTAAAAAGCTTCAGGAAAACTGCCCCGAGGGCAAGGCTGTCGGAACCGAAATGGTAAACGATATGGTCATTCCTTATATCCAATATATCCACGGAATCCAGATCGGCGCCGTGTTCACGCCCGATTGCTTCCCAAATATGTTTATGAGAACCTTCCCCGAGCTCATCCAAACCGACCGCTTCGTTCACGACTATAAGGCGGGCATGGATCGTGCTCTCAACCATGCGTTCATCCGCGGCTTCCGCTTCGACGTTTCTCCCTGGAGAGGCAGAACCGACATCAGCTCCATTCCCGAGCTCGGTGAAAAGCTTCACGAGATAATTAAGCTTAAAGAAGAATACCGTCGCTTCTTTTATGAGGGCAGATATATCGTTGAAGAAGCACCCGTTCTTCCCGCCGGCATCAAATACGGCGAATTCGCCAACGGCGACGAGCATATGTATGCGCTCTGGAACGATACCGCAAATGAACAAACCTTCGAAATAAACGGAAAAGAAATAACAATGAAAGCTCAAGAGGTAAAATGTGTATGTTTAGCTTAAAAGGAAAAGTAGCATTAGTAACAGGTTCTTCCCGCGGAATCGGACGCGGAATCGCAATTTCGCTCGCCGAAGCAGGCGCAGACGTTGTTGTTAACTATGCAGGCAACGCAAAGGCTGCCGAGGAATGTGCCGATATCATTCGCTCCAAGGGTCAAAAGGCTCTCGTTATTCAGGCAGACGTTAGCGAAGAGGATCAGGTTAAGGCAATGTTTGCCGAGATAATGAAGGAATTCGGCAGACTCGATATCCTCGTTAACAACGCAGGCACCTCTCAGGATAAAGATATTTTCGCAATGGATAAGGCGGATTGGGACAGAATAATCAAAACCAACCTCACCAGCGGAATGCTCTGCAGTAAATCCGCAATGGAGATAATGAGCGAGCAGAAATGCGGCAGAATCATCTTTATTTCTTCGGTCGTTGGCGAAAGAGGCGCGCTTTACGGCCACATTCACTATGCCGCAACCAAGAGCGGCCAGATCGGCATGACCAAAACCCTTGCCCGCACCGCCGCGCCTTATAACATAACCGTTAACGCAATCGCTCCCGGCTTCATCGCTACCGAGCTCTTCTTGCAAACTCACGGAGAAGAAGAAATGAAAAAGCTTGCGGCATCCGTTCCTCTCGGAATCGGCTCGCTTGAAGATATCGGTGCCGCAGCGGTATATCTCGCAAGCGACGAGGCACGCTATGTAACCGGCGCAACCCTCGACGTTAACGGCGGTAATAACTTCAGATGATCTTCACTTGGCTCGGTCAGGCGGGCGCGCTGCTTCGTTGCGGCGAAACCACCGTGCTCGTCGACCCCTACTTTTCAAACAGCGCGGCATCCGTCGCTTGCGACCGTAAAATGCCGGTCGACACTTCCGTTTGGAGCATCAAGCCCGATCTTATACTTATAACACACGACCACATCGACCATCACGACCCCGAAACGCTTCCGCATTTCGTTAACGAAAAGGTAAGCGCAACCGTGCTTTCGCCCCATTCGGTTCGCGCAAAGCTGCTTGAATATAAAGGCAAGCACAATCTCGTCGAGGTTCGAGAGGGCGTTGTGTGGACGCATAACGACGTTGTAATAACCACCGTTTCGGCGGTTCATTCCGATCCTTATGCGGTTGGATTCATTGTCGAATATAAAGGAAAAACGGTTTATTTAACGGGCGATACGCTCTTCTGCCCGCCGTTGCTTGAAAAAATCCCGTATAAAAAGATCGATACTGTGGTTCTTCCCATAAACGGAAAGGGAAATAACATGAATGCGTCGGATGCGGCGAAATTCGCCGATCTCATCAATGCCGAAATTGCAATTCCCGTTCATTTCGGAATGCTTGACGATCTCAATCCCTCCTGCTTTGAACGCGAAAATACAATAGTGCCCGAAATCTATAAGGAGATAAAACTATGAAAATAACAGATATAAAAACCTTTGTTGTCGATTGCTTCCGCACCAACTGGGTCTTCGTTAAGGTTTACACCGATGAAGGCATCGACGGTGTCGGCGAGGCAACTCTCGAATATAAAGAAGATGCGCTTTTGGGTGCGATCGGCCATGCCCGCGAGGCAATTCTCGGTCAGGACCCCATGAATATCGAGCTCATCACCCATAACCTTTACCGCGATGCATATTGGCGCGGCGGTGCGGTTCTCATGTCTGCCATCTCGGGTATCGAAATGGCGCTTTGGGATATCAAGGGCAAGGCGCTCGGCGTTCCCGTTTATCAGCTTCTCGGCGGTAAGATGCGCGATTCGGTTCGCATTTACGTTAACGGCTGGTTCGCAGGCGCTTCCACCCCCAAGGAATTCGGTCAGAAGGCTGCAGAGGCTGTAAAGCGCGGCGTAACCGCTATGAAATGGGATCCGTTCGGAAAGAACTTCCTCGAAATTTCGAATAAAGACCTTAACACCGCTTGCGAGTGCATTGATGAGGTTAGAAAGGCTGTCGGCCCCGAGGTCGAGCTTCTCATCGAGGGCCACGGCAGATTCGACGTTCAGACCGGTATTAAGATCGCTAAGGAAATCGAGCAGTTCAAGCCCAAATTCTTCGAGGAACCCACTCCTCCCGATGATATTCAGGCACTTAAGCGTGTTCGCGATAAGTCTCCCGTTCCGATATCCGCGGGCGAACGTCTCTATGGCCTTCGTTCCTTTAAGGATATCTTCAATCTCAACGCTGTCGATTTTATCCAGCCCGACGTAAGCCACGCAGGCGGTATTATGGAGCTTAAAAAGATCGCGGCTCTCGCCGAGGCTCATTATATCCCGTTTGCGCCCCATAACCCCTCGGGTCCCGTTGCAAACGCCGCAACCCTTCAGCTCGCGGCTTGCACCCAAAACTTCAGCATTCTCGAAATCATGTATAGCGACGTTGTATACCGCAAGGACGTTACCGACGAAAAGCTCACCTATAAAGACGGCTATATCGATATTCCCGATAAGCCCGGTCTCGGCATCGAGCTCAACGAAGAGGAATGCCTCAAATATCCTTATCAGGTTCACACTCTTCGCCACTATACCGGTAAACTCACCGATATCCGTCCTCCCGAAACCGCATTTTATTTCTGATAATAGAACCAATCTGTTGAAAGGAGGGGGAATCAATGGCGTTTACACGAGAATTTCTCGAGGAGCTTAAGCTCCGCAACAATATCGAGGAAGTGGTTGGCAGGGTGGTAACCCTAAAACGCGCAGGCAGCAACCTTGTCGGAAACTGCCCGTTTCATAGCGAAAGAACCCCTTCCTTCACGGTTTTTCCCGCAACCTCAAGCTATTATTGCTTCGGTTGCGGCGCGGGCGGCGATGTTGTAACCTTCGTTATGCAAACCGAAAATATCGAATACCGCGAAGCAATCGAGCTTTTGGCAAAGCGCGTCGGTATCAAGGTTGAGGAAAACTATGAAAACCGCCGCTCCGAGCAGCCCGCCGTCAAGCGCGATCGCCTGCTTGAGTTAAATAAAGAAGCCGCGCGCTTCTTCTACCGTGCGCTGCTGTCGCCTCAGGGTGCAAATGCGCGTGCCTATCTCGAAAAACGCGCCTTTAATTCAACAACTGTAAAAAGATTCGGCATCGGATATGCTCCGAATTCGGGATATAATCAAGCCCCGCTTTGTGAGCACCTCGTTGCAAAGGGTTTCACTCCGCTTGAAATAAAAACGGCGTTTCTCGGCGGCGAAAACAAAAACGGTCGGCTCTACGATATGTTCCGCAACCGCTTAATGTTCCCTGTGTTCGATGTTAACGGCGAGGTCGTTGCGTTCAGCGGCAGACGCTTGAACGAAGAGGATGAACGAAAGTATATAAACACCTCCGATACACCCGTTTTCAAAAAAAGCCGAATCCTTTTCGGCTTGAATATCGCTAAAAACACCGAGTCGGGAACCTTAATACTTTGCGAAGGCGCGCCCGATGCGATCGCAATGCATCAAGCGGGCTTCGATAATGCGATAGCAACGCTCGGAACGGCAATAACCCCCGATCACGCAAGAATAATCGCCCGTTATTGCCGAACCGTCTATCTCGCCTACGATATCGATAAAGCAGGCAGAAAGGCAACCTTGAAGGGCATCGACCTTTTAAATCAGGTCGGCGTCGATACAAAAATAATCAACCTCGGCACCGAGGCAAAGGATCCCGATGAATTCATCAAAAAGTTCGGAACAAACGCCTTTAAGGCGAAGCTTACCGGCTCTTCGGGCCAAATAGATTATCGCATCGAAGAGATAATCTCGCGCTTCGATATCTCGGTTGCCGAAGAAAAGCTTCGTGCCGTTGCCGAAATAACCTCGTTCATTGCGGAACTGGCGTCTCGCCCCGAGCGCGAGGTCTATGCCTCCCGCGCGGCAGAAAAGCTTGGGCTAACCGCCGAATCTTTGCGCACCGAGGTAGAAAGCAAATATAAACGCCGCGACAATAAAGCTAAAAAAGAGCAGGTGCGAAATGCTCTGCGCGAGCAAAGTGGCTTCGGCGGCGGTGCCAATTCCGATAAGTTGCGCTTTTCTTCCGAAGCGGCGCACGAGGAAGCAATACTCGGTCTTCTTCTTATAAGAAGCGATTTCGGCCCCGAGGCTGTAAAAAGCTTAAGCGAAGAGGATTTCGCAACCGCGCTTAACAAGAAGATATTTTCGCTGTTCAAGGAGGATTTCGCCGAGGGCAGAGAAATCGTTCTTTCAAAAGACGGTGTGCTAACCGCGCGCGAAATAGGCGCGCTCGAAAATTGTCGCGCTTCGCGGCTTGAATTGGGAGATATAACTCAAACGGCGCTGACTTCACATATAGCAGCACTTAAAGAACTGCGCGAGCGTAACGAATACGATAAAAAAATCGAAGAAGATCCGCTCAACGCGCTAAACGAATATTTGTCAAAAATAAAAAACAAAAAGTCTAATAAACAGGAGGATAACAATGGATAAGGATCTGTCGGCCTTTTCGGTCGAACAAATCGATGCGGCAAGAGAAAAGGGCACAATAACCGTTGCCGAGGTTCTTGCGGCTCTCGCCGCTGCCGATGTTACCATCGAAAAGATCGAAAAGGCTTGCGAAGCGCTCGAACGCAACGGCATTGATATTGCAACCGAGCACGCAAACGCTGTTTTCGATATAAACGAAGAGGAGCTCGAAAACGAAGAGTTCGAAGAGGTTACCGAGGATGTCGATACACTTCTCTCGCAAGAGGGTGTTTCCATCGACGATCCCGTAAGAATGTATCTTAAAGAAATAGGTAAGGTTCCGCTTCTTTCCGCCGAAAAAGAGCTTGAGCTTGCAAACAGAATGTCCAACGGCGATCTCTATGCAAAGCAACAGCTCGTCGAAGCAAACCTGCGCCTCGTTGTAAGTATAGCAAAGCGCTACGTTAACCGCGGAATGTTTTTCCTCGATCTTATTCAGGAGGGCAACCTCGGTCTTATGAAGGCTGCCGAAAAGTTTGATTACGGTAAAGGCTTTAAGTTTTCAACCTATGCAACCTGGTGGATCCGTCAGGCAATAACCCGTGCTATTGCCGATCAGGCAAGAACTATAAGAATCCCCGTTCACATGGTTGAAACCATCAATAAGGTTCTTCGTGTTTCGCGTCAGCTGCTTCAAGAGAAGGGAAGAGACCCTCTTGATGAAGAGATCGCGAAGGAAATGGATATGCCCGTCGATAAGGTGCGCGATATCTTAAAGATCGCTCAAGAGCCGGTTTCGCTCGAAATGCCTATCGGTGAAGAGGAAGATTCCCATCTCGGCGATTTTATTGCCGACGATAACACGCCCGCTCCCGCAGATGCCGCATCCTATCAGATGCTCCGCGAGCATCTTCTCGAGGTTCTTCACACCTTAACTCCTCGCGAAGAGGCTGTTCTTAAGCTCCGCTTCGGTCTTGAAGACGGTAGACCCAGAACGCTCGAAGAGGTCGGCAAGGTGTTCGATATCACCCGTGAGCGTATCCGTCAGATCGAGGCAAAGGCATTGCGCAAGCTCCGCCACCCGAGCCGCTCCAAGAAACTAAAGGATTATCTCGAATAGGAAAGGCATTATAATGAAACAGCAACTCGAACAAATAAAGATCAACGCTGTGGCTGAAATCGAAGCCGCAGAAACCTCGTTAGAGGAAATAAGAATAAAATATCTCGGCAAAAAGGGTGCGCTAACCGCAATTCTTCGCGGAATGGGCTCGCTTTCTCCCGAGGAACGTCCCGTTATCGGTGCGGTTGCAAACGAGGTTCGCGCCTGCATCGAATCGGCTCTCGAAACCCGCGGTGCCGAGCTCAAAAAGACCGAGCTCGCGCGTGCACTCGTTGCCGAAAAACTCGACGTTACCTATAACCCCGTTTCTTCTCCCGCGGGCCATATCCATCCCATAACCCGCGCAATGCAGCGAATGAGCGAAATATTCATCGACATGGGCTTCTCGGTCGCAGAAGGTCCCGAGGTTGAAACCGTCGGTAATAACTTCGATGCACTCAACGCTCCTGCCGACCATCCCTCGCGCGATTTTCAGGATACCTTTTATATAACCGAATCGACGCTTCTCAGAACCCAAACCTCTCCCGTTCAGATAAGAGCAATGCGCAACATGACACCTCCTATCCGCATAATTTCTCCTGGCAGAGTATACAGAAGCGACGTTGCAGATGCTTCGCATTCCCCTGTTTTCCATCAGCTCGAGGGTCTTGTCGTTGATAAAGGCATAACCATGGGCGACCTTAAGGGTATTCTTGCATTGTTTGCAAAAACAATGTTCGGTCCCGAAACGAAAACCCGCTTCCGTCCCCATAATTTCCCGTTCACCGAGCCTTCTGCCGAGGTTGACGTTTCCTGCTTCGTATGCGGCGGCAAGGGTTGCCGTCTCTGTAAGGGCGAGGGCTGGATCGAAATTCTCGGCTCCGGCATGGTTCATCCCGAGGTTCTCCGTGCGGGCGGCATCGACCCCGAAATCTACACGGGCTTTGCCTTCGGTATGGGTGTAGAACGCGTTGCAATGGTAATGTCGGGCATCGATGATCTTCGTCTTCTCTACGAAAACGACGCTCGCTTCCTGAAGCAGTTCTAATCAAAAGGTATCAGCGAAAGGAAATTAATAATGGAAGTATCACTTAATTGGCTTAAAGATTATGTAAACATACCTGCCGATATAAAAACCTTCTGCGACGGAATGACCATGACAGGCACAAAGGTTGAGGGCTATAAGCTTCTCGGCAGTGATATAGAAAAGGTTGTTGTCGGCAAAATTATGTCAACCGAACCGCATCCCGATTCCGATCACCTCATCATCTGCCAAATCGATGTCGGTGCGGCAGAAAAGCTTCAGATCGTAACGGGCGCACAAAACGTTAAGGCGGGCGATATCGTTCCCGTTTGTCTCGACGGTGCGCGTCTTCCCGGCGGCAAGGTTATCAAAACAGGTAAGCTTCGCGGCGTTCTCTCTCAGGGAATGCTTTGCTCGCTTTCCGAGCTCGGCTTGACTGCTCATGATTTCCCCTATGCGATCGAAGACGGAATCTTCATTCTTCAAGAGGATTGCAAGCTCGGCGATGATATCCGCGACGTATGCCTTCTCAACGATACCGTCGTTGAGTTCGAGCTCACCTTCAACCGCCCCGACTGCCTTTCCTATCTCGGAATCGCTCGTGAGGTTGCCGCGACCTTCGGTGAAAAGGCAAACATTCCTTGTCCCAAGGTAAAGGAAACTCCCGATGCCAAAAAAGCATCCGACTATATCAAGGTTAACGTTCAAAACACCGAGCTCTGCCCGCGTTATACCGCAAGAGTGGTTAAGAACGTTAAGATCGGCCCCTCGCCCCTCTGGCTCCGCGCAAAGCTTCGTGCCGCAGGTGTAAGACCTATCAATAATATAGTTGATATAACCAACTACGTAATGCTTGAATACGGTCAGCCTATGCACGCTTTCGACTATGAATATATCAAGAGCCGCGAGATCAACGTGCGCAACGCCGCCGAAGGCGAAGAGATCGTAACCCTCGATGGCGTAACCCGTAAGCTCACCTCCGATATGCTCGTTATCGCCGATGGCTCGCGTGCGGTTGCACTCGCAGGCGTCATGGGCGGTGAAAACAGCGAAATAACCGATTCCACCGGTACCGTTGTGTTCGAAAGCGCAAACTTCGCGCGCGAAAGCATCCGAAAGACCTCAAAGGCTGTCGGTCTCCGAACCGAAAGCTCGGCAAAGTTCGAAAAGGGTCTTCCTGCCTGCAACACTCTCCCTGCGGTCGACCGTGCGGCAGAGCTTGTTGAAATGCTCGAATGCGGCGAAGTTGTCGAGGGTATAATAGATATCAATAACGCGGATATCGACGAACGCGTCGTTGCTTATGACCGCGCACGCATCAACGCACTTCTCGGAACCGCTATTCCCGATGAAGAAATGGATAAGCTTCTTGCTTCCGTTGAGCTCGTTCCCGACCAAAACGGCGGTCTTCTCGTTCCGCCCTACCGCTCCGATATCATCAACACCGCCGATATCGCAGAAGAGGTAGTTCGCCTTTACGGATTCGATAATATCGAGCCCACAATGTTCTTCGGCAACGCCGATCTCGGCGGCAGAAGCGAAGTCGAAGCCTTCCGTTATCGCATCAACGATGCAATGGCGGGTCTCGGTTATTGCGAAAGCTGCACCTATTCCTTTGTTTCGCCCCGTTCGCTCGATAAGATCAACGTTCCTGCCGAAAGCGAGCTGCGCGATTTCATTCGCCTTATTAATCCGCTCGGCGAGGATACCTCGGTAATGAGGACCCATCCGTTACCTTCCATGCTTGAGGTAATTGCGCGTAACGTAAGCCGCAAGGTTTCAAAGTGCAAAATGTCCGAGATAATGACACTCTATTACCGCGCAGGCGATCTTTCGGTTGAAAAGAAATCGCTCTGCTTCGCGTTCACTCCCGATTGCGGCGGATTTTATGAGCTCCGCGCCGATGCCGAAGCTCTCTTCACAAGATTAAATATTTCTTCCCGCGAATACGTTGCCGTAACCGACGATCCCTCCTTCCATCCCGGCCGCTGCGCCGATATTAAGGTCGGAGCAACCGTTATCGGCAGAATAGGTGAGGTTCATCCTCTCGTTTGCGAGAACTATGATCTTCCCAAGGGCGTTTGCGCCGCAATAATCCCCGTTGAGCCGCTTCTTGCTTCGGTAAGAACCGAAAGAAGCTATATTCCGCTTCCCGTTTATCCTTCGATGGAGCGCGACGTTGCGCTTATCTGCGATAAGGATCAGGAAGCAGGCAAGCTTATTGCCGATATCCGTTCCTATGCGGGCAAATCGCTCGAGGATGCGTTCGTGTTCGACGTATACAGCGGCAAGGGTGTCGAAGAGGGCAAGAAGAGCGTTGCGGTAAGACTTGTATTCCGCCTCGCTGATAAGACCCTAACCGATGAAGAGGCCGATGCAGGCGTTAAGAAAATATTGAAAAAGCTCGAATCCGAGCAGAATATCGTTCTTCGTTATTGATTATTCAAAAAACACTTGCAAAGAACAAAAGTTTGTTGTATAATAATAAAAACCGTGTTGTATGTTTACCCAAGGAGGTTGCAAAATGCAGGACAAGAATTCAAAAGCAGTTGATAACAAGCAAAAAACCTTAATGTTTCCCGTTAAGGAGCAGCATAAAGAGGCAATGCGCGAAAAGTTGCAGAGCGTTTACGATTCGCTTGTTGAAAAGGGCTATAACCCTATCAATCAGATTGTCGGCTATATTATCTCCGAGGATCCGACCTATATCACAAACTACAATAACTCCCGTGCGATCATTTCCAAGATCGACCGTGATGAGCTCCTTAAAACGCTTGTTGAGGATTTTATCAACACGGATAGCAAGAAGAAAGGTTGATTCTGTTCAATGGCTCAAAAAATATTAATGTATAAGGGCAAGCCCTTGGTTCGCCAAGGCCGCTATGTCTTCTACGGTAACCCCGATGATAAGTTCATTCTTTTCATGAACATTCTCGACACCAAAAAGGTTGGCGAGCTCGAGGTTGCCACCAAGGTCCTCGTTCAGATACAAAACACCGATGAAGACGTTTCCTTTAACGAAAAGGTCTTAAAGCAATGCGAGAAAAAGAATTTCTACGATGCTTTTGAAATCGGAACCATCTGGCTCGAGCGCGCTCTTAAGCAAAAATAACCAAACAAAAACGCTATGCTTGTGCATGGCGTTTTTTTGTTGAAAAAAGAAATTTTTCCTAACCAAAACTGTTGAAAAAGAAAACCCTTTGTGCTAAAATATTTAATATGTGTTAATGCGTGCATTTTAGAATATTTCGGAGAGAAAAACGGGTTTATGAAATATAAGCATATCTTTTGGGATTGGAACGGAACTCTGCTCGACGATGCCTTGGCGGCTTGCAATGCCGTAAACGTTATGCTCGATAACAGAAAACTTCCGCGCATAACCTTCGTGCAATACCGTGATTATATCGACGTTCCCATCGTTCGCTTTTATGAAAAGGTAATGGATATGTCCAAGGAATCCATGGAATCGCTGTCTGTTGAGTTCAATTCGCTTTTCCGCTCGTTCCTTTCCGAAAGCCCGCTCTCGCTCGGCGCAAAAGAGGTTCTCTCTGCGTTTTCATCGCTCGGAATAAAGCAATATATCTTTTCGTCAAGCGAAAATAAACACATCGAACCGTTTTTGCAAAAATGCGAAATAAAGAAATATTTCATTTCGGTCATCGGCGCATCCGATTGCTATGTGGGCAGTAAAGCCGAAAGAACGCGTGCCTTTTTGGTGCAAAACGGCATCGATCCCAATGAAGCCGTTTTTGTAGGTGATATGGTTCACGATTGCGACGTTGCATCGTTCATCGGCTCCGATTGCATTCTCGTTTCAGCCGGCCACCAAAGCGAAAAGGCTCTTTTGCAAACCGGCAGGGAGGTCGTCTCTTCGCTTCCCGAGCTTTATAATAAGATAATCAACTCTGTGGGGTAACGTCATGATAAAAAAAGGATTTGATTGCGAAAAATACGTCGAACTGCAAACTCGCCATATCCGCGAGCGCATCGACCAGTTCGGCGGCAAGCTTTATCTCGAATTCGGCGGAAAGCTTTTCGATGATTTCCACGCATCGCGTGTTCTGCCCGGCTTTAAGCCGAGCATAAAAATAGATATGCTTTCCGAAATGAAGGATGAAGCCGAGATCGTTATTGTTATAAGCAGTAACGATATCGAAAAAAATAAGGTTCGCGGCGATCTCGGTATTACTTACGATCAAGATGTTCTCCGCCTTATCGATGCCTTTCGTGCCTGCGGTCTCTTTGTAGGAAGCGTTGTTCTCACTCAATATAATTCCCAGCCCGCCGCGGTTGCATTCCAGAAAAGACTTGAAAGCCTCGGCTTAACGACCTATAAGCATTATCCTATCGAGGGCTATCCCTCAAACGTTAAGCATATCGTAAGCGAGCAGGGCTACGGCAAAAACGAGTTTATCGAAACCTCGCACCGCTTGGTGGTTGTAACCGCTCCCGGCCCCGGAAGCGGAAAAATGGCTGTCTGCCTTTCTCAGCTCTATCACGAGCACCTTCGCGGTCTCGAATCGGGCTATGCAAAGTTTGAAACCTTCCCGATATGGAACCTTCCGCTTAAGCATCCCGTTAATATCGCTTATGAGGCGGCAACTGCCGATCTCGATGACCTCAACTGCATCGATCCCTTTCATCTCGAGGCATATGGCGTTCAAACCGTTAATTATAACCGCGACGTAGAAATTTTTCCCGTGCTCAACGTTATTTTCGAGCGCATCAAGGGCGAATCGCCCTATAAATCGCCCACCGATATGGGCGTTAACATGGCGGGTAACGCTATCTGTGACGATGAAGCCTGCCGTGCTGCCGCAAAGCAGGAGATCATCCGCCGCTATTATGAAGCCCTTTGCCAACAGCGAAAGGGAATGGGCGAGGATTCTGCGGTATATAAGATAGAAATACTTATGAATCAGCTCGGTATTTCGGCAGACGACCGTGTTGTTACCGTTGCGGCAAATAAGCGTGCCGAAGAAACCGGAGCTCCCGCGGCGGCAATCGAACTGCCTGACGGAACCATTGTAACCGGCAAAACAAGCTCGCTTCTCGGTGCATCGAGCGCAATGCTGCTCAATGCGTTAAAAACGCTTGCGGGCATCGACGATAACGTGCTGTTAATGTCGCCTAACGTTATCGAGCCTATTCAGGATCTTAAGCTTCAGCATCTCGGCAATAACAATCCCCGCTTGCACACCGACGAAATACTTATCGCTCTTTCGGTTTGTGCGGTAACCGATAAAAACGCGCGTCTCGCGCTCGATCAGCTAAAGAAGCTTTCGGGCTGTGAAATGCATTCCTCGGTCTTGCTTTCTCAAGTCGATGAAAAACTTTTAAAGCGCTTGGGAATAAACCTCACCTGCGAGCCGCGCTATCAAACCAAAAAGCTTTATCATTCATAATACAATTAACATTTTTGTTTTTTCGTTTTCGGTGAAAAAATGCTTAAACGCTTGTATTCTATCGAATCCTTGTCAAAAAAATTAACGCTTTGCGGCGACATACCCTTAACAGGCGGGCTTTATAAGGGCTTTTTGAAAATAGCTTGGCCGGCAATGGTTGAATCCATGCTTATGAGTCTCGTTAACCTTGTTGACTCTGTAATGGTCTCCTCCTGCGGAAGCGTTGCCGTTGCATCGGTTGGCTTAACAAATCAGCCGCGAATGCTGTTTTATGCGATCTTTTTTGCTTTAAGCATTGCGGTAACCGCAATAGTTTCGCGCCGAAAAGGGCAGGACGATCGCGACGGTGCAAACGCCTGTCTTTCGCAGGCAATAGGGCTTGTTGCGGTTCTTGCCGTTGTTCTCTGCGGTGCGGGAATTGCAATCTCCGAGCCATTGCTCGTTTTTTCGGGTGCTAACGAAGAAACTCTCCCGCTTGCCACCCCTTATTTTCAAATAACCATGGTTGGCTTGGTGTTCACCTCGTTCGGTTTGATAATCAACGCGGCTCAGCGCGGAAGCGGTAACACCAAGATTTCGATGCGAACCAATATCGTTGCAAACGTAACCAATATCTTCTTTAATTATCTTCTCATAAACGGCATTTGGTTTTTCCCCGAGCTTGGCGTAACCGGCGCGGCGATCGCAACGTTGATCGGTAATATCGCGTCCTTCTCGATGAGCCTTTTCTCGCTGTTCGGAAAGAACAAATATCTAACCTTCAGCTTTAAACGCATCATTCACTGGAATGCATCTCTTATTAAAACCATCGCAAGGGTTGCCGTCGGCGCGGGTGTCGAACAGCTCGCAATGCGCTTCGGCTTCTTCGTTTATGCGAAAATGGTTGCCGACCTCGGCACCGCCGAGCTTGCAACCCACACTATTTGCATGAGCATAATAACCATTTCCTTTGCATCGGGCGATGGCTTAAGCGTTGCCGCAAGCGCGCTTATCGGTCAAAACCTCGGCAAGCGCCGTCCCGACCTTGCAACGCTGTTTGCAAAGGCGGGTCAGCGGATCGGCTTGTGTATGTCGGTCATTATCGGTCTTTTGCTTGTGCTGTGCGGCGGCTTAATGCTGCTTATGTTCACCGATTCAACAGACGAAAATTTCGAATATATTATGTCTGTCGGAAGGAATATAACATATATAATTGCAATCGTCTCGCCGGGACAGATCTCGCAGGTTATCTATAACGGCGCGCTCAGAGGTGCGGGCGATACAAAGTTCGTTGCAATCACAAGTGCTATAAGCATCGGCGCCATACGTCCCTTTATGGCATGGCTTTTGTGCTATCCCTGCGGCATGGGGCTCTACGGTGCTTGGGTATCTTTGCTTATCGACCAATATGTCCGCTTGGCATTTTCGGCATATCGCTTTGCAAGCGGCAAGTGGGCATCGGTAAAAGTTTGATTTAAAGGAGCAAAAACAATGACAGTTAACGAAGCATTGCAAAAGATCGCCTCGTTCGAAAATACAAACGCCGCAATCAACCACGCAAGCGGCATCCTCTATTACGACGGTGATACCGTCGCCCCCGAGGGAAGCGTTGAGGTTCGCGCCTTAACCCTCGGCGAGCTTTCGCGAATGAGCTATGAGCTTATCACGGCGCCCGAGCTTATCGAAGCGCTCGAAACTCTTAATGCAAACCTTTCGTCTCTTTCCGATATCGATCAAAGAAAGGTCTCCGAGCTCTATCGCGAATACGACCGTACCCGCAAAATTCCCGTTCAGGAAATGGTCGATTTCAATATGCATATCGCCGAATCGGGTGCTGTGTGGCATAAGGCAAAGGAAAATAACGATTACGCCTCGTTCGAGCCCTATCTCCAAAAAACCTTCGATACCTTAAAGCGCTTTGCTTCTTACACCGATCCCGGCAAGGATCCTTATGAGGTCTGCCTCGATCAATACGAGCGCGGTCTCACCAAAGAGCGTTGCGATGCCTTCTTCTCGGCTCTCCGCGAAAAGCTCGTTCCGCTTATCGCGCGTGTGGGCAAGGCTTTGCAGATAGACGATTCGCCCCTTAAAGCTTATTATCCCAAGGCTCAGCAGGAAAAATTCACCGAGCACCTCGTTGATATCATGGATATCGATCGCAAGCATTTCACGGTCGGCGAAACCGAACATCCCTTTACAATAAGCTTTACCGGCAAGGATGTCCGCATTACAACTCATTATTTCGAGGACAATCTCGCAAGCTCGCTTTACAGCGTGGTTCATGAATGCGGTCATGCGCTTTACGATATGAATTCCATGCCCGAGCTCTTCCGTACTTCGCTTGAGGGCGGCGTTTCAATGGCAATTCATGAAAGCCAATCGCGTTTCTATGAGAATATAATCGGAAGAAGCCGTGCATTCTGCTCGCTTATTCTTCCGTTCCTTAAAGAAGAATTCCCCGAACAGCTTTCAAGTGTTAACGAAGATAGCTTCTATAAGATGATAAACCGTTCAGAGCCCTCGCTTATAAGAACCGAAGCCGATGAGCTTACCTATGCGCTTCACGTTATGGTTCGCTACGAGCTCGAAAAAAAGATGATGTCGGGCGAGATAACCGCAAAAGAGCTTCCTTCCGAGTGGAATCGCCTTTATAAAGAATATCTCGGCGTCGACGTTCCCGATGACAAAAACGGCGTGCTTCAGGATAGTCATTGGTCGGGCGGAAGCGTAGGCTATTTCCCGTCATACGCGCTCGGCTCGGCATACGGCGCCCAAATGCTTAAGGAAATGAAAAAGGATATCGACGTTGATGCCGTTATTTCAAGCGGCAAGCTGACCGAAATCAACGCATGGCTCAAGGAAAAGATCTGGCAGTTCGGCTGTCTCTATGATCCCTCCGAGCTCTTCAAAAGGGTGTGCGGCGAATTCGATCCCGATTGCTTTGTTGAATACCTTGAAAATAAATTCACCGAGGTGTATTCCTTATGAGCTATCTCGTAGGCGAGCTTGTTCTCGATTCGGGCGCAAAGGTAATTATCCGTTGGCCCGATAAAACCGAAACTCATGCAATTTATCGCGATACGATCGGCTACAATCATTTCTTCGATTCTGCCGAAGGCGAAAAGGAAATAAGGCTTTCAAACCATTTCATGCGTCTGAAAGGAATCTATATAAGAGAAGATAACGAATGAAAACCATCGATCTTCACACCCATTCAACCTGCTCCGACGGTTCAATGTCTCCCACAGAGCTTGTGGCTCACGCAAGCGCAAGGGGAGTTAGCGCGATCGCGCTTTCCGACCACGATACCGTCGCGGGCATAGATGAAGCACTTGCGGCAGGCAAAAAATATAACGTAGAGGTCGTTCCCGCAATCGAGTTTTCGGTTCAATCCGAAACCGAAACGCATATTCTCGGCTTCTATATCGACCATAAAAGCCCAATTCTTCAAGAAGCATTGCAAAACATCAACTCGGTTCGCCATCAAAGAACGGTAAACACCTGCGAAAAGCTTCGTGCGCTCGGCTTTGACGTAACCATGGAGGAGGCTCTCGAAATTGCCCCCGCGGGCATAATAGGCCGTGCTCATTTTGCGCGCCTGCTCGTTGAAAAGGGATTTATTTCAAGTGTTAAAGAGGGCTTCGATAAATATCTCGCCAACGGCAGGCCGGCTTATGACGGCACACAGTATCTGACCGCAGCCGATGCAGTTGAGCTTATAAACTCTATCGGCGGTGTCAGCTTCGTTGCCCATCCGCATCTTATCCGCCTTGACGATAATGCCCTGCGCGAGTTTTTAATGTCGCTTAAAGCGTTTGGACTTTCGGGCATTGAGGGTTATTATAACGAATACACTCCCGAAATGCAGTCATATTTCCAAAGCCTTGCAAACGAGCTCGGCTTGGATATTTCGGGCGGAACCGATTTCCATGCCAAAATGAAGCCCCATATCGAAATAGGAATAGGGCAGGGAAATATGAGCGTGCCTTATTCGGTTCTCAATCGCATCAAAGAGCTGGTGAATATAAAGCATGGCAGAATCGTGTAAAAAAACCGAAGCGCTTTTTCGCCTTGTTGAAATGTCGAAAGGACGCTCTCTTGAACGTCCTTTTGTTATAGCAATAGACGGCAGATCCGCTTCGGGAAAAACAACCTTTGCAAAACAGCTCGCCGACCTGTGCGGCGCTTCCGTAATACATACCGATGATTTTTTCCGTCCGCGAAATTCAAAGGGCGAGCTCGAGCTTTCTGAGTTCGAGGGCAATTTCGATATCGAACGCTTCAAGAACGAAATAGTAGATAATCTCGCTTTCGAAAAAAACTTTTCCTATGGCGTTTTCGATTGCAAAAGCGGCGCAATAACAGAAAGAAAAATCATTTCACCCTGTTCGGTCTATATCATCGAGGGTGCATATTGTCTCTGCTCAACGCTCGGCGACTATGCCGATATAAAGCTGTTCTTCGATATTTCGCCCGAAAAGCAAAAGGAACGCATACTTTTCCGCAACGGCGAAAAGGCGTTGGAAAGCTTTTTGTCGGTGTGGATACCCGCCGAGGAACGCTACATTTCACATTATAACGTTAAAAACCAATGCGATTTTATAATAACGGAGGAATAAGATGGGAACCTTCTCGTATAACGAAAGCGAGTTTTTGCTGAACGGAAAGCCTTTTCAGATCCTTTCGGGCTCGATACATTATTTCCGTCAGGTGCCTGAATATTGGCGCGACCGCCTCGAAAAGCTAAAGCAATGCGGCTTCAACACCGTTGAAACCTACGTTTGCTGGAACCTTCACGAAAGAAAAGAAGGCGTATTCGATTTTTCGGGCAGGCTCGATCTGGGCAAATTTATTGATATTGCAAACGAATTGGGGCTTCTGTGCATCATACGCCCCGGTCCCTATATCTGCGCCGAATGGGATTACGGCGGTCTCCCCTCGTGGCTTCTAACCTATCCCAATATGCGAATTCGCTGCATGGATCAGCTTTTCCTCGAAAAAGAAAAGCGTTTTTTGGATAAGGTTTTCGAAATAGTCCGTCCGCGCCAAATCACCAAAGGCGGCAACGTAATAATGCTTCAGGTAGAAAACGAATATGGCTCCTACGGCAACGACCATAATTATATAAACCACCTTGCCGATTATTACGTCGAGCAGGGAATCGATGTTCCGCTTTTCACTTCCGATGGCCCAAGCGATTTCTTCTTCGGCGGCGGAACCGTCGAAAAGCTGTTAAAAACAGGTAATTTCGGCTCACATTGGAAAGAAAGCTTCGGCTATATAAAACAGCGTTGCCCAAACCAACCGCTTATGTGCTCCGAATTCTGGGAGGGTTGGTTCGATTCATGGTATGGTCCGCATCACCGCCGAACCCCCGATGACGTTGCCGAACAGCTCGACGGCATGCTCTCCGCGGGCGGAAACGTTAATTTCTATATGTTCTGCGGCGGAACCAATTTCGGCTTCACCAACGGCGCGAACATGTATGATAAATATACGGTTACAACAACAAGCTACGATTACGATGCCGCGCTCACCGAATCGGGCGATTTAACAAAACGCTTTTTCGAGGTTCGCGCTGTTGCCGAAAAGCATTTCGGCAAGCTTCCCGAGCTAACCGTCAAAAACAGCGAAAAAAAGGCATACGGTAAGCTTGCTCTAAGCGAATATACGCCTCTTTTAAGTAACGTAAGCGTTCTTTCTTCGCCGATCGAAAGTCCGTTTGCAAAAAGCTTCGAGGAGCTCGGAACCGATTTCGGCTTTGTGCTCTATTCAACGGTTATTGATTATCCCGTAACCGAAAAGCTTATAATCGATCCGCTTCGCGACCGTGCCCATATTTTTATAAACGGTGAATTTAAGGGTATAAAGGAGCGCGACCGCCGCGATGATGAAATAATAATCGATTGCAAGGCGGGCGAGGCTTTGAAGATCGATATTCTTATCGAAAACCTCGGCAGAATCAACTACGGTAACGATATGGCGGGCGAGGCGAAGGGTATTACGGGTAACGCAAGAATCGGTCAGCAAATTCTCTTCGGCTGGAAAATGTATCCTCTTCCCATGGATGATCTTTCTTCGCTCGATTTTGCTCCGATAAGTGAAACAAACGAGAATTGCCCCGCGTTTTTCCGCGGAATTCTTGAAATAAGCGGAGACCCTTGCGATACCTTCCTTAAAACAAGCGGCTTTGAAAAGGGTTTCGTAACGGTAAACGGCTTCAATATCGGCAGATATTGGAACAGCGCAGGTCCGCAAAAAACTCTTTACGTTCCCGCTCCTCTGTTAAATGAGGGAAAAAACGAGATAATCGTTTGCGAGCTTGATAATTGCAATGCACCGCAGATTGAATTTTTCGACGCTCCCGATCTCGGCTAAATAAACTAAAAGACCTTCATTATCGAGGGTCTTTTTACGTTTCGGTGATTTCAGGTTGACAGGTATTTAAAATGTGATATAATTGAACTATATAGAACGTTCAGGGGGTTATCATGAAAAGAATATCGTTATATCTGCTTGCGGCGGTTTTGATTTTTGCGGTTTTCGCAACATCGCTTTACGGTTGCCAAGAGCCTGCCGAGGAAAGCAGTACACAAGAATCGATCGCTTCTTCGGAAGCAGAGGAGAGCAGACCCATGATAATAATATCAAACGATCCGGCATATACCAACGTAACGCTTGGAAAAAGCTATACGCTTTCCGGGCTTCATCCCGACGAAAGCGCTCCGAGCTATCCCGATGAGGGCAATAAATCCATGACCGACGGCGCCCGCCCCGCAAACGATGCAAAGTATTCCGATCCTGCCTTTACGGGCTTTAATAAAAACGCGCGCAAATATGTCGAAAACGGCTATGCGAGCATAAAATTAGACCTCGGCAAGCTGTTTTATCTTGATAAATTCACCGCGAACGTTGCAACCGCCTACCATCTCGGTGTTGGCATAGATGCACCCGAATTCATGTCGGTATATCTTTCTAACGACGGCATCGAATGGTATTGCGCAGGAACCGCGGAATCCGTTGATACAACCGAAAAAAGCTCAACCGACGTTACCCTAACGCTCGATAGTGCGCTTTCGGCTCAATACGTTGAATTTCGCTTCATAGGTAACAATAACTGGATAATGGTTTCCGAGGTCGAGGCTTTCGGCATCCCCGCACAAGAGGCGCTTGAATATCCGAACCAAAGCGATCCGATAAGATTCCTGTGCATTGGCAACAGTTCAACCTATTTCTTCAACGTTCCCGATAAGTTCAAGGCGATCTGCAAATCCTCGGGCATTAACGTCGAGGTCGATTATTGCTGTGTCGGCGGCGCTTATCTGAGCCAATTTGCCGACGCCAACGACGAAAACTGCGGAAAGCTCTTAAGAGCAAGACTCAACAGCAAAAAATACGATTATGTTATAGTTCAGGACAACAGCAACGCTTCTTATAACGAAAGCAAGCCCGCCATGGAAATAATCGTTCCCATGATCAAGGAAAACGGCGCCGAGCTTCTTCTCTATAAGCGTTATTCCTCCAACGACGTTCCTGCAAACCGACTCAACAGCGCATATAAGCACCATCAAAACTACACCGCGCTTGCAAAGGATTATAACGTCAGCAAGGTTGCCCCGGTTGCCGATGCGTTCCTTATTTGCGAAGAAAAATATCCCGACGCCGTAATTTACCACACCGATAATTCCCACCATTCAACAGCAGGTGCATATCTTATTGCTTGCGTTTGGGCAAATACCTTCTTTGATATCGACATCGAAAGCATTTCCTACACCGCAAGGCTTGACGATGCAACGATTGCCGCGGTTAAAGCATCCGCAAAGCTTGCCTGCGAGCAGGGCTTCGATTTCCCGCAGGATAACTGAAAAGCATAAAAAAAGAGCTTCTCGCGAGAAGCTCTCAATCTAATACAATATAACTACATATTCATTATAGTATGCAACAACGCTTCCCGTTTCCGAGAAGCGTTGTTTTTTTGTTTGAATTGTTCTTTCAAGCACGTAAAGAACGAGTTTGTCTTCACTCTGAGAGCTTCTCGCGAGAAGCTCTTTTTATTATTTTATAATTAATCGTCGATTTCAGATTCGTATCTGATAACCTCGCCGTTAAAGGCGTTTATATCATAATCATATTCGGTATTGCCGCATTTGAATTCAACCTCATATACGTAATTGCCGTGGTGGTTTTCGCCGTCATATTCAACGTCAACGTCATAAACCTTGGCGGAATCAACGCCCGCGTGCTTGATTGCGGCTGCTAAAGCTGCGTCCTTACCGATCAACTCGCTTGCGTCGGGGGTGGAGACCTCGGGTGCCGAGCAATGCTCACCTTCACGGTCGAAATTGATTATCTTTCCGTTTTCGGCATCGATGTCATAATCATATTCGTCATAACCGCAAACGAATTCAACCTCATACTCAAATCGTCCGTCATCCTCATCAAGCTTGATGTGAATGCCGCTAACGTCGCTTTCGGCGAGCTTTGCGTGCTCAAGCGCGATCTTCAAAACGTCTTCTTACGAAAGTCTGTTTTCGGGAAGGGAAGATTCCTGACCTCTCGGCGCTTCGACCTCATAGCCGTATACCTCGCCGCTAACTGCGTCAACGGTCATTTCGTATTTGAACCCGTTATAGATGAACTCAATGTCGTATCTTACCTTGCCGTCGTCGGCATCAAGCTCGATATCGATAAAAGTAAGCTCTTCTTTTGTGATTTCAAGCTCTGCCTTTGCCAAAGCTGTCGCAATGGCTGCATCCTCGCCGATA
>JAFSGD010000005.1 GCA_017434845.1 Clostridia bacterium
ATTCGTTCGATGGTTGCTCCAACGTAACTGCATTGTATTACTATCCCGACGAATTGGAATATTGGGACGGCGACGACGTTTTTGACGGCATCGGCACAGAGACAAGCGGTGTTACCGTTACCTTCGGCAATGGCGTTAAAGTTGTTCCTTCAAGCATGTTTTATGAAGAAAAATATATTAAGAAGGTCAATTTTTCCGACACCATAACAACTATCGGCTCTTGTGCGTTTGAAGATTGCACAAATCTTCAAAATATTACCATTCCTTCAAGTGTTAAAACCATTGGTTCTTACGCATTCCAAAATTGCACAAGCTTTACAAGCATTACCATACCCGCCAACGTGGAAAAACTATACCACTATTCGTTCGATGGTTGCTCCAACGTAACTGCATTGTATTACTATCCCGACGAATTGGAATATTGGGACGGCGACGACGTTTTTGACGGCATCGGCACAGAGACAAGCGGTGTTACCGTTACCTTCGGCGAAGGCGTTAAAGTTGTTCCTTCAAGCATGTTTTATAAAGAAAAATATATTAAGAAGGTCATTTTCCGTTGCAAAAATACCCTAACAACCATAGGCGGTTCGGCGTTTGACGGTTGCACGGGTTTGACAAGCGCGATATATTGCGGCTCAAGCACGGATTGGTCAAAGGTAACCGTGAAAAACTACAATACCCCGCTTTTGAACGCTTTGAAATTCCACACCTCCTGCTCGCGCAGTGAATATAAGGTTACAAGGCAACCCACCTGTCTTTCGACGGGAACCTATTGGGAAAGATGCAACGTCTGCGAAACCGAACGCAACGGATTTATCAATCCGCTCGGACACACCTGCAACAGCTGGACGGTTTCTTATGATCCCACCTGCGTTTACGAAGGCTTGGCGTTCGGATACTGCGAGCGTTGCGGCGTTAAAGTGGAAAAAGAGCTTGTTGCGCTCGGACACAGCTTTAACGAATGGTTGACCGTTGTTGACCCCACCTGTGAAACCGCCGGCTCCGAAAAGAGAACCTGCGGCAGATGCGGAAAGATCGAGACCAACGTTCTTAACGCATTGGGACACACCTTTGGCGATTGGTTTGAATATATTGCCCCCACATGTGAAGAAAAGGGCGAAATGCGCCGTGTTTGCTCGGCTTGCAACGAATATGAAACAAAAGATATTAACGCTATCGGACACAGCTATAAAGCCGCTGTAACCGCGCCCACCTGCGAAGAGGGCGGATATACCACCTATACCTGCTCGAATTGCGGAGATATTTATATCGGCAACGAAAAGGCTCCGCTCGGACACAAGCCCGGTGCAGAGGCAACCTGCGAAAAGGATCAAATATGCCGAGTTTGTAACAAGGTTCTCGAAGAAAAGTTCGGCCACGATTATGATTCGATCGTAACCGAGCCCACCTGCGAAAAGCAGGGCTATACCACCCACACCTGCTCGATTTGCCAAAACAGCTATAAGGATTCTTATACCGATGCGCTCGGACACAAGCCCGGCGAAGAAGCAACCTGCACAACAAGTCAGGTTTGCACCGTTTGCAACAAGATACTTAAATATCAGCTCGGGCATACGCTTGGCGAAAAGGCAACCTGCACCACCGATCAGATCTGCACCACCTGCAACGCGGTGGTAAAGGAAAAGCTGGGACACAAATATACCTATTACGTAATAGACCCCACCTGCGAAAAAGACGGCGGAACTGAATATTGGTGTATTCGTTGTCCTTATAAATATTTCGAAAAGCAGGTTGATGCGCTTGGACATACTCCCAAAAACGATGCGACCTGCACAATAGGCCAATATTGCAAAACCTGCAACAAGCTGCTTCAGGATAAGCTTGGCCATGATTATATTCCCGTTATTACCGAGCCCGATTGCGAAAACCGCGGCTACACCACCAACACCTGCTCGCGTTGCGAACACAAATATAAGAGCGATTACACCGACGCGCTCGGACACGATTACGATTCGGTTGTAACCGAGCCCGATTGCGAAAACCGTGGCTACACCACCCACACCTGCTCGCATTGCGGCGACGAATACACAAATCTTGAAACCTCGCCGCTCGGACACAAAGCAGGCGATTGGATAATCGTTAAAGAAGCCGAGATCGGCGTTGAAGGCTTGAGAGAAAAGCATTGCGAGCGTTGCGGAGAATTGCTTGAAAGCGAGCGCATAGAAGCACTAAAGCCCGAATTTGTCAAGGGCGACGTTAACGGCAACGGCGTCGTCGATGCAAAAGACTATGCACTTGCAAAGAGACATTGCCTTAAGACCTACACGCTCTCCGAAGAAATGCTTATGCGCGCCGACCTTAACGGCAACGGCAAGCTTGAAGCAAGCGAATACGGTCTTATCAAGAGACACGTTCTCGGAACCTTCGTTATCAAATAAAACGCGGGGATGTTTTATTTGAAATGATATGTTTTCCTATCGGAAAACATGATGCATTCGCAAGCGAATATGATGAATGATATATGCCGATAAATCGGCATATTAAGGAAGTTTTTCTTCGAAAAACAAATATTATTAAATAAAAACGGTGCGGTTCAAACAGCCGCACCGTTTTTTCTGCTGAGAAAGGTTCTGTTTGTTCATAACAAAAAGGCATTAAAAATAAGAAACCGAAGCATTTTGCTTCGGTTTCTTTCCTTAAAGGGTTATTTGTTGTTTGTATAAAGTACAGATACGCGTTTTAATAAAATTTGTCTTTTTGCGATCTGCGACTTTTTAACATCGTATCAAAAAGCACTCGCCAACGGGGATAGGAAAAAAGGTGCAGAATGGACAAACAGAACCCGAAGCTGTAGTAACCTACTGCGAGCGGTTCTGTTTGTTCATAGCAAAAAGACATAAAAAACAAGAAACCGAAGCGAAATGCTTCGGTTTCTTTCCTTAAAGGGTTATTTGTTGTTTGTATAAAGTACAGATACGCGTTTTTATAATAATTTGTCTTTTTGCGATCTGCGACTTTTTAACATCCCCGAACTTTATTTGATAACGAAGGTTCCGAGAACGTGTCTCTTGATCATTGCATATTCGCTTGCTTCGAGAGTTCCGTTGCCGTTAAGGTCGGCACGCATTACCATTTCTTCGGTAAGGGTGTAGGTCTTAAGGCAATGACGCTTTGCGAGAGCATAGTCGTTTGCATCAACGCTTCCGTTGCCGTTAACGTCGCCCTTAACGAATTCGGGAACGGGCTTGTCAACGATCTTAACGTATGCGCCGAGCTCGATCTTAAGAGTTTTAACGTCGATACCGTGAAGCTCAACGATCTGGCCGACCTTTGCCTTAAGAGCAAGCTTCTTGTTCTCGGCACTGCCGATAACTGCGGGAGGATTGGTGTTTTCGTTCACGCCGGTTTCCCAATCGTGCGCACCGATAACGATTTCATCGTCGGCAAGCTGTTTGGGAAGCGAACCGCTGCCCTGAACAACCTTGGTAACAACGTATGCACCGAGCTCTTCATCCCATTTAGCGAGAACGTTGCCGGTATATTTAAGGTTTGCAACGCTGTCTTCAAGGCTTTCCATAGCGGAAGTGAAGATGAAGCAATCGCCTGCGCCGATCGAGGTGTTGAAGCCGTTGATGCTGATGGCATCGGTTACAGCCTCGGCAGAAAGACCTGCCTCAACCTCGTCTGCCCAAACAAAGCCGTTGTTGTAGCCATAGATCTCGATCTTAACGAAGCGCGCAGACTTTGTCTTTTCGGAAACCGCGGTGATAGTGTAGGTGGACCAAGTGTTGTCGGACTGACCGCTGCCGCTGACGAGCACGTTTTCATCAGCCGAAGCAACTTCGGTGAACTTTTCGCCATCGTTGGAAACATAAGCCTTGATCTTATTTGCCGCGGTGATACCCCAGTTGCCGCCGGTTACGTAAGCGCGGAAATAGTTAACGTCGGTTGCTTCGCCGAGGTCGATAACAACCTCAACAAAGCCCTGCGAGGTCTTGTTCCAGCCCGCATATTTGGTGCTTCCGCCATCCTCAGAGCCCTTAGAGCCATCGGTAAGGCGCACGCCGTCATCATCCCAGCCATCCTTGCGGTTGGGTGCGGTTGTGGTATATTTCTTGCCCTTGGTTACGATAGCGGTGTTTGCACCGGTAAAGGTTAAAAGCTCGTTTATCTCGACGGTAACGGCTTCGATATCTTCGATAGAAGCGTTGTTATCTGCGAGAAGCGCGCTGCCCTTATCGTAAGCGGCACGAAGAAGCGCGAGAATAGGCTCGCTGTAATCCTTGAAGGAAACGGTGCCTGCCGCGAGAACTGCGGCTTCAAGATCCTGCTTGCCCGAAAGAGCGGAAGCAAGCTTGAGAATATATCTGCGAACGTCGCCCGAAACGGCAGAGCCCGAAGCGAGAAGCGCTTCTGCTTCGCCGACGAGAGCTTCGATATCGGCGTTGGGGGTTTCGGATATTGCAACCTTTGCATCGTCGATTGCGGTTTGGAGTGCGGATTCGAGAGCCTCATCCTTAACGCTCGACTTCTTAACAACGAGAATACAGTCGCCGACTGCTCTGGAGCTGGACTGAACGTAGCCCGCTTCGCCGCTGCCGGTATCCTTAACGTACATTGCGCTCGATCCGCCGCCATCCATACGGATAACGTTAACGCAGCCTGCGTCCATCATGAATTTTGCAACGTCGCGAAGGGTTATCGAACGGTCGGTATCGCCGGTAGAGCCGCCCTCGGAGGTGAAGAACACGAACGAGCCGTCTTCCTTCTGACCGAATGCAGTCCAACGAGCCGCGAGAGTAACCGAGTGCGAGCCGATGGTAGACATGATGTGGGTTTGGTCAACGCCGTCTTTAACGAGCCAGCCAACATTGGAAATTACGCTGTTTGCGTTTTCGATGATTTCCTTGGAAGCCTCAACGGTTTCGTTAACGGCGATGTTGATCGCATCGCCTGCAACGAGGTCTTTAACGTAAGCCGCGTTGGGCGAGGAGGATTTAACAAAGAGAACGAACTTATCGGAAAGATCGTATTTATCATCGGCAATAGAAGCTCCGTAGGAATTTTCCTTAACCTCTAAAACCTTACCCTTAAGGGTCGTGCCGACGCAAAGGTCGGTGTTTTCGGTCTTTTCGCAAATAACCTCATAGCCGGGGCAAACCGCATAGGTATCGCAAACGCTGCCGCAAGAGGTATCGTAGTAATAGAAGCCGTTGTTCCAGTTACCCGCAACCTTAGAGCCCGAGGTCTTGTTGATGTAATAAATGCCGTTTTTGATCTCGGCGCCCTTGATATAAAGCTTATAATCAAGGCCGGATCTGACGATGTTCATGCTGCCGTCGGAGCCGAAGGCAACAACCGAATCGGCATAGCCCGCGTGCGCGGAAGCAACCTTGCCGTTCGAAATAACGATGCCGCTGAGGGTACCGTAGTTACCGTAGGTTACGTTGCCCGAGTCCATCGAGAAGAACGCGCCGTTGATAACGCCGACAACGTCATAGCCGTATTTTTTAACGGCGAGATCATATTGGGTTGAAAGAACGCCCGAGGTGCCCGAATAGCCCGAGAACACCATGGGAATATAACCGTCGGCAGGGTCAAATTCCATTGAAACTACCGTTTCGGTTCTGAAAGCTTCGCCGCTGTCAACGGTGAATTTTTGATAGGTTACCTTCTCGGAGCCGATAGTTACCGCTTCGCCAAGCTCGGTTGCATTATAAACCGGCTTTTCTTCGGCGTTAACGAACACACAAGAAGTTGCAAGCATTACCGCGACGAGAACGAACGCGAATAATCTTTTTGTGAATTTCATATTAATTCTCCCTTTCAATTTTTTCTATATTATATAATTTTGCACATAATATGTCAATAGATTAGGGCCAAAACTTTTTTGCTTTAATATGCTAATTTCTTATGAACCATTCGGGCAATACGCCGTTTTCGGCAAGAAGCGGATAAATTTTCGCAACAGGCAAGCCGATTATGTTAAAAAAATCGCCCGAGACCGATTCGGCAAGCAGACAGCCCTTTTCCTGAATGCCGTAGCTGCCCGCCTTATCAAGCGGCTCGCCGGTTGCAACGTAGGCATCGATCTCTTCTTGCGAAAGCCTGCGGAATTTAACCTCGGTTTCGCAATAGCCGCTAAGCTCGCCCTTTTCGGAAATTACCGCAAAGCCGGTTAAAACGCTGTGTCGGCTTCCCGAAAGGCGCCCAAGCATTGCTTTTGCCTCGTTTTCGTTTTTTGGCTTGCCGAGTATTTCATCGCCGAGCGCAACGACGGTGTCGGCGCCCAAAACCACCGAATCAACGTTCTGCGCGAAAATATCGCGCGCCTTTGCAAGCGCGTTTGCCACGACCAGCCCGCTTGCCGAAAGACCGCCGCTTTTTTCCTCGGCGTTTGAGGGCAAAACCTTGAAATCATAGCCCGCGAGCGCAAGGATTTCGCGCCGACGCGGCGAGGCGGATGCAAGAATAAGCGTTTTTTTCATATTTATACACTCCAAACGGTAAAAATCTCTTGATTATTCGCTATGGTTATATTATAATGATATTTTAGTAATATGCAACAGCAAAGGATAATAAAATATGAAGATAAATACCGAAAATATAAAGCGCGTTGTCGTTAAGGTCGGCACCTCAACGCTGACGCACAGCTCGGGTTATATTAACATTCGCAAGGTTGAAAAGCTTGTTACCTGCCTTGCCGACATTCAAAACAGCGGAAAGAGGATCATTCTCGTTTCATCGGGCGCGGTAAGCTGCGGCCTTGCAAAAACGGGTTTTGACCGCGCATCGCTTACAACCGAGCAAAAGCAGGCGGCCGCCGCGGTTGGCCAATGCCAGCTTATCGATATGTATGCAAGGCGTTTTTCCGATCTCGGAACCACCATTGCGCAGATATTGCTTACCCGAAGCGTTATCGACGAGCCCGAGCTTCGCGCACACGCAAGCACAACGCTCGAGCTTCTTATCGGGCAGGGAATAATTCCCATCGTTAACGAAAACGACACTATTTCCAACGAGCAGATAAAAATCGGCAGTAACGATACCCTTGCCGCTTCGGTTGCGGCGCTTTGCAAAGCCGACCTTTTGATCAATATGTCGGATATAAACGGGCTTTACGATTCCGACCCGCGCAAAAACGAAAACGCAAAATTCATCGAATACGTTCCCGAGGTTACCGACGAGGTATTCGGCTTCGGCGCGGGCGCGGGCACGGCACGCGGAACGGGCGGAATGGCGGCAAAGCTTGAAAGCGCGCGCTATACCACCAAAAAGGGTATTCCCATGATAATTCTTAACGGCTCGGACCCCAACATTCTCTATGACGTTTTCGACGGCGATTTCGTCGGAACCTATTTTGACGTTAAAAAGGGTGAATAAAATGTTAGATAAGCTTTGTTCGGAAGCAAAAAAGGCTTCGCTTGTTCTCGGTTGCAGCACGGCCGAGCAAAGAAACGGCGCGCTGGCAGAAATGGCAACCGCGCTGGTTGGGCGCAAGGATGAAATTTTAAAAGCCAACGCGCTTGATATCGAAAACGCAAAGGCAAAGGGCATAAGCACAGCCATGCTCGACCGCTTAACTCTTACCGAAGAGCGCATTGCCGCTATTTCAAACGCGGTCAAAAAGGTTATTGCTCTACCCGATCCGCTTGAATGCTCGGATCATTGGGTTCGCCCCAACGGGCTTAATATCGAAAAACGAAGGGTTCCCTTCGGCGTTATCGCCATAATTTACGAGGCGCGCCCGAACGTTACCGCCGATGCCGCCGCGCTTTGCATCAAATCGGGCAACGCGGTTATTTTAAGAGGCGGAAGCGAGGCGATTAACTCGAATATTGCGGTTGCGAACATTCTCGGCGATGCCGTTAAGGCGGCGGGATTGCCCAAGGAATGCATCGGAATCGTTACCGACACCTCGCGCGAGACGGCAAACGCGCTTATGCGCGCCAAGGGCAAGATCGACCTTTTAATTCCCCGCGGAGGAAAATCGCTTATTCGCTCGGTTGTTGACAACGCAACCGTTCCGGTTATTGAAACGGGCGCCGGCAACTGCCACGTTTATTTCGATGCGACCGCCGACGAGAAAACCGCCCTTGACGTTATCGACAACGCAAAGCGCTCCCGTCCCTCGGTTTGCAACGCCGCCGAATCGCTGCTTGTTCACGAAGCCGTTGCCGAAAGCATTTTGCCGAAGGTTAGGGCAAGGCTTGATAACGTTGAGCTTCGCGGATGCGAAAAAACGCTTGCGATTCTTAAAGATATAACTCCCGCAACAAACGAGGATTATTTCACCGAATATAACGATTATATCCTCACCGTTAAGGTGGTTTCTTCGCTTGAAGAGGCGATAGATCACATTAATCTTCACGGAACGGGACACAGCGAGGCGATCATTACGCAAGACCCCGAAAACGCCGTTGTTTTCTGCAACAGCGTTGATGCTTCGGCGGTTTACGTTAACGCAAGCACCCGCTTCACCGACGGCGAAGAATTCGGCTTCGGTGCCGAGATAGGAATTTCGACCCAGAAGATGCACGCGCGCGGCCCTATGGGCCTTTCCGAGATGACGACCTATAAATACGTTATCAGAGGAAACGGTCAGGTGCGGTAATTCGGTTTATATATTTTCCGTTGAAAAAACGGTGTGATTGCAAAAAAATCACACCGTTTTTTGTTTTTTGAATTGTTTTTCGAAGAAAAACTTTCCTTAATATGCCGACCTGTCGGCATACATCATTCATCATTCATCATATCCGCTTGCGGATATATCATATTTTTCCAACGGAAAAATAATCATTGCGAAGCTCATTCTCCAGATGCAATCAATTGTGCAAGGGTTACGAGGTCGATCGAGGAGACCGCAGAATCGCCGTTGATATCGGCGGAGTCGTTGGTGTTTCCGCTTGCGATCATTTGCGCAAGAATAACCAAATCGAGCGAATCGACTCTGCCGCTTCCGTCAACGTCGCCCGTTATATTAGCAACGTATTCATATTCAAGGTCGATAGGGGTTTCGGCGGTGAAATTGGCTTTAGAGAAGATATCGTATATAAGCTTGCCGTTTTCATAGCGGAAGCCGTAAATGCTGTAATTTTCATAAGCCGAAAGGTCGGGCTCGAAGATCTTTTCGGCGGTGTTGGTTGCAACGTCGAAGCGGTAAACCGCCTTTGCGGTGTTGTAATAAAGATATTTGCCGTCGGTTGAAAGTCTTGAATAGTTGCCCCTCCAAAACGACGTGGCGCTTGCCATCCACATGCCCGAAAGGTCGGCAAGAACGGCACCGTCGCTGTAACGCATAAGCGTGCCGCTCGTTCCGCCCTGCACCTTTGCGATATAATAGATCTCGCCGTTTAACAGCACGTATTCCGAGGTGTTATACATCCAAGAGGCGTTTTCATAATCGCCGTAGATCGCGGGCATATCATAATCGCTTGCGTTGTGGCCGCTTGCGGCAATGCCCGAGTTAGAGCGAAGGAAATTTTCGTGATCGACTCTGCCGTTAACGTCCCAAACGGGATCATCCCAGGTTACGTCAACATGATAGGGCTTTCCGCCGATATAAACGATATTCCACGCATGGTTAAGCGTATCCGATTCGCAAATATAGCTTTCGATGCCAACCATATCGAGCAGGAATCCGTATGCCTCGGCATAGCCCTGGCAAACGGCTTGGCGGCTGACGAGCGCACCGTAGATATAAAATGCTTCTTCGGGAAGAGCGCCCGCAAGATAGGCATCGTAATCGTATTCGCAATGAATTGCAAGGCGGTCGTGAATAAGAAGCGCCTTTTCAACCTCGGCAAGCTTCGAATTGCCTTTTATTCCGCTTAAAAGCTTTTCTGCCTGCGCAACGCATTCGGCATACATTGAATTATAGGTTTCTGCATCGTAACGATAGGTTGCATAGACCTCGCTGATAATGCTTCCGTCGAGCGAGGGCGCGGTTCCGAGCGCATAGATCTGAAACGCGCCGTACATTTCATCCCATATAAAATTCTTGAGAGCGCCGGAATAATCATAATCCAAGCCGAACGACGAAATATCAATATAATCGGGGCAGGTTTTGAACTGCTCGAAAAGATAGCTTTCAAGCGCATCGAGGTCGACCGCGCTTTCAAGCGATTGAAGCGTCGATTGGCTCGAAAGATGCTCGGCGGGGTATTCGAAATCTATTCCTGCCTCGGCAGAGGCCGCCGAGGAGCATGAAATTATCAAAAAAGCGCAGAAAAGCAACAGCGCGCAAAGCCTTTTTTTCATACAAAGCCTCCAAAGAGATTCTGATTAAATACTAACACATCCTGCCATATATTTCAAGTGTCGTTTTTTGGAATATAACGCCGAAAGTTGTTGAAATGTTCATAAAATTATGATATTATGTAAACATAAAACCGCTCGGAGGAATTTATGTTAAAAAAAGCGATCTCTTTGTTAATATGCTTGGTGGTGCTTCTCGGCACAATGCCGCTTTGCGTTTCGGAAACGCGGGTTGAAGCAGAGGAATATTCCTTCGGCGACCGAATTCTTTTCGGCGGAACGGCGGTTGACGTTAACGGCGGAATCGCCTTTTCGGAAAACCAAAAGCTTTATTTCCGCTTTGAAAACGGCGATACCGCGGTTATCGCCGACCTCGACGCAAAATATCTTAACTATTGCAAAAATATGCTTTGGTTCGTTTCGGGCAACGCAATAATGCAATGCTATCCCAACGGAAGCGCGCTTTGCGAGGTAAAATCCTTCGAAAGCGAGCCGAAATGCCTTTACGTGCTTGAGGACAAGCTGCTTTACCTGCTCGGCAACACCGTTTTTTCGCTTTGCGGCGATGAAGAAACGGCATTGCTTACGCGAGAAGGCATTGCGGGCTTTGTTCCCGAAAGCGAAAACACCGTTCGCTGGGCTAAAAATAACCCCGATTATAAATATATTGAAGAAACGGGCGACGAGATTTGGGAAGAGGGCGTAAGCGAATTTGTTTTCTTCGATGCCGAGATCGGCTCTGAGCCCGAAAGCGACGTTGCCTCGGGCGCGGACGAAGCGGTTGCCGCCACGGCTTCGAATTACACCGGTCCCTACGTTCAGGTCGGCAAGGTAACGCTTCCGCTTTCCGAGCATATGCCCGGAACCTATTTTTCAAAAAACGGCAAGGCTTGCACCTGCCACAACACAAGCTCTAATTATTGCATTCAATCGGTTGGAAACTGCAACTGTATGCGCTATTATCCGACGGGCAAGAGCTCAACCTGCGAAATCGACCTGCTCGGCGCGCAATGCTTTGCCTTTGCAAGAATGGTTTTCTGGAAATGCTTCGGCTTTATCGACCATTCAACCAATTCTTCGCTTTATTACAGCGTCGGCTCACTTTCGCGCGGCGCGGTTACCGCAAACAGCGTTAAGGCGCTTTTAACAAAGGCGGCAACGGGTGCGCACGTTCGCCTTGCGGCAGGCCATTCGGTTTCGATCTTAACAATGAGCGATGATTTTATCGTTATCTATCACGGCAACGCGGGCGGCGACGGCGTTTCGAGCTCGCCCTGCATAGTTTCGACAAGGCGTTATACCTGGGCGCAGTTTGCAAACGCGGCGTCGGCAGGCATTCTTTACGTTAATATGCCCTATGATTACCCCGATTCGAGCGAGATACTGACCGAAAAAGAGGTTGGCTATTATAAGCTGACCGCAAACCTCAACCTGCGCGCAGGCTCGAACACCCAAACCGCTTCGCTCGGCGTTATCCCCAAGGGAACGGTCATTGAGGTTACCGAAACGACCGATTATTGGGGCAAAACAAGCTATAAAGGCACAGAGGGCTGGGTCTTCCTTGAATACACAACCTTCTATTCGCGCAAGGCGATCGCCCCCTCGGGCGAGGTGTTCGTTCGCAACGAAAACGGATATATTTGCGCGGCGGCATGGAAAACAACGCTGGGCTCGTTTTCGGAATATTTCGATAAGCAAAGCATAAGCGTTGTGCTTCCCTCGGGCGAGGAGGCGGTTGAAGATACGGTTATAACGACGGGAACGCTCGTTTCGCTTAACGTTAACGGCAAAACCGTTGACAGCGCGCTTGTTTGCCTTGCGGGCGACACCAACCAAAACGGAATTCTCGATATCGGCGATTATTTGATCGTTCGGCGCGCCGTGCTTGGAAGCTTCAGCCTTTCGGAAGCGGCAAAAATTGCCGCCGACGTTAACGCAAGCAAGAGCGTCGATGCGCACGATTATATGCTTATAAAGCGTTATTTCCTCAGCAACGACAGCTCGCTGTTCGAAGGCTTTGCTTCTTAGTTGTGAAATCCTACAAAAAATATATATTGTTGCAAAAAACTATTTACAAATCGCTTAAGCTGTGATATATTTATGTTACCATAATATAATTATAAAGGAGTATTGTCCCCATGAAGAGATTTATTGCTATCCTTCTTGCAGCTCTTCTCGTGGTTCCCGCGGCGTTCGTTCTTTCTGCATCGGCAGAGAGCACCCTCGTTTCGCAGGGCAAGAGCTACACCGTAACCGGCAACGGACACGGCTATATCAGCGCTGATAAGTCCTCCGATTACGACGCAAATCTTACCGATGGCGTGGCTGAAGAAGAGCTCACCTTCGGAACCACCAAAAACTGGTTTGGTTTTTACTTTAACCAATCCGCTGATGCATCTCTCGTCAACTGTCCCGACGGTATCGGCGAGCTCGTTATCGACCTTGAAGAGGTTGTAGGCGGCATCAACAAGTTCCGTGCTCACCTCGGCAACCACTTTGCAAACGGCGTTCCTTCTCCCGAAAGCATCACCGTTTCGGTTTCCGAAAACGGCACCGATTACACCGAAGTAGGCGGTTTCACATTCAAGGAAACCGGCGAAGGCTCCGAACACAACGTTACATCCTACTGGACCGAGATCGTTCTCGACAACGCTGTTTCTGCCCGCTACGTTAAGTTCACGGTTGACCTCAACGGCGTTTTCTGTTTTGCAAACGAATTCGAGGTTTATGCTGATCCTGATGCGGCAAGCAAGCCCGTTGAACTCGAGTGGAAGCCTTTCTTCCTCACCCACTTCAACGACAACACCGTTGAAGGCTCGGGCGTTATCATGACAACCGAATACACCGGCGCTGTTTGGTGGATCCACGCTGCTCTCGCTCCTGTTGCAGGTCTTGAAAACGTTTATGAAGTTGTTGGCCTTTCCGACGGTACTCCCGACGGCTCCGGCGTTGCTCAGGCAATTCCCGAAGGCGGCTTCGTTTACGCTCTCAACTTTGGTAACAACTATGCCGCTATCTACGGCAATCCCGATGATATCGACTACACCTCGCCCAACTGCGAAAACATGATCAACGACGTTAAGACCTGGCAGGTCGGCGACAAGATCGTTATTAAGGGCGTTGACCTTGAAGGTCAGACCATCCCCACCTCCACTCCCGACGTTAAGTGGTATGACGATGCATACGTTTGCACCGCTGAATACGCTAAATACGTTGAAGGCGCAGTTCAGCCTCCCGTTACCGTTAAAGAAGAGATCACCGTTGACGGCGACCTTGATGATAACGGATGGGCAGAAGACGGCTGGACCGTTGTTAACAAAGACAATGCAGCTTTCCAGGGCGGCATCGATTCGATGAAGGTTGAAGCCAGCAAGGACTTCGGCTATAAGTTCCAGATGCGCACCGACGACGAAAAACTCTATGTTGCAGCTGTTTACGATGCTGCTCTCACCGAGATCGACGGCAGCGGCTTCGGCTCTAAGCTCCGTCTCTGGCTCAATACCAATGAAGAAGCTACTGTTTACACCCACTTCTATGACGTTTACACCAAAGACGGTGTGATCGTTGCTGAAGGCAAGAAGAACACCGAGCTCGCAGCCAACAAGGCTCAGCTTATCGAAAACTCTTCCGTTGTCGGCACCATGAAAGAAGTTGACGGCAAGGTTCAGTTCGAGCTCAGCGTTGATCTCGCTGAATTCGGCGGCGAAAACGGCTTCGATTACTTCTTCAACGCAGGTCAGAAGTCTGTTGACGGCGACCTCGTCGACAACATCCAGCTTCTCTATCCCGCAGTTGAAACTCCCGATGACAGCAAGAACGCTAACTTCCCCTACACCAAGTGGGCAGCAGACAATGCCGCTACCGCTGACGTAGAAGCTCTTAAGCTTGGCGAAATCGTTGTTGACGACGACGAACCCGTTGTTCCCGAAGTTGACGCTACCGAAGAAGCAATCAAGAACGCAATGGGCGAAGCTAACGAAGACACGCTCTATGACGTTGCTATCGATATGCCCGCTGAATACGAAGCAGGCTCTGAAATCGAAGTTGTTGTTTCTATCAAGAACATCACCGCAAAAGAACTTTGCACCGTAAGCTTCGACCTCTTCTATGACATTGCAGAGCTCGAGCTTCTCAACGGCAA
>JAFSGD010000050.1 GCA_017434845.1 Clostridia bacterium
CTGCCTTCTTCATCACAGATACGTGCTCTTTCAAGCGGAAAGGCAATGCTTGGACAGCTGCCCGAGCAGAGCAGGGCGGTTTTCGAATCGGCGCTCGGCTTTGATTTTCCGCGCGAGCCTGCTCGGCTCGATTCGTTTTTTATCGGAACGCTTCGCTCGCTTAACGCTTCGGAAATTGAAGATGGACTCTATTCCGCGCCGCGCGATCTTATAAATAAGGTAATCGCCGCATCGTTCAAGGTGCTTAGCGTCGATGAGCTCGTTTCGCTGTGCGTTGATAAGAGCTATACCGCCGCAAGAGTGCGCCGCGCGGTGAATTCGCTTGTTTTCGGAATAAAAAGCGAAACGGTAAAGCGCCTGCCGCCTTACACCTGCGTTCTTGCCGCCGACGGAATCGGAAGAGAGATCCTGCGCGGCATTAAGAATGATTGCGGAATCGAAATAGTAACGAAACCGGTTACCGCGCTTGAAAAAAGCGCCGAAACACAGGCGGCGTTTACGCTTTCGAAAAGGGTTGAGGATATAATCGCCCTTTCTTCGCTTGAGGGCGGCGAGGTTTATAAGGGGAAAAGCCCAAAAATAAGCGATTAAAAATAATAAATAATAAATAATAAAGAATGGAAAAGGTACATTTTTCTGCGAAAAATGGATTTTAATTGTATAAAAAGGTAACAAAAAAGTCGTATAAAAAGGTAACAAAAAAGTCCAAATTTGAATCAACCTAAAAAACGTAACGCTACCGTTGATGATGACGAGAACGAAAAAGTATAGAAAAGAAGCAATAAGATATAAAATAAAGTTTTTTCGGGGACATGTGCCTTTTAACCCCACAAAACTTCGTTTTGCGGGGACCCCAATGAAAAAAACACCGCTGATGTCCGCAAGTGCACGCGAAGCGAGCGCGCAGGCGCGAGCGCACGGACATCTAAACCGATTGAAAACCGTGTGTTTTCAATCGAGCGCGTAAGCGCTTTTGATGATGACGAGAACGTTACAGTATAGAAAAGAAGTAGGGAGATATAAAAACAAGAATGAGGCATTTGTTTATATTGAATCCTGCGGCAGGCAGAAGGGATATAACCGAAGCGATAAAAACGGCGATAGGAAAGCTGAAAATCAGCGAGCCGTATGATGTATTTGTAACCGATGCTCCGCGTTCCGCCGAAAAAGAGACCGAGCGCTATATAAGAGCGCATTGCAAGGATTACGTTTGCGTTTATGCCTGCGGCGGCGACGGAACTCTTTCCGAGGTCGTGAACGGAATTTATCGAAGCGGAAGCAGAAACTGTGCGTTCGGTGTTGTGCCCGTAGGCTCGGGTAACGATTTTGTTAAAAGCTTTGAAATTCCTGCCGAGCGGTTTCGCGATCTGCGCTTACAGCTTCGCGGCGAGCGCATTGATATTGACATTCTGGTTGCAAAAGAGATATCGACAAAGAAAGAACGCGTCAGCTTGAATATTATTTCGGCGGGCTATGATGCCGCCGTTGCAAAGGGGCAAGAAAAGTTTAAGAAGCTTCCTTTGGTGAGCGGAAGCGCGGCTTATAAGCTTTCGCTTGTTAAATGCCTGTTTTCAAGCATGAAAAGCTATTTCACCGTGCTTGCCGACGACGAGCCGTTCGGCAAAACGGGCGACGGGCCGTATCTTTTCACCATTGCCGCAAACGGCAGATATTACGGCGGCGGCTTTAAGGCTTCGCCTTATTCCGACCTTTGCGACGGTTATCTCGATTTGATAAAGATCGACAGTATTTCGCGCGCAAGGTTTTTAAAGCTTGTGGGAAAATTCCGTGCAGGTGAATATTTCGAGGGCAACGAGGATATTCTCGCATATAAGAAATGCAAAAAAATGCAGATAGTTTCGGATTCTCCCGTTGATTTAAACCTTGATGGCGAGATACATAAAATGCGCAATCCCGTCGTTGCGGTGAAGCCTCGCGCGATAACGATGATCCTGCCCGCAGAGCAACAGATGTGAATCGACTGTATTTTTTGATATTTTGCATAAAAAGCAGTTGACAAGTCGAGAGATATATGTTATTATTTGAATGTATCTGTATAAACAAAAACATATTTGGAGGACAAAATGAAAAGAATTTTTGCAGTGCTTCTTGCGGCTGTAATGCTCGCCGCAATTGCTGTTATTCCCGCTTCCGCAGCAGCAACCTTCACCGTTGATATCACCAACACCTCTTCTGAGATTTACGTTGGCGATACCATCGAGGTTTTCTTCGAGGTTGACGACCTCGCAGGCGATGCTCCCCTCGCTCTTATCGAGTTCGAAGTAACCTTCGATCCCACTCTTCTCCAGGCTAACTACAATCAGACCGGCACCAGCGATGCTTCTCGTTTCATAACCACCCCCGGCAATGCAGAATGGGAACACATTATTAGATCCACCGAAATCGCAAACGGCTACTATAAGGTTTCTCTCATGCCCGATGATGGAGGTCGTAACTGGGATGACACCGGCGCATCTGATGACTGCCTTAACGTTGGCGAATCCGTAAAGATCTCGCTCACCTTTAACGTAATCGGAGCAGTTGACCAAGAGGCTTCCGTAACCGTTAGCAACGTAACCGGCCGCGACGGTAACGACAGCGAGCTCGCAACCATAGTAAACGGTACCGGCGACGTTTACACCGCAACTATTTCCGATCCCAAGAAGCCCGTTACCACCCTCGGCGCAAAGATCAACGTTGAAACCCCCGCACTTCGTCTCGGCGCTAAGTATGAAAGAGCTTACCTTGAAGACATGGCAGTTGAAAACGTTGTTGACCTCGGTATCGTATTCTATCCCACCCGTTTCCTCGACGGCGCTGAGCTCACCCTCGAAACCGAAGGCGCTCTCACCGATTCCGCAAGCGGTATCGTTGGTTGGGATTCCTCCAAGGAATTCGTTGATTACGAGTCCTTCGAGTTCTATGTAACCATCGTTAACATTCCTTACAACGGTATGGATGACGAAATCAGCTTCCGTGCATTCGTCATGGATGACACTAACGTTATCTATGCTGATGACACCATCTCCAGAAGCTACGAGTACGTTTACAACGTAAACTTCCCCTCCCTCGGCACCGGCGAAGGTGATACCGTTATCTATCCCGGCACCGGCTGGTTCAACTAATACGATAAATAAGTATTAAAAAAAGGTCTCCCGTTAATTCGGGAGACCTTTATATCTATAAAAAACAAAACGGTGTGATTAAATCAAAACACACCGTTTTTCGTTTTATTCGCCGAGAAGAAGCTTATTTATTTCTTCAATGGTCGGAACCGAAGAGATGGCGCCGGTTTTTGTGGTTGCAAGCGCGCCTGCCGCGTTTGCAAATCTTGCGGCGGCAAGAATATCGCCGTTCTTTAAATATTCGGTGGTTAGCGCTGCCGTGAAAATGTCGCCTGCGGCGGTTGTGTCAACAACGGGAACCTCAAACGGCGAAACAAGATCGCAATATTTGCCGTCGTAAATATAACAGCCTCTTGCGCCGAGCTTTAGCACAACGTATTTCGTATCAACGCGGTTGCAAAGCGCAATGGAAGCGCGCAGGCAGTTTTCGAGCGTGTTGGGGCGAATTCCGGTCAGGATCTCGGTTTCGGTCTCGTTGGGGGAAAGAACCTCGATTTTTTCAAGCTTTTCAAGCGGGAAATCGGGAGTTGCGGGGCCTGCATCAACAAAAAGGGGAATTCCGTCTTCGGCGGCGCAAAGCGCGGCGGCAATAACTGCATCGGGCTTTATTTCAAATTGGGTAAGAACCGCATCGGGATAGCATGAGAATGCCGATTCAACGTCGGAATCGTTTATTTTTTTGTTTGCGCCGCTGTAAACGATAATGCGGTTGGTTCCGTTCTTTTCAAGCATAACAACGGCAAGACCGGTTTGCTCAACGCGGTCAACCTTAATATAACGCGTGTCGATTCCGCGCTCGTTAAAAAGCGCAACAAGGCGGTCGCCATAGGCATCGTCGCCGACGCGCGAGCAAAAAACAACCTCGGCGCCGAGCGAAGCGCAGGCAACAGCGGCGTTTGCGCCCTTACCGCCGGGGGCAAAGGCATAGCTGCCGTTTGAAATTATGGTTTCGCCGGGCGCGGGAATATAGGGTGTTGAAAGCAGAAAATCTATATTCGAGCTGCCTGCAACAAGAATTCTTTTTGCCATTTAAAACGCCTCCGAAGGTTTATAGTGTTTATATTTTACAACATACAGCCCCGCTTGTCAACTTATTAAAAACCAAAATTTTCAAAGCCTATTGCAAAACGGGGAATAATATGTTAAAATCAACAAAACCAAATATGATATAAAAGATACGGTTTGAAAAGTTGTTAGCTGAGTAAATGCAAAAGGGAATCCGGTTCGAATCCGGAACAACCGCCATTACTGTATTTGACAAGACGTGAGCGCAATATGTCATTGGGCGATCTTGCCTGAGAAGGCGTGCTCTTTTTGCGGTTTATACCGCTGGGTCATAAGTCAGGATACCTGCCGTGTCTTTTGGATATTTTGATATCCTAGGTTTAACACGGCCTTTGGTGTGAAGGGTGCAACCGATTTATCGCCGCAATGCGAACTTTGGCTTGCATCTTTTGTTTTTTTAAAAGAATGCATCCAAGGTGTTTTTGCCGTGCCGAAAATCGTTGCACTTCCCGATCGAAAAAAGGTCGGGAAGTTTTATTTTTGCTCGTCGAGGGCTTAATTGCGCTCGATCGGGCGGATTCGGAGGTGTATGGATGTTGACACTCGACGAAAAAAAGCTTTGGGCAGTTGAACGACTGCTCGAAAAGTCGAAGGAGGTTGGCAGACTACCCAAAAAAGAAGATTTCGATGAGGTTACGCGCTCGAGAATAAAAGCGTTTCTCGGCCCGTGGCCGCGTGCACTTGAGGCGGCGGGGCTTAAAGCCGTGCCGAAAGCCAAAAACGGCAGGGGAGGAAAGAAATGAATGCCTTTTCCAACCTGAACCCCGTCGTTTCGGCATTTTATTTCGCATCGGTTGCCGTTGGCGCGATGTTTTCTCAAAGCCCGCTCATAAAGCTTATTGCGCTTGTTTTCGGCGTTGCCTGCTTTTTAAGGCTTGAAAAGCGCATAAAAGCAAAGGAACTTTGCTTTTGGCTGTTGGCGTTTTTTGCCGTTGCGGCTTCAAATCCGCTGTTTTCTCATAACGGAACAACGGTTTTGTTCTTTTTAAACTCAAACCCGATAACGCTCGAGGCTTTGCTTTTCGGCGTTGATATCGCGGTTATGCTCGTTGCAACGGTGTTTTGGTTCAAATGCTTCAACAGCGTTTTCACCGAAGAAAAATTGCTTTATCTTTTCGGCAAAATATCGCCGAAGCTTGCGTTGCTGTTGTCGTCGGCGTTAAGGTTTTTGCCGCATTTCAGGCGTAAGCACAAAAAAATAGTTGCCGCACAGAAAACGATGGGAATGTTTTCTTCCGATTCGTTTGCCGATAGGATGAAAAGCTCGATCCGCTCGTTTTCGGCGCTGATGACCGATGCGCTCGAGGGCGCCGTTGAAACGGGCGCTTCAATGAAGGCGCGCGGCTTCGGGCTCGGCGGCAGAACAAGCTTTTCGCTGTTCGAATTCAAAAAAGGCGATACCGTGTTTTTGCTTGCAACCGTTGCGCTCGGCACGCTTTTCGCCTATTGCTCGGCAAACGGAGCGCTTGGGTTTGAGTTTTATCCCCAAATATCGTTTGCCGCTTTAAGCGCAGAGGGAATTATCGGCACAGTCGCGTTTTCGTTGCTTTGTGCGTTACCGTTTTTAAAGGAGGGCTTGCAATGGCTGTTTTGGAAATTAAAGATCTGAGCTTTCGTTATCCCGAAGCCGAAGGCATGGCATTGAACGGCGCAAGCGTTTCGGTTAACGAGGGCGAGTTTGCCGTTATATGCGGCGAATCGGGTTGCGGAAAAACCACACTTTTGCGGCTTATAAAAAAAGAGATCGCGCCCTTCGGAAAAATAAGCGGCGAGATAATTTATAACGGCGAATCGGTTGAAAAGCTTAACAAACGCATATCGGCAAGCGAGATCGGATTTGTGCTTCAAGACCCGGAAAGCCAAATCGTAACCGATTTCGTTTGGCACGAGCTTGCGTTCGGGCTTGAAAGCTTGGGACTCGACAGCCAAACAATTCGCCGCCGCGTTGCCGAAATGGCAAGCTATTTCGGCATCGCCGATTGGTTTCGCAAAAAAACAAGCGAGCTTTCGGGCGGGCAAAAGCAGCTGCTTAACCTTGCATCCGTAATGGCAATGCAACCCAAGATGTTGCTTCTTGACGAGCCGACCGCACAGCTCGACCCGATCGCTGCCTCAAATTTCATTTCAACCGTTAAAAAGCTCAACCGCGAGCTCGGGCTGACGGTGGTTATGATCGAGCATCGGCTCGAAGAGGTGTTTCCCATCGCCGATAGGGTGATTTTAATGGATAGCGGCAGGGTTGTGTTTTCGGAATCGCCGCGCCGAATCGGCGAATTCTTCAAGGAAAACAAACGCCATGCGATGCTTGCGGGTCTGCCTGCCGCAATGCGAATTTTCGGCTTGCTTTCGGGCGAGGGCGAGGCTCCGCTAACGGTTGGCGAGGGCAGAAGATTTGTTACGGAAGGCTATAAAAACTCGATTTCTTCGGTTGAAATCGCAAAAACGCGTTCGTTCGGCGAAGCCGCGGTTGAGCTTAAGAACGTTTGCTTCCGTTATGAGAAGGAAACGCCCGAGGTTGTTCGCAACGCCGAGCTTTCGGTTTATGCGGGTGAGCATTTTTGCATTCTCGGCGGAAACGGAACCGGCAAAACCACAACGCTGGGCATAATTGCGGGCGTTAACAAAGCAAATCGCGGAAAGGTTTTGCTTTTCGGGAAGCGCATCGGCTCATACAGCCAAAGCGAGCTTTACGGAAGCCTCGTTGCGCTTCTTCCGCAAGACCCGCAAGACGTTTTCGTTGCAAACACTGTTGAAGACGACCTTGCCGAGATCTGCCGCTTTTCAAATATCGAAAAGAATGAAGCGGGCGAAAAGATCAAAGCCGTTGCCGAAAAGTTGGGAATATCGCATCTTTTAAAAATGCACCCCTATGATCTTAGCGGCGGCGAAAGGCAAAAGGCGGCGCTTGCCAAGCTTTTGCTCAAGCAACCCAAAATATTGCTTCTTGATGAGCCCACAAAGGGCATAGACGCAAACGCCAAGCTCGGATTCGCAAGAATCATTCGCGAGCTTTGCGAAAGCGGAATAACCGTTATAACCGTTACGCACGACGTTGAGTTTGCCGCCGAAACGGCAGACCGTTGCGGCTTGTTCTTCGACGGAGAGCTTATATCATTCGGAACCCCGAACGAATTCTTCTCGGAAAACAGCTTCTACACAACCGCCGCAAACCGAATCTCGCGCGGGCATTTCAAAAATGCCGTGCTGTGCTCGGAGGTTGTTGAGCTTTGCCTGAAAAACGGCAAAAACACGGAGGGCTGTGATGAAACCGATTAAAGAGGGCGCGACGTTTGCGTTGGTGCTTGCGGCAATACCGCTTGTTGCCGTTTTGGGTGCGTTTGTCTTCCGCGAAAGGTTTTATTCGTGGCTTTCGCTTTGCGTTGCCGTGTTTTCCTGCATTCCGCTTTTTTATTCCTTCGAGCGCAAGGAAACACGCTCGGAGGAGCTGACCGTTATTGCGGTTTTGGTTGCGCTTTCGGCGGCGGGAAGGTTTGTTTTCGCGTGGATACCCGCATTTAAGCCGATAACCGCAATAACCGTTATCGTTGCCGTGTGGCTCGGAAAAGAGGCGGGCTTTGCCGTCGGATCGCTTTCGGCGGTTATATCAAACTTTTATTTCGGTCAGGGGCCCTGGACTCCCTTTCAAATGCTCTCGTGGGGCTTGATCGGTTTTTTTGCGGGTCTGCTGAGCCGCCCGCTGAAAAAAAGCAAAATATTGCTGTGCATCTACGGCGCGTTGGCGGGTGTTTTCTATTCGCTCGCGCTGGATATATGGACTACCGTTTGGGCAGAGGGCACTTTTTCGCTTGCGCGTTATCTTTCGCTTGCGCTTGCGGCTTTGCCCACAACGGCAAGCTATTCGGTCTCAAACGTTATTTTCCTGCTTTTGCTTGCCGAGCCGATAGGCTTTAAGCTGGCAAGAATTAAAAAGAAATTCGGACTATTTATGAAAGAGGTTTAATATGAAAAAACTTGCATTATTACTTTCGGTTGCGTTTATGCTTTGCGCGTTTTCGTTCAACGCCCTTGCCGCAGAAGGCGACGTAAAGGCTTTTGTAACGATTTCCGACAGCAACGGCGAGCTTGCGCTTGCAATGGAAGAAATTACCGTTTCGGATATTGATTCCGACGGAGTTATAACTATTAACGATGCGCTTTATTGCGCACACGAGCAAAAATTCGAAGGCGGTGCCGAAAAGGGCTATGCTTCTTCCGAAACACAATACGGAATCTCCATCAACAAGCTTTGGGGCGTTGATAACGGCGGAAGCTACGGCTATTATCTTAACGATGCATCGGCTTTAAGCCTTGCCGACCCCATAAAAAGCGGCGATCGCATTTCGGCGTTCCTTTACACCGACCTTAACACCTGGTCGGACACCTATTGCTATTTCGATAGATCGACCGTTAACGTCAAAGTCGGCGCAGAGCTTGAGCTTGTGCTTAATTCGCTTGGCTTTGATGCCGAATGGAACCAAATTGTTGTTCCCGTTTCAAACGCAACCGTAACCGTTAACGGCGAAAAAACAGAGTTCAAAACCGACGAAAACGGCAGGGTGAAGCTTGCGCTTAACGAAAGCGGAAGATTCGTTATAAGTGCCGAATCCGAATCGTGCGTTCTTGTTCCTCCCGTTTGCATCGCCGAGGTTGCAAAAACCGAAAACGAGCAGGAATCGGAAAACAGCAACGTTGTCGGCGCAACCGGCGACGGCACCGAGCTTATTTGGGCGGTTATTCTCGCGCTCGCTTCGTTCATAGGCATAACGGCAACAGCCGCTTCCAAGCGCAGAACCAATGAAAAATAAGTTGATTCGTTTATTTGCTTGCCTGCTTGCGCTTTCGTTCTCGTTCGGCGCGTTTTTCGCAAGCGCCGAGCAGGCAGAGGAGCTTGAAAACCAAATAATCAATTATAAGCTTTCCGAATCGGGAGCAGACGGCGTTCAAGCGCTTATCAACGGCGCTTTTTGCGAAAACGCAAGCGTTTCGGAATGGTATATTCTCGCGCTCGCGCAGAGCGACGGCTATGACTTTTCGGAATACGAAAGCGCGTTGCTTGAATATCTTTCGCAAAACGAGGTGCGTTCGGCATCGTCAAGGCTTAAATATGCGCTGACGCTTGCCGCAATAGGAAGCGAAAGCGAATATATCGAAAAAACGCCCGAGAGCTCGATCGGCAAGCAGGGCATTATGAGCTGGGTATACGGCTTGCATCTTATAAATAACGGCGTTGAAATAAAGAGCTTTACCGCGCAAACTGTTACCGAAACCATTCTTTCGCTTCAAAAAAGCGATGGCGGCTGGGCGGTAATGGGCGCAAGCGGCGACGTTGACGTAACCGCGATGACCGTTCAGGCGCTTGCGCCGAGCTATCGTGCAAACCAAGAAGTAAAGGCAGCTGTCGACCGCGCGATAGATTTTCTTTCTTCTCGCCAAAGGGAAAACGGCGCGTTCACAAGCTATGGCGTTGAAAACCCCGAAAGCGCGGCGCAGGTGATTATTGCGCTTGCCGCACTCGGAAGAGATTGCAGGGAAGACGAGCACTTTATAAAGGGCGAAAACGATCTTTTTGACGTTATGCTGCGTTTTCGCGCCGAAAACGGCGGCTTCTCGCACGAGGAAGGACTAGCGCCCAACGATAATGCAACCGTTCAGGTGCTTCACGCGGTTGTGGCTTATCGGCGCTTGAAGGAAGGAAAACCTCCTTTTTACGAGTTCGAAAGCATGAAGGATACTTCTGCGGAGGACGGCGAAAGCTCGCACCCCGAGGAATCGAAGCCCGAAGACGAAAGCTCGCGCCCCGAAGAAAGCAATGCGTTAAGCAACGGCGGCAAAAGCGGCTTTGGCGGCTATAAGCTTTGGGCAAGCATTGCGATAATTGCGGCTTGCGCGGTTGCGGTTATTTGCCTTATCGTTGCAAAAAAGCGAAAGACGGTAAACTTTATCATCGTTATCGCGTTTGCGGTAATTGCAATAGTTATAGTTGCGGTAACCGATATTAAAAGCAGCGAAGAGTTTTATCAAGCAGCCGAAAGCGAAAAGGATTCCGTAGGAACGGTAACCCTTTCGATAAGCTGTGAATCGCTTGTCGGAAAAAGCGAAGAATCTCATATTCCGAGCGACGGTGTTATCCTCGAATCCGTCGAGCTTGAAATCGAAGAGGGCGACACGGTTTTCGATATTTTGATGCTTGCGGCGGCGAAATATAAGATATCGGTTGAAAAAACAGGTGCTTCGGGTGCCGAATATATCGAGGGCATCGCGAACGTTTATGAGTTCGACCACGGCGACCTTTCGGGCTGGACCTTTTACGTTAACGGCGAAAAGCCTTCGCAAAGCTGCGGAAGCTATAAGCTTTCAAGCGGCGATTCTGTCGAATGGATATATGAGCTTGAATAACAAAAAACGGTGCGATTAAACGAATCGCACCGTTTTTCATATTTAATACGTAACAAGCAATGGCGTTTTATTCGCCCAAGAAGCCTTCAAGAATTTTTTCTTCGGCTTCCTCTTCGGTCAAGCCAAGTGTCATAAGCTTAATAAGCTGATCGCCCGCAATTCTGCCGATCGCCGCCTCGTGAACGAGGTTGGCGTCGGTGTGCTCTGCCGCAACGGCGGGAACCGAGCTTATCGTTGCTCTGTCCATAAGGATCGAGTCGCAACGGATGTGGCCGAAGCAATCCGCCTTGCCCACAACGCAGGGGCGGAATATCTGCTTGGAATCGTCCTTTGCGACCGAGCGCGAGGTTATTCTGCCGGTTGCGTTCTCGCCCTCGAGAATAAGGTCCATATCCGATTCGGCAAGCTGGTTGCCGTGGGTCATAAGCTTTTCGTTGATTATTGCACTGGCATCCTTTTTAACAACAATCTTTGTTTTGCGAACGGTTGAATCAACACCGCGGATCTGAACGGTATCCATCTGCAAAACCGAGCCCTCGCCGATATAAGCAACGGTTTCGGGGTTCATAATTCGTTCGCCCTTGCCTTCACCGTCGCCATAGTGGCGCTCGGCATAGCGAATAACCGAATTTTTGCCTATATAGAAGGTGTGAACACCGTCGTGGCGCGATTCACTGTCGCCGCAGTTGTGAATACCGCAGCCCGCCATGATGGTAACGTCGCAATCGTCGCCGATGAAAAAATCGTTATAAACGGTTTCGGTATAGCCCGATTCGGTGAGAATAACGGGAATGTGAACGGTTTCGCCCTTGGTTCCGCTTTTGATGTTTATGTCGATGCCCTGCTTGTCGGTTTTGGGCTCGATGCGGATGTTTTCGGTTGAAAACCTGCCTGCCGAGGTGCCGTTTTTGCGAATGTTGTATGCTCCCGAGGGAACCCCGTCGAGAAGCGCTATCTCTTTTAATAATCCAAGATCAAGCTTTTCCATAAATCAGTTCCCCTTTCTCATATATTCGCAACCGCGCCCCTCGCCGAGCAAACGGGGGAATATATCGTCGCGCTTGCCGTATTCGGAAATTTTTCCGCCCGAAAGAACGGCAATCTCATCCGCAAGCGAAATAATGCGCTCTTGGTGTGAAATAACGATAATGGTTGCGTTTGAGGTTGCGTGAAGCTCGCGGAAGGTTTCGGTAAGCTTTGCAAACGACCAAAGGTCAATGCCCGCCTCGGGCTCATCAAAGATCATCAAGCCGCTTCCGCGCGCAAGAATGGTGGCGATCTCAATTCTTTTTACCTCGCCGCCCGAAAGCGACGTGTCGACCTCGCGATCGACGTAATCGGCGGCGCATAGGCCAACCTTGTTAAGATAATTACAGCATTCCATGCGCGAAAGCTTCTTTCCGCCCGCGGCAAGCGAAAGCAGATCAATAACCTTCATGCCGATAAAGCGCGGGGGCTGCTGGAAGCCATAGCTTATGCCCAAGCGTGCGCGCTCGGTTATGCTAAGATTGGTTATATCGGTTCCGTTCCAAATAATTTTTCCGCCGGTTGGCTGAACAATACCCGAAATCGCCTTTGCAAGCGTTGTTTTGCCGCCGCCGTTGGGGCCGGTGAGCACAAGAAAGGTTCCTTGCTCAACCGAAAGGTCGATTTCTTTTAAAATATCTATCCGCTCGGCGCCGTTGTCTGCGCTGAACGAAAGTCCTTTTATTTCAAGCATATTAAACTCCGTTTTTTATTGTCTTTAGTTGATTTTAACCGCAGATCAGGCTTTTGTCAATAGCATTTGCAACCAAAACGGCGTTGACGGACGGCGCGGCAAACCAAAAATAAAATATTTTTAGATTATTTTAAGAAAATGTGCTATAATGTAGCAAAGCGAAAAAAGAGGGAGGTGCCGTTTTTGAGCAAGGATATAATGACGTTTCGCCGTGTTGAAAAGAAATACCGAATCGACGTTTTGAAAAAACAAATGCTTTTATCGCTCATATCGCACCGCCTCGTTCCCGACAGCCACGGAAAAAGCACGATAAGCAGTGTTTATCTCGATACACCGAGCCGCCTGCTGATAAGAAACTCCATCGATGCGCGCACCTATAAAGAAAAGCTTCGCATAAGAAGCTATGGCGTTCCCAAGCCGAGCGACAGAGTTTTTTTGGAAATTAAAAAGAAATACAAGGGCGTTGTTTATAAACGGCGCGAGGCGATGCCGCTTTCAATGGCGGAAAAATATATCGAAACGCTTGAAAAACCGTTTGATTCACAGATAATGCGCGAGCTCGATTATGCAATGCATTTCTATCGGTATCCCAAGCCCTCGATGGTTGTTTCCTACGACCGCGAGGCATATTTCGTTGAAGATATGCCCGGGCTCAGAATAACCTTCGATAACCGCATTCGCTGGCGCGAGCAAGAGCTTTTTCTCTCTTGCGGAAACGGCGGCAGAATGCTTCTGCCCGAAAACGAATATGTTTTGGAAATAAAAACCGGCGGTGCAATGCCCTTGTGGCTTTCATGCGCGCTTGATGAATGCAAGATATATCCTACGTCGTTTTCAAAATACGGCAGGGCTTATCTTTCAACCCTTTGCAATAACGAAATAATTTCAACCGAAAAAGGAGAAAATAAACATGTCTGCACTGTTTAGCTCGGTTATCGAGGGCAGCGTAACCATAGAAACCTATCTTATCTGCCTTGCGGGCGCGCTTGTTTGCGGAATTATCGCCGCGTTTTGTGCGGGGTTCCGCGCGCACGTTTCAAAAAGCTTTCTCGTTTCGCTCGTTTTGCTTCCCATGATCGTCGAAACGGTTATAACCATGGTGAACGGCAATATCGGAACCGGTGTTGCGGTAATGGGCGCGTTTTCGCTCGTTCGCTTCCGCTCGGTACCCGGAAAAGCAAAGGATATCGCTTCGATATTCCTTTCGATGACCGCAGGCCTCGCCTGTGCGGCAGGCTACGTCGGAATCGCCGTTGTGTTCTGCCTGCTCGTCGGCGCGGTAATGCTGATTCTTAATTTTATTCCCTTTGCAAACGAAAACGCAATGGAGCTTAACATAACCGTTCCCGAATCGCTCAACTTCAGCAACGCGTTCGAAGATATTTTCAAGGCACACACCTCAAAGCACCGTCTTGTAAGAACAAAAACAACAAACATGGGCAGTCTTTATAAGCTTACCTATTCGGTTGTGCTTAAGGACAAAAACAAAATGCGCGAGTTTATAGATGAGCTTCGTTGCCGCAACGGCAACCTCGAGATCGCGCTTTCGGAAGCTCCCGAAGGATGTGAAGTATTATGAAAAAATCCCTCACGGCAATAATTGTTTCGATCTCTTTAATTCTTTGCGGATGCTCGAGCTTAACCGAAAACCCGAGCGATGCTTCGGTTAACACCTCCATGCCCGAGCTTTCGGTTGCCGACACCTCCGATATGGATTTCTCGCTGACCGACCGCGACCGCGAAAACGGCTATGATGCCGAAACGGCGGTAACGCTTAACGAAGCTTATGAAATAACCGTTGGCGGAACCTTTGTGCTTTCGGGCGAAATAACCGACAAAACGGTTAAGATCTCGGCGGGCGAGAACGATAAGGTTCAGCTTGTTTTGGATAACGCAACCATCGCCAACCAAAACGGCCCCGCAATTTTCATTCAATCGGCAGACAAGGTTTTTATAACCGCAAAAGAGGGAACCGTTAACCGAATTTCCGACGGAAGCGATTATTCGTTGACCGACGGCGATACCGAGCTCGACGGCGCGATATTCAGCCGCGCCGACTTAACTCTTAACGGAAACGGCGAGCTCACCGTAAACGGCAACTGTAAGCACGCAATAGTTTCGAAGGACGATCTTGTAATAGCTTCGGGCAATCTTACCGTGAACGCAAAAAACGTTGGTCTTAACGGCAAGGATTGCGTTAAAATTGCCGACTGCAACGTTAAAATAACCGCAGGAAGCGATGCCGTGCGCTCGGATAACACCGAGGATCCCTCGCGCGGATACGTTTATATCGAAAGCGGCATCCTTGATTTGACCGCGGGCAACGACGGAATTCAGGCAGAAACGGTCGTTAAGATCGGCGAAGCCGAGATATCGGTGGTTTCGGGCGGAGGAAGCTCGGGCTCGCTTTCGCAATCCGACGAATCCTTCAAGGGAATAAAGGCGGGCTCGGATATTCTTATTTCGGGCGGAAAAATAACCGTTTCATCGCGCGATGACTGCATTCACTCAAACAACACCGTAAATATAACAGGCGGAAGCTTCGATCTTTCCTCGGGCGACGACGGCATTCATGCCGACACCGATCTTTCGATCTCAAACGGCGAAATAACCGTTAACAAAAGCTATGAGGGCATCGAGGCAAGCCGAATTCTTATTTCGGGCGGAATCATAAACGTTTGCGCGAGCGACGACGGAATCAACGCCGCGGGCGGAAACGACGGCTCGGCAATGGGCGGCAGACCCGGCATGGGCGGATTCTCTAACGGAGTGGGCGAGGTTCTCATTTCGGGCGGTTATCTGCTTGTTGATGCCATGGGCGACGGTCTTGATTCAAACGGAACCTTTGCCATAACGGGCGGTATCGTGCTTGTAAGCGGACCTACCAACAACGGCAACGGCGCGTTCGACTATGAAAAAAGCGCGCTCGTAACCGGCGGGGTGCTTATCGCGCTCGGAAGCGCGGGCATGGCGCAGGGCTTCTCGTCCGCCGAAAATCAGGGCGCTATATTCACGACCTTTAATTCTCAAAGCGGTGGAACCTCGTTTGCGGTTTGCGATTCGAACGGAACGGTAATAGCCTCGTTCACACCCGCAAAGGCATATCAATCGGCGGCGGTAACCGCGCCCGAGATACAAAGCGGAAACACCTACACCTTCGTTGTGGGCGGAACGGTAAGCGATGCCGACGAAAACGGGTTTGCGCAAAACGCCGACGTTTCGGGCGGCTTGCAGGTTGCGGGAATAGAAATGACCTCTAATCTTTACAGCTCGGGCGGAGGCTTCGGCGGAGGCGGCTTTGGCGGAGGCGGCTTTGGCGGAGGCGGCAAGCCCGGCGGAGACAAACGCCCGCCCAGATGATTTTTGCTATATATGCGTGCATAAGAAAAAATACTTCCGATTCGGTAAACGATCGGAAGTATTTTTGTTTTATTCTATTTCGTTTTCGGTTCTTATCTTTTTTATCCATTTTCCGCTTCTTAAACGGATAACGCACCAAACCGCCTTAAGAACCTGGTCGATCTTCAGCGCGAAATAAACCCAAAACGCGGGCAAGCCCAAAACTAAGCCTGCCAATGCACCGAGAGGGATCGATGCAACCCAAAGAAAAAGATTGTCGGCAATCATTAAAACCTTCGTGTCGCCGCCGCCGCGCAAAACGCCCTTTGTCATAATGCTGTTCGTTGCCTGAAAAACGATTATTATTGCAATCGAAAGCATAAGCTCGCGCGCGATCGCCTGCGTTTCTTCGGTAAGGTCGTAAGCCGCTATCATAGCACCGCTTATTCCCAAAATTATCGCCGCCGCGATCAAGCCGAAAACAAAGCCGATTCCGAGAAAGGCATAGCCCTGCTCCTGCGCTTTTTTGCGGTCGCCCTCGCCGAGCGTATAGCCCGTTACTATCGCGCCTGCCTGCGAAAAGCCCTGTGTCATAACCGAGCTCAGCTGTTGCGTAACCGCCGTAACCGCGTTTGCCGCAACGAAGCTTTCGCCCATTCTGCCGATAACCATTGCAACCGTGTTGTTGCCCAACGCGAGAATGCCGTCGCTTATAAACACGGGAATGCTTATTCTGATATATTCGCGCCAAAGCGCGCCGACAGGCTTGAATATTTCTTTTATGCGGTAGCCGATCTCTTTATCGTAAAGGAACAAATATCCGCAAATTACCGAAAACTCGAAAATTCGCGCAATAAGCGTTCCCACCGCCGCACCCGCAACGCCCATTTCGGGCATTCCGAGCTTGCCGAATATGAAAATATAGTTCGCACCGACGTTAACGAAAAACGCGCCGATAGAGGTGAAAAGCGGTATTTTTACCTGCCCGACGTTTCTTAAAACTATGGTGCAGGTGAGCGAAAGCCCGAGAAAAAAATAACTTATAACCGAATAGTTCAAATAGCTTATTCCGAAATCGATTATCGCTTGCTCGGTGGTGTAGATCTTCATTATCGCCGCGGGCATAACCGCCGTCGCAACGCAAAACAGCGCCGACATCAAAAGGCAAAGCCTGAGCATTATCGTAACCGTCTTTTTAAGCGCGGGCTTATCGTTCATGCCGTAATAGCGCGAAACGAGAACCGATGCGCCCATTCCTATGCCCATGCAGAATATGTGGAAGATCGTTATAAATTGGTTTGCAAGGCTAACCGCCGAAAGCTCGGTTTCGCCGACCGCGCCCACCATAATGGTGTCCATCATGTTAACGCCCGAGGTTATAAGCCCCTGCAACGCTATCGGCACCGATATTTTGGCAACCTTTTTATAAAACGCTTTGTCTTTTATAAAAAGCTTCATTTTAAGTTCTCCCTAAATGAATTAGGGAAGGGAACAAGTCCCTTCCCTGAAATAACAAAATAAAATGCAAGCTTTATTCGAAATATCTGTATTTCTTTCCGTTTGCAAGAGTTATAAAGCGCTCGGCTTCGGGGTCTGCACCGATAATAAAATCGGGCTCGCAATCATTTCTCGTAACGGTTTTTGCGCTTCCGCTAATTGCGCGCTCGATATCGCCGCAAACAGCCGCCGCGGTGGGCAAGCTGCCCGCACCCTGACCGTAGAACACGACCTCTCCGACCGCGCTGCCGGTAACGCTAACGGCGTTGAACGCCTCGCGAATAGCCGAGAAGAGGCTTCCGTTTCCGACAAGGTGAGGTGCAACGAGAATTCTTGCCTTGTCGCCGACCTTTTCGGCAACCGCGATAAGACGGATAACACAGCCGAGCTGTTCGGCAAGCGCGATGTCCTCGCTTGTTACGCCTTCGATGCCCTCAACGTAGGGGATGCTTTCAAACGAAATATATTTATCGAACGCAATGCCCGAGAGAATTGCAATCTTTCGTGCCGAATCAAGACCTGCAAGGTCGGCGTGGGGGTCAGCCTCGGCATAGCCGAGCTTCTGCGCCGATGCAAGCGCCTCTTCAAGCGATTTGCCCTCGCTTTGCATATGGGTGAGAATATAGTTGGTGGTGCCGTTAAGTATGCCTGCAACGCGGGTGATATCATCCGCCTTGAAGCAGTTGTTTATCGGTGCAATAATGGGAATACCGCCGCCAACGCTTGCCTCATAAAGATAAACAACGCCGTTTTCCGCGGCAACAGCCTCGAGCTCTTTGCCGAACTTGTCAACAACAGCCTTGTTTGAGGTAACGACGTTTTTGCCTGCTTTAAGTGCGGCAAGGCTGAATTTATAAGCAACGCCGTCGCCGCCCATGGTTTCAACAACAACGCTTACGCTGTCGTCGGAAAGGATCTTGTCGATATCCTGCGTTACTCTGTCGCCGATAGGGTGCTCGGGAAAAGAGCGAAGATCGAGAATATATTTGATGTTAACGTCGGAAAGGGGTTTCTTTTTGCAACGGCTGATAACCTCATAAACGCCGCCGCCGACCGTTCCGAAGCCGAGAATGGCAATGTTGATCATAATTAAACTCCAAACGATTTATTGGCAGGAAGCTTATTCCCGCCTGATGACCCTTTAGCAAAAATAAGGTCATTTTTCATATTATCACAAAAAAACGCGCATTTCAAGTGTTTTCGGGATTAAAAGCAAAACGAAGCTATATTTTCTTGTTGCTTTCGGCAATGCAACGCGCCTTTTCGGCAACGCTTTCGGGCGAAACTATGCTGACCTCGCCCCCGAAGCTTAAAACCCAGCCCAAGAATACCGGGCTCGGAACTACGTTAACGTGAATTCTGAAGCGCTCGTCGCTTTCCTTTAAAATAACCGTATCCTGACCGAATCGGTCGATCATAACGTTCGCAAGACGGTTCGTGCAGGAAAGCGCAACGCGTTCGGGTTTTCCGCCGAACATTCCGAACACCGCGCCCGAATAAGAACGAATATCAAACGCCTCGAATTCCTCTCTGCCTTCGCGCTCGGCTTCGCAAAGCTTTGTCGAAATCATTTTGTCAACGCGGTAGTGGCGAATGGCTTGGTGCTCGCTGTCGAAGCCAACGAGATAATAGTTGCTGTCGTCCCAAACCAGCGCCCAAGGGCTAACCTCATATCGCTCGCCGCCGCGCCGAAGCTCCTTTTTCTTTTCGGCGGTCCATTGAAAATAGCCGAAGCTTATGCGCTTGTCGTTTTCGATGGCTTCGTGTATTCGGTCGACGGTAACGTAGATGTCCTCGTTCATCGATTTAACGCGGTTCGATACGAACACCTCGCGCTTAAGCGAGCCTCTGTCGTGGCAGTTGGCAAGGTTTGAAAGCTTTTTGATAAGCTGTGCGCTCTTTTTTTCGGTAATGAATTTAGATGCGCGTACGGCATCGGCAAGAAGCTTAAGCTCGGGTAGCTCGAACTCGCGCGAGGCAAGATAATAGCCGGTTGTTTTTCCGCGAACGGTTTGAATATCGGTGCCCAGCTCGCGCAGAAGCTCTATATCGTTGTAAATGCTTTTTCGCTCTGCCGAAATCCCCGCCGCATTCAAGGCGGCGATTATCTCTTTCATTGTAATCGGGTGCAAGGCATCGGTTCTTTCAAGAAACAGCTCTCGCAAAACGGCAAGCTTCTTTTTTTGGTTCACCGAACGCGGCATATTATCGCTCCCTTCGCAAATTTTCGCGGTTCGTTCAAAAACTTCATTAATTATTATATAATAAGGCCCCTAAATTGTCAAATCCTATTCATAAATCGAAAAATAACGGCAAAATGTTAAAATTTAAAAGAAAAAAAGTAAAAATCACTTGACAAAGGCTTGTTTAGGTGTTATTATAATAAACTGCATTATAATGCGGATGATATGCCATTCGTTAATTATGTAAAACGGATGATTTTGCTGTTTTTCCGCATAGGAGAACAAACACCGTGGATATTCCCGCACGAAAACGGCGGAGAAAATGAATGGAGTGATTGGTTGAAATGGTGAAAGAACGGCTTCTCGGAAAAACCCTAAGAATGTCTTTTTCCAAGAACGATGAGGTTCTCGAGATCCCCAATCTTATTGAGGTTCAAAAGAAGTCCTTTAAGGATTTTGTTGAGCGCGATATCGGGGATGTTTTAAGGGATATCTCGCCTATGGCGGATTATTCCGGAAACCTTATCATTGAGTTTGTCGATTATTCTCTCGACGAAACGCCTAAATACAGCATTGAGGAATGCAAGGCGCGCGACCTTAATTACGCAACTCCCTTCAAGGTGACTGTACGTTTGACGAACAAGATCACCAGCGAAGTTAAAGAACAGGAGATCTACATGGGCGATTTCCCGCTCATGACCGACAGCGGCACCTTTATCATCAACGGCGCCGAAAGAGTCGTTGTTTCTCAGGTGGTGCGTTCGCCCGGTATCTATTACGAAGCAATCGATGATAAGTCGGGCAGACATCTTCTTTCCGCAACTGTTATTCCTTACCGCGGAGCATGGCTCGAATACGAGACCGACAATTCCGACGTTTTCTATGTAAGGATAGACAAGAACCGCAAAATTCCCATAACCATTCTGCTTCGCGCATTCGGCTTGGGCACCAACGAGGCGATTCTTGAAAAGTTCGGCGACGAGCCCCTTCTTAAAGCAACCTTCGAAAAGGACACCATGCTTCAGGAGGTTGATCGCGTTATTCAGGCGGGCGGCATGACCAATCCCGTTGACGAAGCTCTTAAAGAAATCTACCGCAAGCTCCGTCCCGGCGATCCCCCCATCGTTGAAAGCGCACAGATCCTTATCAACAACCTCTTCTTCGATGAAAAGAGATATGATATCTCGCCCGTAGGCAGATATAAGTTCAACGGCAAGCTTGCTCTTGCAAGACGTATCACCGGCCACGTTCTTGCCCGCGATGCCGTTTCGCCCATCACCGGCGAGGTCATCTTCGAGGCAGGAAGAAAGCTTTCGCGCTCCGAGGCAGAAATGCTCGAGCGTGCGGGCGTTTGCGAGGTTTGGCTCTCGGTTGAAGAGGAAGAAAAGCTTACCGAAGTTAAAGTGTTCTCCAACAAAATGGTCGATGCAACCGCTGTTACCGGCATCTCGGATGAGATCCTCGGCTTCGGCGAAACCGTTGCCATCGAGCCTCTCGTTCGCATAATCGGCGAGGTCGGCCTTTCCGATCCTCAGGCGTTTAAGAGAGCCTGCGATGCCGCTATCGACGAGCTTATTCCCAAGCACATCACCATCGACGATATTCTTGCGTCGGTGAACTATATTATTTGTCTATATCACGGCATCGGCAAGACCGACGATATCGACCACCTCGGCAACCGTCGCTTGCGTTCTGTCGGCGAGCTTCTTCTTAACCAGCTCCGTATCGGCTTCTCGCGTATGGACAAGATCGTTAAAGAGAAGATGACCACTCAGGATATCGATACCGTTACACCGCAGTCGCTTATCAATATCCGCCCGATCGTTTCGTCTATCCGCGATTTCTTCGGCTCCAGCCCGCTTTCGCAGTTCATGGATCAGTCGAACCCCCTTGCCGAGCTCACTCATAAGAGAAGACTTTCGGCTCTCGGTCCCGGCGGTCTCTCGCGCGACCGCGCATCCTTCGAGGTTCGAGACGTTCACTATACCCACTATGGCAGAATGTGTCCCATCGAAACCCCCGAAGGTCCCAACATCGGTCTTATTTCCTCGCTTGCAACCTATGCAAAGGTTAATAAATTCGGCTTTATCGAGGCTCCTTATCGCGTTGTTCGCAACGGTGTTGTAACCAAAGACGTTGTTTATCTCTCTGCAGATGCCGAGGATGAATTCGTTGTTGCCACCGCAAACGAGCCCATCGACGAAAACGGCCATTTCCTTAACCGCAAGATCGTTGCGCGCCACAGAGACGAAATTCTCGAATTCGAGGCAGCTAAGATAGACCTTATGGACGTTTCGCCCAAGATGGTCGTTTCGGTTGCAACCTCGATGATCCCCTTCCTTGAAAACGACGATAACACCCGTGCGCTCATGGGCTCGAACATGCAGAAGCAGGCAGTTCCGCTTATGATAAACGAGGCTCCCATTATCGGTACGGGTATGGAATACAAGTCGGCATACGACAGCGGCGTTCTCGTTCTCTGCCGTAACGACGGTATCGTCGAAACCGTTTCCTCCAACAGCGTTGTCGTTCGCAAGGACGATGGCGGCACCGACGTTTATAACCTTATCAAGTTCAAGCGCAGCAACCAGGGAACCTGCGTTAACCAGCGTCCCGTTGTTCGCAAGGGCGAAAGAGTTCATGCCGGCGATATCATTGCCGACGGTCCCGCAACCGACAACGGCGAGATCGCTCTCGGTAAGAACGTTCTTATCGGCTTTATGACTTGGGAAGGCTATAACTACGAGGACGCGGTCCTCCTCAACGAACGTTTGGTTCGTGATGACGTTTACACCTCTATCCATATAGAAGAATACTATTGCGAATCCCGCGATACCAAGCTCGGTCCGGAAGAGATCACCAGAGAGCTTCCCAACGTTGGTGATGATGCATTGCGCGATCTTGATGCCGACGGTATAATCCGCGTCGGTGCCGAGGTTCACTCGGGCGACATTCTCGTCGGTAAGGTAACGCCCAAGGGCGAAACCGAGCTCACTGCCGAGGAAAGATTGCTTCGCGCTATCTTCGGCGAGAAGGCGCGCGAGGTAAGAGACACCTCGCTTAAGCTTCCTCACGGCGAATCGGGTATCGTTGTTGACGTTCAGGTATTCTCGCGTGATGATTGCGATATTCTTGCTCCCGGCGTTATCAAGGTTGCAAGAGTTTATATCGCACAGAAGAGAAAGATCTCTGTCGGCGATAAGATGGCGGGCCGCCACGGTAACAAGGGTGTTATTTCCCGTATTCTTCCCAGCGAAGATATGCCCTTCCTTCCCGACGGCACACCGCTTGATTTCGTTCTTAACCCGCTCGGCGTTCCTTCGCGTATGAATATCGGTCAGGTACTTGAGGTCCACCTCGGCAGAGCTGCCAAGGCGCTCGGCTGGAAGGTTATGACCCCCGTATTCGACGGAGCAAACGAGAAAGACATCGAAGAATGCTTGAGCATGGCTAACCTCTACCGCGATCTCCGCTATGATGAGACCGCAGAGGGCAAGGCACTTTATAAAGAAATAACCGATCCCGCAACCGGCGATAAGAGCATCGAAAAGCTCAGCCGCGAATGGATCGCCGAAAATAAGGAAGAGTTCGAGTCGCTTCGCGCTCAAAATCTTGTTAAGGTTGTTGACGGTAAGACCGTTCTTTACGACGGCCGCACCGGTCAGCCCTTCGATAACCCCGTTACCGTCGGTTATATGTACTTCCTTAAGCTCCACCACCTCGTTGACGATAAGATCCACGCCCGTTCCACCGGTCCCTACTCGCTCGTTACTCAGCAGCCTCTCGGCGGTAAAGCTCAGTTCGGCGGCCAGCGCTTCGGTGAAATGGAAGTTTGGGCTCTTGAGGCATACGGCGCGGCTTATACGCTTCAGGAAATACTTACCGTTAAGTCCGACGATATCAAGGGCAGAGTTAAGGCTTATGAGGCGATCGTTAAGGGGCAGAACATTCCCACTCCGGGTGTTCCCGCATCCTTCAAGGTTCTTGCAAAAGAGCTTCAGTCTCTTGCGCTTGACGTTCGCGTGCTCGATAAAAACGACAACGAAATTCCTCTTAAGGACTATTCGGATGACGATGACGGACCCGATGAAAGAAAGTTCAGTGAGGAAGAGCTCGGCAAGAGCGTTCTCGAAAACCCCGATGACGTTATGTATGACGACGAAGAGGGCGTTGTTGCGGGCGAACCCGAAGAAACCGACGATTTCGGCTTAGGCGAAGAAGTGTTCGTTTATGACGAAGACGACGGCTACGACGACTAAATATAAAGGAGATGCGATAAATGGAAAATAATATCGAATTTGAATCCATACAAATAGGTCTTGCTTCTCCGGAAATGATAAGATCATGGTCTTATGGCGAGGTAAAAAAGCCCGAGACCATTAACTACCGTACCCTCAAGCCCGAAAGAGACGGTCTTTTCTGCGAACGCATCTTTGGTCCGACCAAGGATTGGGAATGCCATTGCGGAAAATATAAGAGAGGTGCGCGCTATAAGGGTAAGATCTGCGAAAAGTGCGGTGTTGAAATAACAACCAGCCGAGTTCGCCGCGAAAGAATGGGCCATGTTGAGCTTGCGGCTCCCGTTTCGCACATTTGGTATTTCAGAGCGATTCCTTCGAGAATGGGTCTCCTTCTCAACCTTTCGCCCAAGCTTTTGGAAAAGGTTCTCTATTTCGCTCAGTATATCGTAACCGATCCCGGCGAAACTCCGCTTGCAAAATATCAGCTCCTTACCGAACAGCAATATCGCGAATACCGCGAAAAATATGAAGATGATTTCAAGGCAGGCATGGGTGCAGAGGCTATCAAAAAGCTTCTCTCCGAGATCGACCTTGAGGCAGAATCCGAAAGACTTAAAAAAGAGCTTCTCACCGCTCAGGGTCAGCGCAAGGTGCGCGATATCAAGCGCCTTGAGGTTGTTGAGGCGTTTCGTCTTTCCGGTAACCGCCCCGAATGGATGATCCTCGATGCACTCCCCGTAATTCCTCCCGAAATTCGCCCGATGGTTCAGCTCGACGGCGGCCGCTTTGCGACCTCCGATATAAACGATCTCTACCGCCGCGTTATCAACCGCAACAACCGCCTTATGAAGCTTATGGAGCTTCAGGCACCCGATATAATCATCCGCAACGAGAAGAGAATGCTTCAGGAAGCCGTTGACGCTTTGTTCGATAACGGCCGCCGCGGCAGACCCGTAACCGGTCCCAACAACCGCCCGCTGAAGTCTCTTTCCGAAATGCTCCGCGGTAAGCAGGGCCGTTTCAGACAAAACCTTCTCGGTAAGCGTGTTGACTATTCCGGACGTTCGGTTATCGTTGTCGGTCCCGAGCTGAAGATCTATCAGTGCGGTCTTCCTAAGGAAATGGCGCTCGAGCTCTTCAAGCCCTTCGTTATGAAACAGCTTGTTGCAACCGGCAAATCCTCTAACATCAAAGACGCTAAAAAGCGTGTTGAACGTGCAAATCCCGAGGTTTGGGATGCACTTGAGGTAGTTATTAAAGAACATCCCGTTCTTCTTAACCGTGCGCCTACGCTTCACAGGCTTTCCATTCAGGCTTTCGAGCCCATACTCGTTGAAGGCAGAGCGATCAAGCTTCACCCGCTTGTTTGTACCGCGTTTAACGCCGACTTCGACGGCGACCAGATGCCTGTTCACGTTCCTCTTTCGGCAGAGGCTCAGGCAGAGGCGCGCTTCCTTATGCTATCGCCCAACAACCTGCTCAAGCCGGTTAACGGCCGTGCGGTAACCGTTCCTTCTCAGGACATGGTTCTCGGCTCGTTCTATCTCACTCTCGACAAGAGCGGCGAGCCCGGCGAAGGCAAATATTTCAACAGCAAAGATGAAGCCATTATGGCTTATGAAAACGGTGAGCTCGGCATTCATGCCAAGATCAAGGTTAGAGTTACCAAGGTTATCGACGGTGTTGAACGCACCGGCATGACCGAAACAACCCTCGGCCGTTTGATATTCAACGATCCCATTCCTCAGGACCTTGGCTTCGTTGACAGAAGCAAGCCCGAAAATGCATTCAAGCTCGAGGTCGATTTCGTAACCACCAGCAGCGAGCTCTCCACCATCGTCGACCGTTGCATCAGCAAGCACGGCAACGCCGTTACCTGCGAGGTGCTCGACCAGATGAAGGCTCAGGGCTTCAAGTATTCCACCAAAGGCTCTATCACCATTTCGGTTTACGATATGACCATTCCTCCCGAAAAAGAAGGTCTTCTTAACGCCGCGGAGCAGAAGGTTGACCTTATCACCGATTTCTACCGCAAGGGTCTTCTCTCGGATGAAGAAAGAAGCCAGCGCGTTGTTTCGGTTTGGGATGAATGTACCAAGGACGTTGCTACCGCACTCCAGAAAAACCTTGATAAATATAACCCCATCAACATGATGGCGGTTTCCGGTGCCCGTGGTTCTATCAAGCAGATCCGTCAGCTTGCAGGTATGCGCGGTCTTATGGCTTCCGCAACCGGTAAAACCATCGAAATGCCTATTAAGGCAAACTTCCGTGAGGGCATGAAGATCCTCGAATACTTCACCGCGGCTCGTGGTGCAAGAAAGGGTCTTGCCGATACCGCACTCAGAACCGCAGACTCGGGTTACCTTACCCGCCGTCTCGTTGACGTTTCGCAGGAGGTTATCATCCGCGAGGTCGATTGCGGAACCGATGAAGGCCTTTGGGTCAGCCGTATAGTTGACGTTCTCCCCGGCGGCAAGGAAGCTGTTATCGAGCCGTTTGAAGACAGACTTCTCGGCCGTTATACCATCGGCGACGTTGTTGATCCCGTCTCGGGCGAGGTTATCGTAGGTGATAACCAAATGATCAACCGCGATCAGATCAAAAAGATCGTTGATGCAGGCATCGAACGCGTTCACATCCGTTCGCTTATTAACTGTCGTGCAAAGCATGGCGTTTGCGCTCACTGCTACGGTGCCGATATGACCAGCGGCAAGCTTGTTAACATCGGTGAGGCAGTAGGTATCATCGCGGCTCAGTCTATCGGTGAGCCCGGTACCCAGCTTACCATGCGTACCTTCCACTCGGGCGGTGTCGCAGGCGGCGATATCACGCAGGGTCTTCCCAGAGTTGAAGAGATCTTCGAAGCAAGAAAACCCAAAAAGACTGCCATTCTTGCCGAGTTCGACGGAACCTTCCGCATCGAAGAAAGCAAGAAGACCAAGCAGCTCATCGTTCGTAACGATGAAACCGGCGAGGAAAAGGCAACCGGCGTTCCTCTTCTTACCAAGGTTACCGTTGAAAACGGTGCAAAGGTTAAGAAGTGCCAGAAGCTTACCGACGGTACCGAATGCCCCGCAGACATCCTTCGCATAAACGGCCTTGATGCTGTTTATGATTATATCATCAAAGAGATCCAACGCGTTTACCGTTTGCAGGCGGTTGAAATCGCCGATAAGCATATCGAGGTCATCGCCCGCCAGATGACGCGCAAGATCAAGATAGATTCCAGCGGAGATACCGACCTTCTCGTCGGCTCGCTCGTTGACGTTTCGGAATTCTTTGCCGCAAACAAGGCTGTTGAGGCATATAACGCCGAGCATCCCGAAGAAACTCCGAAAATTCCCGCAGAGGGCACCAACCAGCTTCTCGGTATCACCAAGGCATCGCTTTCTACCGATTCCTTCCTTTCCGCAGCATCCTTCCAGGAAACCACAAAGGTTCTTGCCGAGGCTGCTATCAAGGGCAAGAAGGACCCGCTTCTCGGTCTTAAGGAAAACGTTCTTATCGGTAAGCTCATTCCCGCAGGTACGGGTATGCAGATGTACCGCAACGTTACCGTTGATACCGGTGATGCACCCGCCGAAGGCGTTTACGGCGAAGAATAAACAAATAAAAAACAGTCTATCCGCAAGGGGAACCCTTGCGGATAGATTTGCGATTAGGACAAGAAAGGTAAATGTTGAAATGAGCGACAGTTCATGCGGTCGAAAACGTGTTGCGGGCTATAATCAGTTCGCCAAGCTCGTTCGCCGCGGAAAAGCCGTTAAGGTCTGGCTTGCATCGGATGCCGATTTCGTGTTTTCGGGAAACATCCGCCGCGAGCTCGCATCTCACCCGGATATTGAGCTCGACGAAAGCTTGAATTCGGAGCAGCTTGCAAAGATCGCCGGCGTTGACGTTCCCACCGCTGTTATAACCGAAGCAACAGAGTGATTCGCTAAAGCGATAACAAGGCAGAAAAAACAGCGTTTTTTGAATGATTTTTGCAATAAAACCCTTGAAAATAGGGGAAAATAAGCAAAAAAACTATTGACAACATATTGTTCATAAAGTATAATCAAAATGTTGCGAATTATTTGAGAAAGGAGGAAAACAATGCCTACATTCAACCAATTGGTAAGACATGGCAGACAGGACAAGACCTATAAGTCCAAGTCCCCCGCTCTCCAAAAGGGTACCAACTCGATCAAAAAGGTCGCTATCGATCTTGCGAGCCCCCAGAAGAGAGGCGTCTGCACCAAGGTCGCTATCAAGACTCCTAAGAAGCCTAACTCCGCGCAGAGAAAGATCGCCAGAGTAAGACTCACCAACGGTCTTGAAGTTACTGCTTACATCCCCGGTATAGGCCACAACCTTCAGGAACACTCCGTTGTTCTTATCAGGGGCGGCAGAGTAAAGGACCTTCCCGGTGTTCGTTACCATATCATCCGCGGCAAGCTCGATACTCAGGGTGTTGCCAACAGGAATCAGAGCCGTTCTAAATACGGCGCAAAGAGACCCAAGAAATAATCTTGCGGTTTAACAATTCAGGAACGACAATTTCGTTTTCCTCGTGCTGATACGAAGAAATTTATATAGATATCGGCACTAACGGAAATAAAAATTTTCGAGTACCTGTGAATTCATTGAAGCGTTTAAACGCTATCTTTATGAAGGAGGGAAGTTAAAGTGCCCAGAAGAGTACATGGTTTTAAAAGAGAAGTTCTTCCGGATCCGATGTATAATTCTCAGCTCGTAACCAAGCTGATCAACAACATCATGTATGATGGTAAAAAGAGCATCGCCCAGAAGATCGTCTATGACGCATTCGCTATTATCGAAACTAAGACAGGCAACGATCCGCTCGAGCAGTTCAGAAAGGCTCTCGAAAACATCATGCCCGCTCTCGAGGTTAAGGCAGTGCGCAGAGGCGGCTCCAACTACCAGGTTCCTATGGAAGTTCGCGCTGACAGAAGACAAACTCTCGGTCTTCGTTGGCTTATCACCTATGCGAGATCCAGAAGCGATCGCAAGATGAGCGAACGCCTCGCTGCAGAAATTATGGATGCCGTTAACGGCACCGGCGGCGCGGTTAAAAAGAAGGAAGACACTCACAAGATGGCAGAAGCAAACAAGGCGTTTGCTCACTACCGCTGGTAATCCGCGTCGATCGTATATACGCGATATTTTAAAAGGAGACAAATATGGCCAGAAAAACTCCGCTTGAGCTTACCCGTAACATCGGCATCATGGCTCATATAGACGCGGGTAAGACGACCACGACCGAAAGAATCCTGTATTATACAGGTAAGACCCATAAAATAGGCGAAACCCACGAGGGCTCCGCAACCATGGACTGGATGGAACAGGAACAGGAGCGCGGTATCACCATTACCTCCGCTGCTACCACCTGCTTCTGGAAGGACCACAGAATCAATATTATCGATACCCCGGGCCACGTTGACTTTACCGTTGAAGTTGAAAGATCGCTTCGTGTACTCGACGGTTCGGTTACCGTTCTTTGTGCAAAGGGCGGTGTTGAACCTCAGTCCGAAACCGTTTGGAGACAGGCGGATAAGTATCATGTTCCCAGAATGTGTTATATCAATAAGATGGATATCATGGGCGCGAACTTCTATCGCGTTGTTGACATGATCAGAGACCGTCTTAAGGCTAACGCAGTTCCGATACAGCTCCCCATCGGCGCTGAAGCGGATTTCAAGGGTATCATCGACCTCGTTAAGATGAAGGCTTACTATTATCTTGACGATCTCGGACAAAACATTGAAGAACGCGATATTCCCGCGGATCTGCAGGATAAGGCAGAAGAATATCACGCAGCACTCATGGAAGCTGTTGCCGATTTCGACGATGAGCTCGCAATGCTCTTCCTCGAAGGCGAAGAACTTCCCATTGAAGACGTTAAGAAGGCAATCCGCGCGGCTACCATCGCTAACAAGATGGTTCCCGTTGTTTGCGGTACTTCTTATAAGAACAAGGGCGTTCAGAAGCTCCTCGACGCTATCGTTGATTATATGCCCGCTCCTATCGACATTCCCGACATCAAGGGTGTTGATGCAAAGACCGATGAAGAGACCACACGTCCCACCTCGGACGACGAACCTTTCTCGGCTCTCGCGTTCAAGATCGCAACCGACCCCTTTGTCGGCAAGATCTGTTTCGTTCGTGTTTATTCGGGCTGCATCCAGTCGGGCGCAACCGTTTATAATGCAACCAAGGGCGGCAGAGAAAGACTCGGCAGAATCCTTCTTATGCACGCTAACCACCGCGAAGACGTTGAAGAGATCCGTGCAGGTGATATCGCCGCAGTTGTCGGCGTAAAGAATACCACCACCGGTGATACTCTCTGCGACGAAAAGGCTCCCGTTATCCTCGAATCGATGGAATTCCCCGAGCCCGTTATTCGCGTTGCTATCGAACCCAAGACCAAAGCAGGTCAGGAAAAAATGGGCATCGCTCTCGCAAAGCTTGCTGAAGAGGATCCCACCTTTAAGGCATACACCGATGAAGAAACCGGTCAGACCATCATCGCAGGTATGGGCGAGCTCCACCTCGAGATCATCGTTGACCGTCTTCTCCGCGAATTCCGCGTTGAAGCAAACGTTGGTAAGCCTCAGGTTTCCTACCGCGAGACCATTACCAAAAACGCGACCGAAAACTGCAAGTATGCAAGACAGTCGGGTGGTAAGGGCCAGTACGGTCATGTTATCATCAATGTCGAGCCTAATCCCGGCAAGGGTTATGAGTTCGTGAACGAAGTAACCGGCGGCGATGTTCCCAAGGAATATATCCCCGCTGTTGATGCAGGTATCCGCGGCGCAATGCTTTCCGGCGTTGTTGCAGGCTATAACGTAGTTGACGTTAAGGTTACCCTCACCGGCGGTTCCTACCACGAAGTCGACTCTTCCGAAATGGCGTTCAAGATTGCCGGCTCTATGGCGTTCAAGAATGCAATGAAGAATGCAGGCCCGATCCTTACCGAACCGATCATGAAGGTTGTTGTAACCACTCCCGACGACTACCTCGGCACCGTTATCGGCGATATCAACTCTCGCCGTGGCGCAATGCAGGGCACCGAAAACGTCGGTGGCGGCCAGCAGATCACCGCTCATGTTCCGCTTTCTCAGATGTTCGGCTATGCAACCGACCTTCGCTCTAAAACTCAGGGCCGCGGTCAGTATGTAATGGAACCCAGCCACTATGAACTCGTTCACAAGTCGATCCTCGAAGCAATCGTTTCGGGAAAAGCGAAATAAGCTATATTTAACAAAAAAGCCTTGACATAGGCGAAAAATTCGATATAATGAATTTATAATAACAGAAAATACGGAGGAAATAAAAATGGCAAAGGCTAAATTTGAAAGAACAAAGCCCCACGTTAACATCGGTACCATCGGTCACGTTGACCATGGTAAGACCACCCTTACCGCTGCTATCACCAAGACTCTTTCTCTCACCAACGCTAACATCGAATTCCAGGCATACGATCAGATCGACAACGCTCCCGAAGAAAGAGCTCGTGGTATTACAATCAACACCCGTCACGTTGAGTACGAGACTGATGCTCGTCACTATGCACACGTTGACTGCCCGGGCCACGCTGACTA
>JAFSGD010000051.1 GCA_017434845.1 Clostridia bacterium
GGAAAACTTCAACTATTTTTTGATAAAGAAGACCATAACATTAATATTTGTATTTATAATCAAAGATTTTGCGATACATACGATATTGAAGTGGGTGCAAAGGTAACAATAAAGAAAAAATAAAAGAAAATCAGGTTTTATTACCGGTTCCATTTTGAGTGTCGGTCCCACAAAAAAATAAAGACCATCAAAAGATGGTCTTTATTTTTTGCTGTATTTGTTTTTAAAACTCACAAAGTAAACGCCATTCGGTACTAAAAAGCAAAAAGCTTCCCGTTTGTTTCGGGAAGCTTTTTTATCAAAATGCAAGCGTTAAATATAATAAAGCATATCTCCATAAGTCGGGAAAGGCCAGAAGGAGCGCTCGGTGAGCGTTTCGGCTTCATCGGCGGCACGGCGAAGCTCTGCCATTAAAGGAAGAAGCTCGTCGCGGCAGAATACACCGCAGTTTTTGCTTCCGAGATTCTTTTGAGCGTGCTCGGCGTTGGCACGAAGTCTGGTAAGCGAAGCTGTCATTTCATCCGAAAGCTCGCAAAGGCGCTTGAGTGTTTTCGAAGTGTGGCAGGGAACGGGTGCACCCGCGCTCTTGACTGCGTTGACTGTTTCGGCAAGCTTTAAAATATAGCTTCCAACGGCAGGAATAATATCCTTTCCTGCCATATCGCACATTGTTAACGCTTCAATGGAAATGATCTTGCAATAGGATTCAAGAAGAATATCGTGGCGCGACTGAAGCTCCTTTTCGGTATAAACCTTGTGGCGAGTGAAAAGTGCAACGTTTTTCTCGCTCGTTAAATGGGGGAGCGCGTCGGCTGTTGTGGGAAGATTAAGAAGCCCGCGTTTTGCGGCTTCGAGCTTCCATTCGTTTGAATAACCGTCGCCGTTGAATATTATGCGCTTGTGCTGTTTGATGGTGCGGCGAATAAGCGAATTCAGCGCCGAGCCGAAATCGGTTGCGGCTTCAAGCTCGTCGGCAAACTGCATTAAAACGTCGGCAACCGCGGTGTTTATAACAACGTTGGGTTCGGCAACCGACATCGCCGAGCCGGGCATTCTGAATTCGAATTTGTTGCCCGTGAACGCAAAGGGACTTGTGCGGTTTCGGTCGGTGGTATCCTTCGGGAACGAGGGCAGAACGTGAACGCCGATCTCCATTTGGGTCTTTTCGTGGCGGTAATAGGGCACGCCCTCGTCGATAGCATCCAAAATCGCGGTCAGCTCGTCGCCGAGGAACATCGAAACGATTGCGGGGGGAGCTTCGTTTGCGCCCAAGCGGTGATCGTTGCCCGCAGTTGCAACCGAAATGCGAAGCAGATCCTGATGCTCGTCCACCGCCTTGATAACGGCGCAAAGGAAAAGCAGGAACTGCGCGTTTTCGTGGGGATGCTTGCCGGGCTCGAGCAGATTTGCGCCCTTATCGGTCGAAAGCGACCAGTTATCGTGCTTGCCGCTGCCGTTAACGCCCTCGAAGGGCTTTTCTTGAAGAATGCAAACAAAACCGTGGCGGTCTGCAACCTTTTTCATTGTCTCCATGGTAAGCTGATTGTGGTCGGTCGCGGTGTTTGCCGAGCTGAAAATAGGAGCAAGCTCGTGCTGGCAGGGCGCAGCTTCGTTGTGCTTTGTCTTAGAAAAAACGCCAAGCTTCCAAAGCTCTTCGTCAAGTTCTTTCATAAAAGCGGAAATTCTCGGCTTTATCGCACCGAAATAGTGGTCTTCAAGCTCCTGCCCTTTGGGCGGCTTTGCGCCGAAGAGGGTTCTTCCGCAGACAACAAGGTCCTCGCGCTGTTCGAAAACCTTTTTATCGATAAGAAAATATTCCTGTTCGGGTCCAACGTTGGGCTCAACGTGGCGCGCTTCGGTTCCGAAAAGCGCCAATATACGCATCGCCTGCTCGTTAACCGCCTCCATCGAGCGAAGAAGCGGGGTCTTTTTATCGAGCGCCTCACCGCCGTAAGAGCAGAAAACGCTGGGAATGCAAAGCGAACCGTCTTTTATAAAGGCGTAAGAGGTGGGGTCCCAAGCGGTATAGCCTCGCGCCTCGAAGGTTGCACGCAAGCCGCCCGAGGGGAAGCTCGAGGCATCGGGTTCGCCCTTAATGAGCTCCTTGCCCGAGAAATCCATTATTATCCCGCCGTTTTTATCGCGCGAAACGAAGCTGTCGTGCTTTTCGGCGGTAATGCCTGTCATCGGCTGGAACCAATGCGTATAGTGTGTTGCACCCTTTTCTATTGCCCAGTTTTTCATTGCCTCGGCAACGATGTTTGCAACCGTTATATCAAGATCGTCGCCGCGCTGAATGGTATGCTTAAGAGATTTATAAACCTCTTCGGGCAAACGCTCTTTCATCACCTCGCGGTTAAATACCAGCGAGCCGAACATTTCGGGAATATTGCTCATAATGTATCCTCCGACGGAGTGGCTAGCCGCGCTTTGACAAGAAGCGCTTTAAACCGAATAATAATTCATTATGATTATAATTGAAAAAACGCTAAATGTCAACCATAAAGGAATGCAAAAAAAGACGGAAGTGAGCCTTCCGTCTTCAGCCCGATATAAACGTGTTCTTTACGCCCTTGAAAGAACAAAACAAAAGATCAAGCTTCGTTATAATTTAGAAGCTTGATCTCTTTTTATAAGTTATACGGAAGCGAGCCTTCCGTCTTATAAGTGGTTTATTCCTTTTTTTCGGGCGCGTTGAATCTTACCAAAACCGCATCCTTGCCGATGCGCTCGATATCGCGCCAGGGAATACAAATTCTGTTTTTTGATGAAAGCGAGGCCAAAATCCCGTTGCCGGGAAGAATTATCGAAATTATTTCGCCGGTGCAAACGTTGAATTCGATATCGCTTATGCAACCGAGCAGACAACCGTTGCAGAGGTTTACGACCTCTTTGCTTTTAAGCTCGCAAAAGCTTGAAATTATCAAAGCAGGATGCATATCAAACCGCCGCTGCCTTCGTTGATTATGCGCTGTATCGTTCCCGCAATTTTGGCGCGGGCATCGTCGGGCATGTGCGCGAGCTTGCTGTTAAGGTTTTCGCTGACCAGCTCGTGAAGTGATTTTCCGAACATGTTCGATTCCCAAATGCTTTTCGGGTCTTCTTCAAATTCCTTGAGCAAAAAGCTGACAAGCTCTTCCGATTGGCTTTCGGTGCCAACAATGGGGTTAACCTCGGTTTCGATATCTGCCTTCATCATGTGTATCGATGGCGCGCTTGCCTTAAGCTTAACGCCATAGCCGCCGGGCTGCTTAACGATTTCGGGCTCTTCAAGCGTTAGATCGTCTATCGAGGGCATAACTATGCCGTAGCCGTCGTTCATAACGTCGTCGATTGCCGAGGCGACCTTGTCGTATTTTCTTTTAACGTCGGCAAGCTCGGTCATTATTTTTAAAAGCGAGCGCTCGTTCTCGATATCAAAGCCGCTTTTTTCGCCCAATATCGAATAAAAAACTCGTTCGGGAATGCGAATATCTATTCTTGCGCTTCCGCTTCCAAGCTCTAATCTGTCAAGCCGTGCCGAAATGTCGCTTCCGCTTTTGAAGCATTCGGCGGCTTCGCGTATTTCGCCAACGCGCTTCAATCCGCTTACGCATTCGGAAATATCAGAAAACAGTTCCTTCTTCAAATCGTCTCCGTCTTCCAAAACGTCAAGCCATGCAGGCAAGCCAAACCTTACCTCGCGCACGGGAAATTCATAAAGAAGACCTCGCAAAATGTCCTTGATATCGCTTTCGCTCATTTCAAGGCAGTTTATGGGAAGCACGGGAACGTCATATTCCTGCTCGAGCGATTCGGCAAGAGCAAGCGATGCGCTTGCGCTCGGGTGGGCACAGTTTAAAACCACAACGAAAGGCTTTTTAATTGTTTTCAGCTCGGTTATAACCCGCTTTTCCGCTTCGACATAGCTCTCACGCGGCAGTTCGCCGACCGAGCCGTCGGTGGTAACAACGATTCCGACCGTTGAATGCTCCTCAATAACCTTTCGCGTTCCCGTTTCGGCGGCTTTTTCGAATGGAAGCGGGTCTTCTGCCCAAGGGGTCATAACCATTCTCGGACGTCCGTCTTCAATAAGCCCCATTGCACCGGGAACGATATAGCCCACGCAATCGATAAGCTTAACCTTGCAATCGGTGTTTTCGTCAAGCGGTATGCTAACCGCGTTTTCGGGAATGAATTTCGGCTCGGTGGTCATAACCGTTTTGCCCGAAGCCGATTGCGGCATCTCGTCTTTTGCTCGCTCTCTTTCGCCCTCCGATCCGATATTCGGAAGTATAAGATTTTCGGTAAACCTTTTAATAAGTGTCGACTTGCCTGTTCGCACCGGACCGACCACTCCGATATAAATATCTCCGCCGGTTCGGGTGGCAATGTCGCCGTATATGCCCATGTCGGTCATCTATAAAATTCCTCCTTGCGTTTTGTTAAGATTATATTATTGTTTTTGCTTACATAGAACAGAATCTTGACATTATCATTTTTTTGTGATATCTTTAGTTTGAAATATAATGTATATAAGCAACGGAGGATTCTGTTATGAAAAAAATAAAGAGAATTGGCGTTCTCACCAGCGGTGGCGATGCTCCCGGCATGAATGCGGCTATCCGTGCGGTAACCCGTCTTGCTCTTTATAAGGGCATTGAAGTTATGGGTATCTATAACGGCTATCAGGGTCTTATCGACGGCGATATAAAACAGCTTTACGAACGCGACGTTTCGTTTATAATCAACCGCGGCGGTACAATGCTTTACTCGGCACGAAGCACCGAATTCCGCGAATGGTCGGGTGTGCTCAAGGCGGCGGCGTCCTGCGAAAAGCACGGCATCGAGGGCATTGTTACCATCGGCGGCGACGGAACCTTCCGTGGCGCAGTTGATCTTACCAACGCGGGCGTTCCCTGTATCGGTATTCCCGGAACCATCGATAACGATATTGCCTCCACCGAGGCAACCATCGGCTTCGATACCGCAATGAACACGGTTGTTCAGCTTGTTGACAAGCTTCGCGACACCAGCGAAAGCCATTCGCGCTGCACCGTTGTTGAGGTAATGGGCAGAGACGCGGGCGATATTGCACTTCAAACCTCTATTGCCGTCGGTGCCTGCACTGCGATTATCAAAGAGATCCCCACCGATTTCGACCACGTTATCGAAAAAATGATAGATGCAAGAAAGAACGGCAAGCGTAATTTCGTTATTATCACCGCCGAGGGTATGGGTGCCGATTATGGCGAAGACCTCAGCAAGATGATAGAATCGCGCAGCGGAATCGAAACCCGTTTTGCACGTCTTGCGCATATCCAGCGCGGCGGCTCGCCCACACTTCGCGACCGTGTTCTTGCAACCCAAATGGGCTGTGCGGCAGTTGAAAACCTTGTCGACGGTCAGATGAAGCAGGTTATGTGTCTGCGCGGCAACAATATAGTTGCAATGGATATTTTCGATGCTCTCACCGTTGATAAGCTTATGAAGGGCAAGCTAAAGCCCGAAGAGGAAGAAACCATTCCTCCCAACAAGCTTTATGAAATGAAGCGCATTGTTGCAGATAAACAGGCATATAAGAACTATCTTAACTACATTATCGACCATATCACGCTTTAAAAATCACAGACCGAGCAGAAACTCGTTATGATACCCCAAAAATGCAAGCATTTTCGGGGACCCCATATTACGCCCTTGAAATATAGAATTAAAAACAAAAATCAAGCTTCAATTAATTTTGAAGCTTGATTTCTTTTTATTCGTTAATATATTTAAGCCTTACTCTGTTTTTGAGCGAGCAAAGTATTTCGTAGTTTATCGAGCCCATTGCGGAGGCTAACGCTTCAATGTCGGCCGAGCTTTCGAAAATAACCGCTTCGTCTCTGACCGAGCAATCAAACTCCAAGCCGATATCGACCATGCACATATCCATGCATATCTTTCCGACCGTGGCAAAGCGCTTGCCGTTTATGGAAATAAGCTCTTTTCCCGAATAAACGCGCGAGAATCCGTCGGCATAGCCGATCGAAATAACCGCAATTCTCGTATCGCGCTCGGCTTTATAGGTGCAGCCGTAGCTAACGCAATCGCCCTTTTTAAGCTCGTGAACCGCGCAAACTCTTGCCGAAAGCTTCATTGCGGGCAAAATGCTTGAGTCGCTAACCGATTCCGAGGGCATAAGCCCATAAAGAATAATGCCTGCACGCACCATGTCAAGATGCATTTCGGGATATCGCAGGGTTGCCGCGCTGTTACAGCAATGGCGCAAACCAACGCTTATGCCGCGCGAATCGAGCTCGTCGAGCAGGGCAGAGAATATGCCGAATTGATTAGCGGTGAAATCCTTGCTTTCGCCGTCGCTGTCGGCAAAATGAGTGAATATGCCTTCTATTTTAAGGCTTTCGTTGTCGGCAATCTCGGCGATACTGTCGGCAGAAGCCTTAACGTCGGCATTCGAATGGCAATAAATTCCAAGCCTTGACATTCCCGTATCCACCTTAACGTGAACGCGAACCTTACCCTTTTTTGCGATCGCGCTTGCATATTCAAGGCTGTCAACCGTTTGAATAAAGTTGCCCTCGATAACCTCACCGATAAAAGCGGTGTCGGTCGGGCCGAGAATAAGAATATTGCCTTTTATGCCATATTCCCTAAGCTCCTGCGCTTCGCTGAGGCAGGCAACGGCAAAATCGTTGCAGCCTATCGCTTCAAGCGATTTGGCGATCTTTTCTGCACCGTGGCCATAGGCATCGGCTTTAACAACCGCCATAACGCGGCTGTTGCCGACAAGCTTTTTTATGTAATTGTAGTTTTGTTTGATAACGCCGATATCAACCTGCGCCGTTACTCTGTGCTTCATATGGCTCGAGCGATAAGACGGTGAATTTAAAACGCCGTCCGCTCTCCTCCGTTTCAATACCGGTTAAAACACCGGTCTTCTTATCATAATACACCATAATCTCGGTTTCGTCAATAGCATACTTCATTCCGTTTTCTGTGCTTGTGCCGCTTGCCTGCTCCGAATTCAAAAGCTTCAGGGCATTAAACAGCATTTCCTGCGGGGGAAAAATACCGTTTGGAACACTGCGCGAGAAACCGCCTGCGGTTGCCGTGTTTCCGTCGGGCGAAAGCACCAGCACCGTGTCGGAAAGCGCATCCGAGCCCGAAAAGGTAACTCTGCACTCCGTTTCGGTTATTTCGGCTTGAAAGATAGAATCGCTTCCAAGCATTTTTGCCGTTATTTTAAGCGGAAGCGCAAGCTGTTCCTTGGGGTTTGGCGGTTTGGCGCAGGAAATAAAACCCACCGCAAGCAATAATGCGATAAAAACCAATGCTGTTTTTTTCATGTTTTCTTCCTCTCCGGAAGAATCCTCATCCAAGCAAAAAGCCAATCTCCAAAGGCAGGTCGGATGGCAAAACCCCATGCTTGCCAAGCTTTTTCGAAAGCCTGTCTGCCGCAAAACCGTGAAGATAAACGCCGAGCACCGCGGCATCGAAGGGCTCGTATCCCTGTGCGGAAAGTCCGCCGATAACTCCGGCGAGAACGTCGCCGCTTCCGCCCTTTGCAAGCGCACTGCTTCCGCTTGTGTTAATAACAACCTGCCCGTCGGGCGAGGCGATAACGGTTTCGTGCCCCTTCAAAACGGCAACGCAATCAAACTTCCTTGCGGCGTTGAGCGCACATGCCTTGCGGTCGGCTTGAACCTCGTTGACCGTCAAACCGCACAGCCGCGCCATTTCGGCGGCGTGAGGCGTTATTATCTTTTTGCATTTCATTCTTCCTAACACATCATTATGCGCAGAAAGAAAATTTATGCAGTCGGCATCCAAAACGGCGGGAATCTCACAGCGTTCGAGAATATCCGTCAAAATATCATCATATATTCGCCCGATTCCGCAACCGCAAAGAAAGGCTTGGCTTTTCGGCTCGAAGATGCGTTCTGTCGGCAGAAAGACCGGCTCGAAAAGAACGGCTTGAAGCTTGGCAAGCGTTTCGCCGTTTCCGCAAACGCGTAACAAGCCTATGCCGCTTCTTAATGCGGCGGTTGCCGAAAGAACCGCGGCGCCTGTCATAAGCGGACTTCCGCAAAGCATGGCAAGGCAACCGAAATCGTATTTGTTAGAGTCTTCCTTTCGCGGCTTTATCAGCTCAAGCGTTTTTTCGCTCGTATAAGTTACCATTTTGGAACACCTCCTTATGCTATTTTAGCATTCGATCGGTGTTTTTTCAATACTCGGAATAATTTCCGTTTGGCAAAATCAGCCTGCTTTCGCTGTAAATCGGAATAATTCGGTTGTAAATATACCCAAACCCGAAAAGACCGTAAATAATATCATCCTTGTAAATGAGCATTCTGAGACTTATTTCGCGCGGAACGATCGCCGAGCTGTAAACGCCGTTTTCGTATACCGAAACCGTCTTAACTCCGTTTTTTTCCGAAGCAAGCGCAAAAAGCTCGGGCTTTGGACGTATGAAATCGGTTATCGCCTCGTTGCGATCCGCCTTGCAAATAAGCTCAAGCCGTTTTCCGTTCATGTCAAACAAAAAGGCGTTGCTTCTTGTTGCACCGACAATATATTGCACGCCTTCGATCGAAGCAACCGATGCATCCGAAAGCTCGCTTTCACAGCCAAGCTCAAGCTCGGTATAGCCAAGCTCGCGGTATTCCGAGCCGATAAAATAAAGCCTGCGCTCGCAACGGCAGGAAAGCGCCGTTAAACCGCCGTTGCTTTCAAGGCAACGAAGGCGGCGATAGGCTCTTGCCGTTTCAATAAATCCGTTCGGCGCGCCGTTTCTTTTAAAAATATGTATTTTGCTGTCGTTTCCGTCGGTTGCAAGCGTTGCTTCGTTAAGCGCAACAGCCGAAACAGCCGCCAAAGAATTGCCGAGCATAAAGCTTCTTGTGCTTTCGTTTAACATTTTCTATCACTCCCTTATATAAATATATTCTCTATCGCTTCAAATGTGTAATCAATACTTGATTTTTGGAGAAAGTATCAATATAATAAAATATATAATATTTGAAAAGAGATTTTTATGAAGAAAACCGTTTGCTTTCTGCTTTTAATGCTTTTAACGCTTTCGCTTTTTGCCTGCGAGGGCTTTACGATAACAAACGAATCGGAATCGCCGTCAACCGATATTCCCGTCGGCTCGATAACCTCGTCGGATGCTTCCGAGGAATCCTCCGAGGCGGTTGAGCTTTTGGGCGATAAGCTTTCGGTCGTTGTTCTCGGCGACTCTATCGCGCGCGGATATGGGCTCGAAAACGTCGAAGCCGAGCGTTTTTCTTCGCTTCTCGGCGAAAAGCTGAAGCCGCATTATAACGAGGTTAAGGTCTCAAATTTCGGCATCGACGGTCAAACCGGCTCCGAGCTTGCCGCCTCGCTCGAAAGCGACGTTCCTAACGAATTAAAGGAATGCGACGTTGTTATAATCAGCATCGGCGGCAACAACGTTCTCGGCTCGCTAACCGAGGTTACGGGGCTTGTAGAGCTGTTAAGTAACGTTCCCAAGGACATTTTCGTTAATTATTTACTTTATCTGTTTCCGCCCGAGGGCACCGAAAAAAGCAAATTTCAATATACGGTTGATGCAATTAACGGCTTGTTCGTTTCGGCAAACGGAATTTTTCAAAGCGATGCTTATAAAGCGCTTGTGAAAAAGGGCGGCGATAATTTAAGGGAAGAAATACCCGATATAATCGCTCATATTAAAAAAGTTAATCCCAATGCGCGAATTTTGTTCCAAACGATCTATAATCCTTATAAAAATCTTAACCTTTCGCTTATCGGCATCGAAGAAAAGCTTATGCTCGGCGTTTACGGCGAACAGGCTGTTTCGCCGATGAACAAGGCGATAAACGAGCTTTCGGCAGAGAACGGCTATGAGGTAGTTCCCGTTTGGGAGCGTTTCGAGGAATCGAGGCGTTCGCTTATAAATGCGGGCTTCAGTCTTATGACGGCAAAGTTTAACGTCGATCCTCATCCCAATTCGCAGGGTCATGCTTATATCGCCGATATTTATTATGAAATTTTAACGGAGGAAGCCGATGCATAAAAGAATAGCCTTTGTTCTCGCACTTTTGCTTTTGATATCGCCGTTTGCCGTTGCCGCTTCGGCAGAGGAGGACGAAATCAATCTTGCATCGGGGCTTGAATATATTATCGAAACCGGCGAGCCGGTTGAATATTCCTATTCCAATTTCATCGAAAACGGCGTCGAGTTCGATGTCGATGAGGGTCAGTTGACCGACGGAAAGACCGCGCTCGTTTCCGAAAGCTCTTCGGGCTGGTACCGCGCATTCCGCGCAAAAAGCCGAATGATCACCTTCGACCTCGGCGACGTTTGCGCCGTTTCGCGCATTGAGGCAAGCTTTTTGCATTTGAAAAATTCGGGAATATATGCTCCGCGCTATATAAACGTTTATCTTTCCGACGACGGAACCGAATACGGCGTTGCCGCCGAGCACGAAACCGAGTTTCCTCTTCACAGCACCGAGCCTGCACGTTACGAGGCGGTCGTCGAGCTTAAAAAAACCTATTCGGCGCGCTACGTCAGGGTTGAATTCTGCTGTGATATATTCGCATTTTGCGATGAAATCGAAATATACGGCAGCCGCGAGCTTTCGGGCAGTGAGGCAAAGGTTCGTCCCCAAGCAAAGACCGAGCCTGCGGGCTATTTAAAATCGCTTGCGGGCGTTACCGATATAATAAAGATATATAACGGCTATTATTCTCCCTCGCCCGAAATCGGCATTATCAGCGAGGAAGACCTTTTGCCTTATATCGCTTACATAAACACCTCGGGCGAAATAGCGGGTCTTATGTTCGATTCGGTTGCCTTCGTGCCCTGCCACGGCGATTATCCCTCGGGCGGCAGATTGGTTAAAACCAACGGCAAGCCCGGCGCGATAATGAGCGATTGGGAGCTTTATTTTGAGCACACCTTCAAAGAAGGGCAGGACCTCGACGCGCTCGACAACGTTGTCGGCAGAGTTTACGGTGAGCTTGGAATAAATAAAAAGTTCAAGGTGTTTTTAACTCTGCCTTATCCCACGGTTATGGATAAAGCCTTCGGCGATATAGATTCCGACGGGCTCGATGAATATTGCAAAACGCTTGACGAGCGCGTTGCAATAGTTAAATGGTTTGCCGATAAATGCATTTCTCGTTTCAAAGAGAACAAATATGAAAACATAGAGCTTGCAGGCTTTTATTGGCTTCGCGAGGAGGTCAATTATTCCGATTCCGACCACGAAGCCGAGCTTGTAAAGCAGATAAACAAATATATCGATAAAAAGAAGCTTGTTTCGCTGTTCGACCCCTTCTATCTTTCGGTTGGCTATGATCATTGGGAAGAGCTTGGCTTTTCGGGTGCGGTCATGCAGCCCAACGTTGCGTTTGACGTAAGCAGTTATTTCGAGCTTTCGATGCTTGGCGAGTTCGCCGTTACCGCTTCCGAGAATTACCTCGGTGTTGAAATCGAAACCGACGAGCCCTATGCCTTCCGCGGCGACGATTATGCCGAAGCGGGCAGAAATTACGAAAGCTATCTTTATTACGGCTATAAAACAGGCTATATGAACAGCCTTAAAACCTATTATCAGGGCGCGGGCCCCGGTTCGATATACGATTTCTGCTATTCGGATATAAGCACACCGAAGGGAATATATCTGCGCAGGCTTTACGATCTTACCTATTCGTTCATAAACGGAACCTATAAAAACCTTGCCCCCGAGGTTAGCGTTTCGGATATCGAAATGGTTTCGGGCGATAAGCGCTCGATGGTCGATATAGTTATAACCGACCCCGATTCCTATTGGGAAAACGTCAGCATTGAGTTCCCCACGATGCCTCAGCATGGCAGAGTTGCCTCTGCCGCGGGCAAAAAAACGCTTATTTACAGCCCCGACGAGAATTTCGTTGGCGAGGATTCGTTCACCGTTATCGTCAGCGACGGATTCAATTATTCCGAGGAAATAACCGTTAAGGTAACCGTTTCCGAGCCGCAAAGCTCTGTCGGAGCCGAATCGTCTCAGCCGAACGGCAACGAGAACTCGGGCGATAATCAGCAAACCGATAAGGGAACGCCCGTGTGGTTGATAATTCTTATTTCGGTGCTCGGTGCCGCAATCGTTGCGGTTGCCGCCGCAATGATTATTAAGCAGGCAAAAAAGGCTAAATAAACCACGAAAACGGAGCGTTGACCGCTCCGTTCAGACCGAAGAGATACTCGTTATGATACCCCGAAAATGCAAGCATTTTCGGGGACCCCATATTACGCCCTTGGAATGTAATAATAAACAAAAGATCAAGCTTCGTTATAATTTCGAAGCTTGATTTCTTTTCATAGGAATTTTTGATTTTAATTGTATTTTCAAGGGCTTTCAAGAAATTCTTTGACTGTCGTACAATCGTACGCCGCCGCTCGAATTTCTTGAAAAATAACTTCGTTTCTCTCGGTCTGCATCTGTTGTATATCAAAAGGCATTGCTGAGGCCGAAGCTTATGCCTATTGCGCTGTCGACCTGTTGCATGGTGCGGTCGTCAAGCTTACCCATTCGCTCTTTGAGGCGGCGTTTATCAAGAGTTCTTATCTGCTCAAGCAGAATAACCGAGTTTTTTGCGAGACCGCAACTTGTTGTGCCGCTTTGCGCCTCGCTTGCCGTAACTTCAATGTGGGTCGGAAGCTTGGTTTTTCCCGTTTTGCTGGTTATCGCTGCGGCAATAACGGTTGGGCTGTATCGGTTGCCCATATCGTTCTGAACTATAAGCACGGGCCTTATACCTCCCTGCTCAGAACCGACAACGGGGCTTAGGTCGGCGTAATATATGTCCCCTCGGCGTATTGCTTCTTCGCCGTTTTGCGACTTCACTGTTGAACACTCCTTCTGTTGACAGTATATGTTTTACGTGGTTATTGTTGCCATAACAAAAGGAATTATTCGCAAGCCTCTTTTTTCGATAAAAAAACAGCCGCCGCGATCAAAGCGGCGACTGCCTATTTGGTTTACATAATTAATTTATTCCGAGTGTTTCAAAAACAAACGTATTAAGCTCTGTCGAGCAACCGATGCGAACCTTATCGAGCTTAAAAACGGGGTGCCCGATAAAATGATCGCCCTCAACGGTTATACTGCGGCGATACCAGTTGCCGATACCGCTTCTGAAAATGATTCTGCCATAGCCGATACCCGAACGGTCGATAACGTTTAAATATTCTTCGGTGCGCTCAAGCATTTCTTTTGCGCCCTGAATTCCGCCAAGCGTTATAATATAATTCATGTCGTTCGAGAGCTCGCCCTCTGCGGCGGAAAACAGTGTTGCTCCCGGCATAGAGGCGATGCTGTCGTATTCAACGCCGAACGAATCATCGGGGAAGCTTTTGCGCAAAAGCGTTGTCATTTCAAGTGAATAGGGCTCGGCGATCTTGGCTTCCATAATCGGCGCGAAGCTGTCCTTGATTATATCGCCGCTAAGCGACAGCGATGCGGGCTCGGTGGGATAACGCGAGCTAACTCCGTCTGAGGTGTAAGCCTTGGTGGTATAATTGTAATACACCTTGGTGAACTTAAAGCTTCCGAGTGCGGCATCCTCGGTTTCGGGATAGACCGCTTCAATATATTCGTTAAACACTCTTTGCGCCTTGAATGCTTTTATGGGGTTGCCAACAAACATAAAGCTAAGCAAAATGCAGGCGGCAAGCCCGATCGCCGCAACGGCATAGCCGAGCTTTTTGCCAAGGCATATTTTTGATGCGGCATATTCGAAAGCAACGCAGGCAAGTAGACATAATGCAGAATATATAAGAGTTACCTTAATATCCGATTGCTCGATAGTGTTCAATGCGAAAACCGAAAGCGCGAAAACGGCGGTTTTTAAAAGCGGACTTATCTTAATAAACGCCGCCGCACCGCAAAGCAGAAAAGCAAGGCCGGTCATCGAAATAACGCCGACCGATCTTCTGAAAACAAACGCAGCCGCGAACGCGAGAACGACCGTTAACAACAGCTTAAGCGAAAAGAAACGGTCTTTGCTTTCGGTCATATCCTGTTTGACCTGTTCAGTCATTTATATTCCTCCCTGTTATATGGGTTGGTAAGCTTTATCAAAAGCGCGGTATCATCGTCGGCTTGCATTTTGTTTCTTCGCTCTGCACCGCATTTTTTGCATTTGTGGGTTATAACAAAGCCCTTTTTCGAATCAACGGCAACGTCGTTGGGGCGCATAAGCCCGCCGCATTCGTTTGCGCGGTCGCCGGGGTTAACGTCAACGTGCTTTGAATAAAGACAAAACGGGCAGTGATTGCGCGAGCTGTAGCCGAGAGGGGGAACCTCTTTTCCGCAGTTTCCGCAGATAAAGCCGTTATCGTTTTTGGTAAAAACCTTGGTTTCCATAAAAAATCTCCGTAAAACGAGAAAAAACAATGTAAATTTTTTTCGAAGGGGTTTTATTTTCGATTCAAATATAGTATAATACAAAATCGAAAGAAAATCAACCGCAAAAGGAGGATAAAATGAGCAAAAAGGAACAAACTCAAGAAAACCTTTCCTGCAGACTCGGCTCGGTCGGCGGTCAAGCCATCGTCGAAGGCGTTATGATGAAAAGCAAAAAGCATACCGCCATTGCCGTTCGCAGAATGGATAATAAAAGAATAACAGTTTCCCGTAAGGGCAACACTTCGATATCCGATAAATGCAAAATACTTAAATGGCCCATCATTCGCGGCGTTGTGAATTTTGCGGAATCGCTCATAGTTTCGTTTTCTACCATTACCGAGGGAACCGATATGCTCGGTATCGACGAATTCGAAGAGGAATCAAAGTTCGATAAATGGTTGAACAAGCATTTCGGAAAATGGATAATGCCGGTAATTTCAGTGATCTCGGTCATTCTCGGTCTTGCACTGGCGCTCGGCCTGTTCATCTATCTGCCGACCCTGCTCGGTGGCTTGGCATTGAAGCTGTTCGGCGAGCCCGTTGACGTTGAGGGAGAGCTCAAGTATATCATCTCAAACGAGGCGTTGACCAGACTGATAAGAAGTGTTATCGAAGGTGTTTTGAGAATAATCATCTTTATCGGATATATCTGGCTTACCGCGCTTATTCCCGATATGAAACGCGTTTATATGTATCACGGTGCCGAGCACAAGAGCATTTTCTGTTATGAAAAGGGCATTGAGCTCACCGTTGAAAACGTTAAAAAAGAAAAGCGTTTCCACCCCCGTTGCGGAACCTCGTTCATGTTCGCAATGATGTTCCTTTCGATTTTCATCGGATTTTTCATTACCATCGATATAAGCTGGCTCCGTTCGCTTGTTAAGATCGCGTTGCTTCCCTTAACCGTTGGTATCGGCTATGAATTCATCCGCTATGCAGGAAGACACGATAACGCGCTTATTCGTGCTCTTGCTGCTCCCGGTCTCTGGATGCAGCGCCTTACCACCAAGGAACCCACCGACGATATCATCGAGGTTGGCATAACCTCGCTTAAATGCGCTCTTCCCGATGAATTCCCCGGATTTTACGAAGAAATGCTCGAGCAGCAAAAGGCCTTTGAAGCAGAAGAAGAGGCAAAGAAAGCCGCCGAGAGTGTCGAAGCCGATAACGCAAACGAAGGCAACGAAGGCGAAAATACGGAGGAAAACATTGAAGCTTAAGGAATACCGCAACAAGCTTCGTCAGATGCTTGTTGATATAAACCCCGAGGAGGGCGACGTTATCGCCGACATGCTCCTTTGCGAAGCGCTTTCGATGGAACGCGGCATATTGCTTGCCCGCCTTGAAGACGAAACGCCCCGCGAGATAGATAAATTCATCAGCGGTGCCGTGTTCGAGCTTTCGCTCGGAAAGCCGCTTCAGTATATTCTCGGCAAATGTAATTTTTACGGCTATGATATCTGCGTCGGCGACGGCGTTTTCATTCCGAGAAGCGATACCGAAATAGGCGTTAAGGCGGCGCTCGGCGTTTTAAAGGATGGCGATCTTTTCGCCGATATCTGCAGCGGAAGCGGCTGTATCGCAAAGGCGATCGCCGCAGAAAAGCCAAGCGTAAGCGGCTATGCCCTCGAGCTTTCGCGAAAGGCGCTTCCCTATACCGAAAAGAATCTTGCCGAGCAAAGAAACGTTTCGGTGCGCCGATTCGATGCGCTTGACGAGGATGATTATATCGAGCTCGCATCGGTGCTTGAGCGCCCGCTCGATCTGGTTATATGCAATCCGCCTTATATTCCCACCGAGGATATAAGAACGCTTTCAACACAGGTTGGCTTCGAGCCCGAAACCGCGCTCGACGGCGGCGAGGACGGCTTGCGTTATTATCGGATCATAACCTCGCTTGTTCCGCATATTCTTAAAAAAGACGGTATTCTCATTTACGAGATAGGCATTAACCAATGCGCCGACGTTTCGGCTATTTTGCAGGAAAACGGCTATAGTGTGGCGGTTCTTCGCGACTATGGCAAGATAGACCGAATTCTTTTGGCAAAAAAATATTGACAATATAGAAAATCCGTACTATTATTATATATTATATAGTATGGATTTTTTATTTTTTCAGGTGGCAATGAAATATATAGAATCGCGAAATAACCAAACAGTTAAAAACACCGTATTGTTAAAGGACCGCCGCGCAAGAAAAGAAAGCGGCAGGTTTATTTTCGAGGGCGTGCATCTTCTTGAGGAATACCTTCGCTTCGGTCATAAGCCCGCAATGCTGTTCGTGCGCGAGGATGCGCTTTCGCGCCATGAGGGGTTGATCGCCTCTGCCGATTGCGAAACGGTTGTCGTAAGCGAATCGGTTTATGAAAAGCTAACCGAAGAAAAGGCACCGCAGGGCATTTTGACGGTTTCGGATTTTTTGGATAATGTTGTTTTCTGCTCGAGCGAATGCGAAGAGCTTGCCGAAACAGAGGGCAACTCTTTGTTGCTTGTCGATCTGCAGGATAACGGCAACGTCGGAACTGTTATAAGAACCGCCGCATCGCTTGGGTGTGATCCCGTTCTTTGCGGCAGCTGTGCCGATATATATTCGCCCAAAACAATTCGCGCAACCATGGGCGCGCTGTTTTCCTCAAGGGTTTATATCTGTGCATCTCCCGAAAATGCCGTAAAGGCGCTTCAAAAGGGGCAAAAGCGCGTTCTTGCAACCGCGCTTACCGAAAACGCCGAGGTTCTCGGCGGGTTTGATATTCTGCCCACCGATGCCTTTGTTATCGGCAACGAGGGCAGGGGGCTTTCAAGCGAGCTTATCGCGCTTTGCGATAAAACCGTTATTATACCAATGTCGGGGAAAACCGAAAGCCTGAACGCCGCGTCTGCCGCCTCGATAATTCTTTGGGAGGCAAAGCGGGGAAGACTATGAAAAACGAAATACTTCACGTTTGGCTTCAGCTTGCGCTCGGCATTTCAAGCAGGCTCGCGCGCGAGATTTTGCAACGCTTTGAAAGCATAGCCGATGTTTATAATTGCGATGATTTTTCGTTTCTCGGAAAAGACCGCGAAAAATATATAAAGCGTCTTGAATCAAAGGATACCTCCGATGCCTTCGAGGTGGTTAAGCGCTGCGAGGCGATCGGCGCAAGAATAATCGGCTTTTTCGATGAATATTATCCGAGCGGTTTGCGGAATATAGAATCGCCTCCCGTTGCGCTTTATGCGATCGGCGTTTTAAAGAATCTTAACACAATACCGAAGATCGCGGTCGTTGGAACGAGAAAAATGAGCGATTACGGCAGAAATATCGCCGAAAGCTTTTCGCACGATTTTGTCAAAAGCGGTGCCTGCGTTGTAAGCGGGCTTGCAAAGGGCGTTGATCTTGCCGCCCATCGCGGTGCGGTAATGGCGGGAGGATATACGGTCGGCGTGCTCGGAACCCCGATAGGAACAATTTATCCCGCCGAAAACGAAAAGGCGTTTCGCGTGCTTTACGAGCGCGGGCTTGTAATAAGCGAAATGTATCCCGGTTGTCCGCGAACGAGAGCCGATTTTCCAAACCGAAATCGAATAATCAGCGGAATGAGCGATGCTGTCGTTATTGCCGAGGCAGGCGAGGGAAGCGGCTCGCTTATAACCGCGCAATATGCGATATCCCAGGGTAAAACGGTTTTTGCCGTTCCGGGAACTATCGGTGCCGAAAATGCGGGAACGAACGGTCTTATCAAAAAGGGCGTTCCGCCCGCAACCTCTTCGTTTGACGTTATTTCGCCGCTTTCGCTTGAATATCCAACCAAGATAAAGCCCTATGAATATGCTTCGGCACCCGTGTTGGATCCAAGGCAAACAGCCGAGCGCTCGGCAGCGAAGCCATTGCTTAAAAGCACCGAACAAAAGAAAGAAGATCTGCCTGCCGAATCGGTACCGTTGGCTGAAAAGGCCTCGTCGGGTAACGTTTCGGAACGCATAACCAAGCTCTTGCGGGAAAGCGCAAAGCCGCTTTCGGCGGATGAGCTTGCCGCAAAAACAGGCATTAATATAACCGATATTTTAACCGAACTTACCATGCTTGAGATCGACGGCGAGGTCGTCGCCTCGGTGGGAGGAAGATATTCCTCTTCAAAACGGTAATTTCGTAAAAGGAGAACATCAGATGAACACACTTGTAATAGTAGAGTCGCCTCATAAGGCGAATTCAATAAAGAGCTTTCTCGGAAAGGGCTATAAGGTCAAATCCTCTAAGGGCCACGTAAGAGACCTTCCCAAAAGTAAGCTCGGAATAGATATCGAAAACGATTTCGAGCCGCAATATATTAACATTCGCGGCAAGGGCGAGCTTATAAACGAGCTTCGCAAGGATGCAAAGGCGGCTGACCGCGTTCTTCTTGCGGCCGACCCCGACCGCGAGGGCGAGGCGATCAGCTGGCATCTTGCAAACGTTCTCGGGCTCGATCCGGCAAAGACCAAAAGAATAACCTTTAACGAAATAACCAAAAACACCGTTAAAGAGGCGATAAAGCACCCGCGCGATATCGACATGAACCTCGTTAACAGCCAGCAGACCCGCCGAATTCTCGACCGCTTGGTCGGCTATAAGATAAGCCCGTTCCTTTGGAAGCATATCAAAAACGGTCTTTCCGCGGGCAGAGTTCAGTCGGTCGCAACCAGAATCGTTGTTGAGCGCGAGCAGGAAATCGCGGCGTTCGTTCCCGAGGAATATTGGGTTATCGGCGCAACATTCGTTACCGATAACGGCGAGGTATTCAAGGCTAAGTTCTACGGTGCCGACGGCAAAAAGCTTGAGCTTTCCAACGAAGAGCAGGTCAAAAATATTCTTTCCGCCATCGATAAAAACGATTTCCGTGTTGAATCGGTAAAGCGTGCGCTTAAAACCCGCCGTGCCGCGCCCCCCTTCATTACCTCTACGCTTCAGCAGGAGGCAAACCGCAGGCTTTCGTTCCAATCGCAAAAAACAATGCTGGTTGCACAAGAGCTTTACGAGGGCGTTAACATCGGCGAAAAGAGCACCCACGGTCTTATAACCTACATGAGAACCGATTCGCTTCGAATTTCAGATGAAGCGCGCGATGCCGCAAAGAGCGTTATCATCAACAAATACGGCGAGGAATATTATCCTCAAACCCCCAACGTTTATAAAATCAAAAAGAACGCGCAGGATGCGCACGAGGCTATCCGCCCCGCCGATCCCGCAATAACCCCCGAAATGCTTCGCGGAAAGATCAGCAACGATCAATACCGCCTCTATAAGCTTATTTGGGAGCGCTTTATCGCTTCGCAAATGGCGCCCGAGCTGTTGGATACGGTTACCGCCGATATCGTTTCAAACGGCTGTATATTCCGTGCCAGCGGCAATTCGGTTAAATTCCGCGGCTTTGCCGCAGTTTACGGTGACATCGCCGATGACAGCAACGAAGAAGACAACGGCGCAATGCTTCCCGATCTTCAAGAGAACGAAAAGCTCACCGCGCTTGAGATAGATCCTCAGCAGAAGTTCACCCAGCCCCCCTCTCGCTTTACCGAGGGCTCGCTCGTTAAAGTGCTTGAGGATAAGGGCATCGGCAGACCTTCGACCTTTACGGCAACCATAACGACCATTATCTCGCGCGGTTATATTCGCCGAGATGGTAAATTCCTTGTTCCCACCGAGCTCGGAATAATAACCACCGATACGATGAAAAAAGCATTTTCGCTTATCGTCGATTATCAGTTCACCGCCGAAATGGAAGAGGACCTCGACCGCATCGAAAGCGGAACAGCCGAATATATAGCCGTTCTCCGCGAGTTTTATAAGCATTTCAGCGCTCAGCTTGAAGAGGCGGAGCAAACGCTCGGAAGCGAGCGTGTTGCCGTTCCCAAGGTTGAAACCGGCATTATCTGCGAAAAATGCGGTGCGGTAATGATTGAGAAGACCGGCCGCTACGGCAAATTTGCCGCCTGCCCGAATTATCCGCGCTGTAAAAACACCAAAAAGCTCGATCAGCTCGAGGTTAAGGAAGAGGAAGCAAAGGAAAAAGCGCCCGAGGTTATCGCAGATGAAAAATGCCCCAACTGCGGAAGCGAAATGGTGCTTCGCAAGGGTCCACACGGAAACTTCTTTGCCTGCCGCAATTATCCCGAATGCAAAACGGCAATTCCTTACCGCCGCGACAGCGGCGTTGTCTGCCCCGATTGCGGAAAGCGCATTATGATAAAGCAAACCAAGAGCAGAAAAACCTATTATGCCTGTGAGGATTATCCCACCTGCTCGTTCTCTTCGTGGGATCTTCCCACCGAGCGCCGCTGTCCCCAATGCGGTGCACCGGTTCTTAAAAAGAAGAACCGCGAAATGTATTATTGCAAAAATTCATGCGGATGGAGCGAGGGTAAATGAAAATAACCGTTTGTGTAGATATAATGGGCGGCGATAACCCCTATACCGAGCTTGCCTCGGGTGCACTTGCCGCCGCAAAGGAATTTAAAGAAGACGGTCTTTTTGTCGTTATGGTCGGAACCGAGGAGGCGAGAGCATCGCTTTCCGAACTGCCCGAAAACGTTCGCTTCGTTACCGCAAACAGCGTTGTCGAAATGACCGATGAGCCGGGCTGTGTAATGAAAGAAAAGTCCGATTCCTCGCTTGCAACGGCGGTTAAGCTCTGCCGCGACGGCGAGGCGGATGCCGTTGTAAGTGCAAGCAACACCGGCGCGCTGTTCACGGCTTCTTCGCTCATTATAAGAAGAATAAAGGGCTGCCGCCGTGCCGCGCTCGGCTCTGTTATTCCGCTTGAAAAGCCGTTTGTTATGCTCGATTGCGGCGCTAATATCGATTGTACACCCGAAATTCTTGCGCTTTATGCAAGAATGGGCTCTGTTTATGCCGAAAACGTGCTCGGCATCAAATCGCCCCGCGTTGCTCTTTTAAACAACGGCGGCGAACCGCATAAGGGCACGCCTGTTTACGTTGATACCTATGCGTTGCTTTCAAACGATAAAAGCATAAATTTCGTCGGTAACTGCGAGGGCAAGGCTTTGCCCTTCGGTGCCTGCGACGTTCTCGTTTGCGACGGCTTTACGGGCAACATAACCTTAAAGCTGATTGAGGGCATGGGAAAATTCATGTCCAAATCAATAAAAGGCATCTTTTATAAGAACGCATTAACAAAGGTTGCCGGGCTTTTAACCAAAAAGCAAACCACAAATCTTAAAAAGAGCCTTGATATCTCGGAATACGGCGGCGCGCCCTTCTTGGGGCTTGCGAAGCCCGTTATAAAGGCACACGGAAGCTCCGATGCCTATTCCTTCCGTTCGGCGATCAAGCAAGCCATGCTCTATTGCCAAAGCGGAACCATCGAAAAAATGACAGCCGCAATGGCGAAAAAGACAACGGAGGAGCCTGCCGAATGAGCGCGGAAAAGTCGTTTGAACTGCTCGAAAAAGAAATTGATTACATATTCACAAACAAGTCGTTCCTGACGCTTGCGCTGACTCATTCCTCGTATTGCAACGAAAACCGAAAAAAAGGCGTTACCGAAAGCAACGAGCGAAGCGAGTTTTTGGGCGATTCGATACTTTCGGTAATAACCGCCGAGTTTTTGTTCCACCGCTTTCCCGACGTTGACGAAGGCTTTTTGACAAGAACCCGCGCGGCGCTTGTTTGCGAGGATTCGCTCGCGGCGTTCGCAAATAAAATCTCGCTCGGCGATTATATGCTTTTCGGCAAGGGCGAAAGCGCATCGACCGGCGGAAGACACAGAAAAAGCACGGTTGCCGATGCGTTCGAGGCGCTTATTGCCGCAATTTATCTCGACGGCGGCATGGAAAACGCGAAAAAATTCGTGCTTCCTTTTATATCTTCAATGCTTGAAACGGTTATAAAGGTTGGCACCGAGGATTATAAATCCCGTTTGCAAAGAATTGTTCAGCAAACTCCCGAAGAAGTGCTTTCCTACACGCTCGTCAGCGAGGACGGTCCCCCTCACGACCGCGTTTTCGGTTATGAGGTGTATCTTAACTCTAACCTTCTGGGCAGAGGCAAGGGCCGTTCCAAGCGCGAGGCAGAGCAGGCGGCGGCAAGAGAGGCGCTTATTCTGCTCGGTGAATTAGATGAAACAGCACCGTAACCTTCCGTTTTTCGTTCCCCATGCGGGCTGTCCGAACTGCTGCGTTTTCTGCTCACAGGTGAAAATAACGGGCGAAAAATGCGAAAAAGCGCTTGAAACCGAGCTGTCGGAGCTTAAAGCGATGCTTGATTCGGCGGGAAGCGAATATCCCGAAAGCCAAATTGCATTTTTCGGCGGAAGCTTCACCGCAATAGAGCGAGCTCGCATGGAGGCTCTGCTTTCGGTTGCCAACGAATATATCGAAAAGGGCGTTGCCGAAAGCATAAGGATCTCAACCCGCCCCGATTGCATTAACGAAGAGATCATAAGCGTTTTGAAAAAATACAGGGTCAGCAACGTTGAGCTCGGAGTTCAAAGCACCGACGACAGCGTGCTGAACGCTTCGGGCAGAGGACACACCGCAAAAGCATCGTTCGAGGCGGCAAGGCTTCTTGTTGAAAACGGCATTGTTTTCGGCGGACAAATGATGATCGGACTGCCCGGTTCAAGCCTTGAAAGCGAGATGAAAACCGCCGAGGATATCGTTTGCATGGGTGCGGGCGAGGCAAGAATCTACCCGACCGTCGTTTTCGAGGGAACCAAGCTTTACGATATGGCGAAAAACGGCGAATATGTGCCTCTTTCGCTTGACGATGCGGTTGCAAGAAGCGCAAAATGCTTTGAAATATTCAGAAAAGCGGGCGTTAAGCTTTTAAGAATAGGGCTTCACGCCTCGGAAAATCTAAAAAACGCTCCCATGGGAGCAAACCATCCCGCTATCGGCGAGCTTGTGAAAAGCAGGGTATATGCCGATATTATTTGCGAAAAGGTCGGCGAGTGCAGAGGAAAAAGGCTTTGCATTGCGATCAGACGCGAGGACATTTCGATGCTTCGCGGCCATGGCGGAAAAGCCATCGAGCTTATCAAGGATGCTACGGGAGCATCCGAGATAGAAATAACTCCGCTTGATATCCCGCAATTTTGCCCCGAAGTTAAAATTTTGTAAGGAGTGTGAATAATGCGCCTTAAAGCAATAGAAATGCAGGGCTTTAAATCCTTCCCGGATAAGACTCGCATCAGCTTTGACAGCGGCGTTACCGCCATTATCGGCCCTAACGGAAGCGGAAAATCCAACATTTCCGATGCTATCCGCTGGGTTCTCGGCGAAATGAGCGCAAAATCGCTTCGCGGAAGCCGAATGGAAGACGTTATATTCAACGGCACGGCCTCGCGAACAGCGGCAAACTGTGCCTCGGTGTCGCTGTGCATTGATACCGAAGAGGAATATAACCGCGCTAATCATATAACTATCGAATCGGAAGAAGAAAACGAAAATTCCGAGAATAAAAACAACGGCTATCGCCTTTCCGACCAAGCCGAGGTAACGGTAACGCGAAAGCTTTACCGAAGCGGCGAAAGCGAATATTACATAAACAAAAAGCAGGTTCGTTTAAAGGATATTTACGAGCTCTTCTACGATACCGGTATCGGCAGAGAGGGCTATTCGCTCATCGGTCAGGGACGCATCGACGAGATTCTTTCGGTCAAGTCGGAGGAACGGCGTCAGATTTTCGAGGAAGCCGCGGGCATCGTCAAATACAAGTCCCGCAAGGGCGAAGCCGAACGTCGGCTTGAAA
>JAFSGD010000052.1 GCA_017434845.1 Clostridia bacterium
ATTATCCCCCCGCAACGGGCTCTAACAAGAACAAAAAACGCAAGAAATAAAATCGCTTTTCAAAGGAGGTGCCTGCTGTGCCGCTTGCCGATAAAGTCCGACCGCAAAGCTTCGATCAGGTTGCGGGTCAAAAGCATCTTTTGGCGCAGGGCGCACCCTTCCGCCGAATAATCGAGAGCGGTCATATACCCTCGCTGGTGTTCCACGGCCCTCCCGGAACAGGCAAAACGACAGTTGCCGATATCGTTTCAAAAATGTGCGGTAAGGAATTCTATCGCATAAACGCAACAGTGGCATCGCTGTCGGATATTAAAGAAATTCTTTCTCTTTCGCATACCATAACCGCATCCGACGGCATAATCCTTTATATCGATGAGATCCAATATTTTAATAAAAAGCAACAACAATCGCTTCTCGAATACGTCGAGGACGGCAGGGTAACGCTTATCAGCTCAACCACCGAAAACCCTTTCTTCTCGCTTTATCCCGCGCTTCTTTCTCGCTCAAGCGTGTTTGAATTCAAGCCGGTCGAGCCCGAGGATATGCTGAGTGCGCTCCGCCGAGCCTTCGATATTTGCAACGAAAGCGAAGCTCTTAACAAAACCTGCACCGATGAGGTTTTGCTAACCATAGCGCGCGGCTGCGGAGGCGACGTTCGAAAGGGAATAGGCGCCCTTGAAAACGTATATTATTCTTCCGAAACAGCGCTTTCGGAAGAGCTTGCAAAACAGCTTTCTCAAAGGTCGGGCATTCGCTTCGACCGCGACGGAAACGAGCACTACGATCTGCTCAGCGCGTTCCAAAAATCAATTCGCGGCTCCGATCCCGATGCGGCGGTGTTTTATCTCGCGCGCATTCTTGAGGGCGGCGATCTTATAAGCGCTTGCCGCAGGCTGATGGTTATTGCTTGCGAGGATGTCGGCTTGGCTTATCCTATGTGTATTCCCATAGTTAAGGCATGCGTTGATATCGCAACCTCGGTCGGTCTGCCCGAAGCATCGCTTCCGCTTTCCGATGCGGTGGTGCTTCTTGCAACCGCGCCCAAATCCAATTCCGCCCACGATGCCTATGCCGCGGCGGTTCAGGCGATAAACAGCGGCAGGGGAAGAGAGATCCCCTCATATCTGCGTGATACCCATCGCCCTGATGCCGATACGGGTTATAAATATCCTCATATTTATCCCAATCATTACGTCGCTCAGCGCTATCTTCCGCGCGATATAAAAGAGGGCGAATTCTACCGCTTCGGCGATAATAAAACCGAACGTGCCGCTATGGAGTATTATAAGCTTATCCGCGGTATTTCGGAAAAGAAATAATATCATTTAACAATTTACGGTACAGCAAACCGACAGACCTTAAGCTCTGTCGGTTTTCGCATTTTTAAAAGAAGCATTCCGATGCTTCTTTTATGTTGCTTTATTTTGTCGGATATGCTATAATCGATAAATCGAGGTGAAATTATGAATGTGAAAAAGCTGTTTCCCATATTGCGTAAAATAGTATTAACGACTATCGCTTATTGGGGCTATATACTTATTTGCAATGCTGGCTTTTTAATGCTTATAACAATAAACGTTTCGTTCGATCCGCTCGCAAGCGGAATGCCGCATTCCATAACCGTTTGGCAGGCTGTTATAAGCTATATCGCTTTTATTCCGCTCTTTTACGATTTCTTGGTGTGCGATAGAGTTTCGCAGAACAAATACGTCAAAAGCATTCAAGAGGTCGAACGCTTTTCCTATAAGGGCGAGATAATAAAGCTTGCGCATAACAACGATTTCCTCATCGGAAGCGCCGTTATCGTTTTTTGGAGCGTTCTCACTCCGAGAATGTTCTCGTTCTTCCTCGATTGCTTCGGCGTTCCCGAGGGCTTGCCTTCTATTGTTAACCGATTGATAGTTCTTTTGGTTTTCACGGTTCCTGCGGTGTTAATGTATGCCGTTGCTGCGATAATAACCCGCCGCCGTTGGTTTTCCTCAAAGGGCTGTTACGATCCCAACGAAGAGGTAAAGGGTATTTATGCCTTCAGGCTTATAAAAAACGCGCTTATTTGGGCAATTGATTTCTTCCTTGTCGATTATCTCATTTTCATTTTGCGCTTTTCGTTCGAGCCTATAAAAAGAGGTTTCAGCGCTTATATTTTCCCGACGCTTTTAGCCGTGTCTGCTCTTGCGGCGTTCATTTACGTTTATCGCCGCGCACGCGCGCTGATAAAGCAATATGTCTTTATCAAAAAGTTAAAACGCTTTTGCCAAGAGAACAAGCTCGGCTTAAAGCTTCCGCGCACGCCGTATGCTTCGGTTTTAAAGCAAGAGATACAAAGCTTCACGGTATCGCATTCGTTAATGACCTTTAACTGCCTGCTCGTTCCGAGCATAATCCGCAAAATACCGCTTTATTTTGCCGGTAATAACGAAATGATCCGCGCCCATACCTTTTATTTCTTCAAAATAGCGCTGTTCACAAACACAACAACCGTCAATTATTCCTTCCCGAAGCTTATGGGTGATATCAAGCAAAAGAACATTCTCGTGCTTTCTCCCATACCGCGCAATATTTTCACCGGTCCTGTCGGAAACTCCGCGCCTGCCGATAACGGCAGCGAGATCGAAGGCGCGGTAATCTATAGCGGAAGCGCATTTTGTAATTATATTTTAAGGCTTCTTGATAACGAGCGTTATAAGCGCGAGAAAAAGAATCATATCAATAGGTAAGCGCCTATGAAGTTTAATTATAAAGCTTTAACCGTGCAAGAAGCCGCCAAGGTAAAACGCACGTTTTTAAGAAAATTCACAGATACAACGCTTCCTTGGTATCGCGCGGCAATGGGCTTCCGCGACAGTTATGGTGTTAATGCGCGCGAGGGCTTCGTTTGGGAGGTTTTGCGCCCTTACGTTGTAATATCGCGTGCACGCGCCGTTGAATTGATATCGGAATTGTCCGAGGTTTACATAATGTGGGATAATGGCTCGGCAGCATCGCTTAAAAAGGAATACCGCGAGAAGCTGCCCAAGGAATCGCTCATATCGGCAAACGGAAAAGAGCTCGCCGAATATCTTTCCGATGAAAACGCCGAGTTCGAAGAGGGCAACCTTGTTTTGCCGAACGTGCTTTACGTGTTCCCGCACGATCTTTCGCATCATATCACGCTAACCGGCGATAGCTTGGCTCCGCTCGGCCAACTTTGCATAACCAATCTTACCGATCTTGCCGAAACGGGAATTCCGCCCGCTTATCAAGAAGTTTTCGAGATCGCCCGATTGGGCAAGCCTTTAAAGAACAATAAAAAATCAAGTGTCTTAAAATGAAACACTTGATTTTTTTGTTTTATTTATTCGAATTTTTCAATCGTTTTGCGGCTTCCTCGCGCTCTTTCGAAATCTTCGCCCAGCTCGGAATGGTTTTCAAGGCTTCCGAAAATTCATGAAGATGCTTGGGAATATCAATGCCTTGCGGGCATATAGCAACGCATTGACCGCAGTTAATGCAGGCGCTTGGCTTTTTATCGTCGGGCAAACCTTCAATCTTCATCGAGGCGTTTGTCGAAGGTGAATAACGAATGTCGTTAAAGGTTGCAAGCATCATCGGAATATCAAGCTCCATCGGGCAACCGTCGCAGCAATAGCGGCAGGCGGTGCAGGGAATAGAGTTTTTTAATCCCTCGGAAACCGCAAAAACGGCATCGAGCTCGCCTTCGTTTAGCGGCTTGCTTTCGCTAAAGGTTTTTATATTGTCGCAAAGCTGTTCCATGTTCGACATTCCGCTGAGAACCATCTTAACGTTCGGAAGTCCCTGAAGGAATCTAAATCCCCATGCGGCAATGCTTTCATCGGGGCGAAGCGCGTTAAGACGCGCGGTATCGCTTTCGTTAAGCTTGGCAAGCTTTCCTCCGCGAACCGGCTCCATGACCCAAACGGGAATGTTTCGTTCGGTTAAAAAATTATAGGTATCCTTTGCGTTCTGCAAGGTCCAATCAAGATAGTTAAGCTGAATCTGGCAAAACTCCATGTCGCCGCAAATATCAACGAATCTCTTGATCGTATCCAAGCCCGCGTGCGTAGAAAAACCAAGATGCTTTATTCTGCCGTTTTTCTTCTGCTCGCGGAAATAATCGATAATACCCCATTTTTCGTCGGTGTAAACGTTTATCGAATTTTCATAAACGTTGTGAAGCAAATAAAAATCGAAATATTCAACACCGCATTTTTTAAGCTGATGCTCGAAAACCTCGGCGGGATCATAGCTTTCGGCAATCTGATGTCCGGGGTATTTCGTGGCGAGATAAAAGCTTTCACGCGGGTAATCCTTTAATATCTCACCGAGCACAAGCTCCGATTCACCGTTGTGATAGGGATATGCCGTGTCGAAATAGTTTATGCCGCTTTTAATGGAAAAGTCGATCATTTCGCGCGTTTTTGCAACGTCGATGCTTCCGCAATCGTTTGTCGGAAGCCTCATCGCACCCAAGCCGAGAAGCGATAGCTGTTTGTTTTTAAATTCTGAATATATCATAAAAACCTCTTATATGTATTTTACAAGCTCGTCGATATTCTTTCGCTTTTTCGTGCGCAACTTATCGTTTTCGCTCGCATAGCCAAGCGTTATAACCAATCTTACGGGCTTGTCGAGACCGCATATCTTTCTGATCTTGCCGTCGTCAAACCAACCCAAAATGCAGGTAGCCAATCCCTGCGCGGTGGCTTCGGCAGTGATGTAAGCAGCGGCGATCCCGATATCGATCGAGCGATAGTCGTTGCCCTTGACCTTTGCGCCCAGCGCGGCAGATTTAACGTAGGCGGCTTCGGAAATAACAAGCATTATCGGTGCCTGAACCGCAAATTTATTCATTCCGAGCCCGCTTGTCGCTTCGGCAACGGCTTTGGCGTTTTCGCCTTTGCAAACGGTAACGTAATAGGGCTGACCGTTGCACGCAGACGGCGCAAGTCTTAAAGCCTCTAAAATCTTATCAAGCTTTTCTTGCTCAACGGCTTTGCCCTCGTTATAGCTTCGGCAGGATTGGCGGTTGTTTGCTATTTCAAGAAAATCCATAAAAGCCTCCTAAAAAGTCTTAAATCATTATAACATATAAAGCGGTTTAAATCAATAAAAAAGAGCAGGGAAGTGCAAACGAAAATAAAAAACAAAAAAGTAAAAAAATTCAAAAAAAGGGTTGACAA
>JAFSGD010000053.1 GCA_017434845.1 Clostridia bacterium
AGATGCAATAAGTGGATACCATAGTAAATATGCAGAACGGATATCGCTATTATTTAGCAAGTTTTGTGATATGCGTCTATCGTGGCTTTCATTATCATAGTTTAATTCTAAAAAATCTTGCGGTTTTACACCTAATTCGATTACACGAATATTTGTATTAGTATATTCTAGCGTTCTTTCCAGTTTGAACATTGAAGCCAATGCAAAATTCTGGTGTGGATTCATATGAATTTCTTCGCAACACAAAGCTAATGATGTACCCAAATACAAACTCGGATATCCCGCTATGCTATATCTACTTGTAGAAACCTTAGATCTAAGATTATATGGCGTATGAAAGACTCGAATTCTTGAATAGGGTTTATTGTCATCAACGCTAACAACGCGGAACAACTTTAAATCATCGTCTTTCCTATAACGATCTCCATGGATTTCAAATTGCTCCATTACGCTTTTTTGATAGATTTTTAAAGGCTTGTTCATCAAAAGCTTCATTGCCCTTTCGAAAAAAGTATAAGCCTTTGAAGGAAATCCATTCAGATAATGAGTTACTGCCTTTGTTAATAAGCCACATACTCGTTTTATGTCTTTTACATTTGCTCGAATGGGATTATAGAGATGACCTCTTTCGCTGGGCAGTAATTCGATTTGCTTAATATAATGGTTGAATAAATTATCGAGCGTAGCAGCAAAATCAGATCCATTCCAACGAATAGGAAGATACAGTTCTTTATCATTTAGCACACTCTTAAAAGTTTCATCGGAAATATCCAATATCATAGTACCCCTCCTTGCCATATTTTTAGATAAGTATATCATAAATCGACACATATTGCAATGAAGTAAAGAAATACCAAAAGCCAAAGATGGAATTTTGAATTGCGAATTTACATGTAGTCCATTAAGGATTCGATTTTAAAATTTCACGGGATATAATTTGTGTAGGAGGGATAACTACATCATCCCTTATGTATAGATAAGCCTCTCCCAAATCATCATAAGCTCTATCGACAGCCTTACCTAACATCCATTTTTTGATTTTGTCATCGTCGTTCAATACGTCCCAAACCTTATATCCTATATCGGAATCATCTAATTCAAAATTAAAACGATGAACCTGACTGACATCTGCATAAAAGTCAATCCTATATGGCTTACTTAATTTTTTCCATTCACTTTCCATAGGTTTTAATTCTGGTATGAATCCAACTATATCATTGATGAATTCAGGTCTTTGCGTTATATCTATACTGTAAGAAAACACATCGTTACAATGTAGGAAACCATTAAAACAATAATCATAATATATACGATTTGAAATTCTATACAAACTTTCTTCTTGTTTTGTTGTATGATACATGGATTTAAGTATCTCATAATCTATGTTATATATGTTTTTGCCATGTTTCATCTTCTTATTTTGTATATCAAAATACAAATCATATTTTTCAAAAAACTGAGTAACGACATTGTCAAAACTCAATACGTCTTTTAAATTTAATAAACCATATTGTTGAATACTTTGACAGTCATCTAAACTACCAGTAACATGAAATGCAATTATTCTAATATCAGAAATATTAACACGATGGATTGCGTTGTAATATATATCATAGAGTTGTTCAATATCGCTATTACAATTGCAAATATAGTCTTCTGTAAAAGTTTGTCCGTCGATTCCAAGAAGGTCTAAAATAAAATAATAAGCACTATCGGGCGTTCTCAAATCAAATTCTAACATTTCTCATACCTCACTTTGAAATAATTATAACACATTAATTGTAAAAATGAAATAATCGCTCTCGATTACTTTTGATAATTGAGAGCGATTATTGTCAGTTGAAGTTTTCGTACTCCGATATAAAGCAAAATAGCCCGAACATCTTACCAACGGTAAAGAGGTTCAAGCTATTAAGACTTGGTGCGGGTAGCAGGACTTGAACCTGTACAGTATTGCTACCACTGGAACCTGAATCCAGCGCGTCTGCCAATTCCGCCATACCCGCGTTATTAAATTATTGCCCTTGGTTTTTACACGGCAGGGCAGACCGAGGCGGAGCTTACTTTCAGATAAATCTTACTGTTCAACTAATCCCGCAGAGACGGTTGAAACCGTACTTTACGATTTTATATTATTAACCTTGATTTGTCAAGTGTATTTTTCAATTTTGGCTATATAGCTTTTTATATTACCCTTTGTTGATTTTTGTAATTGACAAAGCGGATTATTTGGGTTATAATTAATTATGCTTTTACATAACTGACGGATTCAGCGGGTTACCGCGAGGGAATGTAAAAGGTTTTATGCCGACCGTCTGGGCAAATCAGTTTTTAAAGCTGGTTTGCCTTTTTGTTTTTATTTGGAGGTTTTTCGTTATGGAGCATATTGGTTGGAACGGCTTTTGCGGAAGCGCTTGGAAAAACGAGATTAACGTTCGTGATTTTATCCAGAGCAATTATAAAGAATATTTGGGAAACGGCGATTTCCTTGCCGGCGCAACCGAGCGCACGAGCGGATTGATGAAAAAGCTTCAATCGCTGTTTACCCTCGAGCGCCAATACGGAGGTGTGCTTGATATTGACACCGCAACGGTTTCGTCTCTTAAAAGCTTTTCGCCCGGTTATATCGACAAGGAAAACGAAATCATCGTCGGAATGCAGACCAACCGTCCGCTTAAAAGAAGCGTTAACCCCTTCGGCGGTATAAGAATGGTGCGTCAGGCCTGCGAAGCATACGGATATAAGCTGAGCGAAAAGGTTGAGGAAGAATTCCGCTTCCGCACAACGCACAATGACGGCGTTTTCAGAGCATATACCGACGAAATGCGTGCGGCGCGCAAGAGCCATATTATTACCGGATTGCCCGATGCATACGGCAGGGGCAGAATTATCGGCGATTACCGCAGGGTTGCTCTTTACGGTATCGACAGGCTTATTGCCGAAAAGAAGAAGGACAAGGAAGCACTTGCCGAAAAGACCTTTGACACCGACAGAATAAGGCTTGATGAGGAGCTGTTCCAGCAGATAACCTTTTTGGGCTATTTAAAAGAAATGGCGGCAATGTACGGCTTTGACATCAGCCTGCCCGCAACGAATGCGCGCGAAGCGATACAGTGGACCTATTTCGGTTATCTCGGTGCCATCAAGGAGCAGAACGGCGCGGCAATGTCGCTTGGCAGAGTCAGCACTTTCTTTGATATTTATATAGAGCGCGATATTAAAAACGGTTTTCTTACCGAGGAAACGGCACAGGAGCTTATTGACGACTTCGTTATGAAGCTTCGCATTGCAAGGCATCTTCGCACGCCCGAATACAACGAGCTTTTCGGAGGAGACCCGATGTGGATAACCGAAGCTGTCGGAGGAATGGGCGAGGACGGCAGAACGCTTGTTACAAAGAGCAGTTACCGTATTCTTAACACCCTTTACACGCTTGGCTCTTCACCCGAGCCCAACCTTACGGTTCTTTGGTCGAATTCCCTGCCCGAAGGCTTCAAGAAATTCTGTGCAAAGGTTTCTGCCGACACCGATTCGATCCAATATGAGAACGATGACCTTATGAGACCCATTTACGGCGATGACTATGCCATTGCCTGCTGTGTTTCGGCAATGAAGGTTGGCAAGCAGATGCAATTTTTCGGCGCACGCTGCAACCTTGCAAAGCTTTTACTTGTTGCCATAAACGGCGGATACGATACCTCGAGCAAAATGCACATCGGACCTCAAATGCCCGTTTTGGATTGCGAGAAGCTTGACTTCGACGAGGTTATGAAGCGCTATGAGATCTATATCGAATGGCTCAGCAAGCTTTACGTTAACACAATGAACATTATTCATTATATGCACGACAAATATGCATATGAGAAAACACAAATGGCGTTACACGATACCGACGTCGGAAGATTCATGGCGTTTGGTGTTGCGGGACTTTCGGTTGTTGCCGATTCGCTCAGCGCGATCAAATTTGCAAACGTCCGCCCGCTTAAGGACGAAAATGGTTTTATTACCGCGTTTGAAACCAAGGGCAATTTCCCCAAATACGGCAATGACGACGACCGCGTTGACATGATCGCAAAGGACATGGCACACAGATTTATCACCGAGCTTCGCAAGACGCCCACATACAGAAACGCAGAGCACACCCTTTCGGTGCTTACCATTACCTCAAACGTTACTTACGGCAAGCACACCGCCGCAACGCCCGACGGCAGACCCGACGGCGCGCCCTTTGCGCCCGGTGCAAACCCGATGCACAACCGCGAGGAAAACGGCGCGCTTGCTTCGCTTAACTCGGTTGCAAAGATAAGCTATGATGACTGCAGAGACGGTATTTCGAACACCTTCTCGATAACCCCCGAGGCGCTCGGAAGAACCGAGGACGAAAGAATCTGCAACCTTGTTTCTATTCTTGACGGTTATTTTGCAAAGAAGGCACACCACATCAACGTTAACGTTATGAATCGTGAAACTCTGCTTAAGGCTTATGAGAACCCCGAAGCATACCCGAACCTTACCATTCGTGTTTCGGGCTATGCGGTCAACTTCAGCAAGCTTTCGCGCGAGCAGCAGAAAGAGGTTATCAGCAGAACCTTCCACGAGGCTATATGACAGGGCGTATCCATTCAATTCAAAGCCTTGCTGCACTTGACGGACCGGGGGTTCGCTTTGCCGTGTTCTTTCAGGGTTGTAATCTGCGATGCGGCTGTTGTCACAATCCCGACACTTGGGATATTCACGGCGGGCACGAGGCTTCGGCAAGCGAGCTTGTTGAAAAAGCAAAGCGCTATAAGGAATATTTCGGAAAAGAAGGCGGAATTACGCTTTCGGGCGGCGAGCCGTTGTTGCAAGCGGAATTCGCCGAAGAAATATTCAAACTTTCCAAGGAGGCGGGGATCAACACCTGCCTTGACACGTCGGGCAGCATTTTGAACGATTCGGTAAAGCGTCTTTTGAATTATACCGACAGAGTTTTGCTTGATATTAAATACACAAGCGACGAGCTCTATAAAAAACACGTCGGATGCGAAATGAACAAGGTATTGGATTTTCTTGCTTATCTTGACGAATCGGCGATTCCCGTTACGTTAAGACAGGTTATTATTCCCACGCTTAACGCCAGCGAGGATAACATAAAGCGGCTTACCGCCATCGCAAATGCACATAAATGCGTTGACGGTACAGAGCTTTTGCCTTTTAAAAAGATGTGCGGTATAAAATACGAAAACCTCGGGATCAACTTCCCTTTTCTTGCCCTTCCCGAGCCCGACCGCGAAACCATGGCAAGACTTAATTCACTTTTATAATAACCGAACAGACCGAAGCTTTTTGCATCGGTCTGTTTTGCTAAAATTTTCTTTTTTCGGTGAGTGTTTTTCGAAGCTTGTGCGTATAAGTATATGAAAACACGTTAACGAGGTTTAAAAATGAATAACGACCGCGGTGCAGAATATTATAAGCGGTTTCTAAACGGTGATGAGAGTGCTTTTGAAGAGATATTGCTCGATTACCGCCAAGGATTGATGTTTTTTATAAACCGCTATGTTCATAACGTTACGGTTGCCGAGGATATTGCGGCAGACGTTTTTGCCGAGATCATCTTCAAGCCGAAGCGTTACAATTTCAAAGTAAGCTTAAAAACCTATCTTTATATGATAGGCAGGTCGCGTGCGCTCGATTGGTTGAGGAAGGAATCGAAGCGAAGCGGTATTTCGTTTGAGCTAATCGCGCGCGAACAGAGCGATGAAGCCCGTTCGCTCGAGGAGGCGGTTATTGCCAATGAAGAAAAGCGGCAGCTTTACTGTGCGATGAAGCAGTTGCCGCAGGATTATCAAACGGTTCTTCATTTGGTTTATTTCGAAGATATGAAATACGAAGAAGCCGCGGCGGTTATGAAAAAAAGCGTTAAGCAGGTTGAAAACCTTGTTTACAGAGCCAAAAGGGCTTTGAAGAATGCAATGGGAGGAACAAAAGCATGAAAAGCAACGAAGAATTCAAGGCGCTTGTTCTTGAAAAGGCAAGAACGCTCGAATTACAGAATAAAAAACGAAACAGGATAATTACAACAACAGTTTGCTCTTTTTTGGTTTGTGTTGTTGCGTTTTCGGCATTTGCGGGAAACGGCGGATCGGGCGGATTTTTCTCCGACGGAGCTTTGATCGTTGACAATTCGGAAGCGGTTAGCTATCAACCCGATGCCGTTGAAAGCAAAGAAGAAAGCTTCGAAAGCAACGTTGACTCGAATCCAAGCAACGATACGAGCTCGCAAATCGATGAAAGCGCCAACAGCGATTCAAGCGTTAATGAAGAACCCAACGTGAGCGACGAGCCCGACGTGAGCGACGAGCCCGACGTGAGCGATGATCCCGAGATTGATTATGATCCCGATATAGACGAAAATCCGGACAGTATTCTTTATATTTACGACGTTCCCGAAAGCGGCGCGGTACTTGACCTTATGGTGAATTTCGCACCCAAATCCGAAAGCGACAAAAATGCACTTGACGACATCGGCACTCGAAACGGTATTGCGGATTTTTCGTTTGAGCTTTTCAAAAAAGCTTATATCGGCGGCGAAAACTACGTTATTTCGCCGACATCGGCGCTTTATGCGCTCGGAATGATCAGCAACGGCGCGCGCGGCGAAACAAAAAAAGAGTTTCAAAGAGTGTTGAGCAAAACTTCGACGACAAGGCTTAATAAATATTTGAAGGAATATTCAAAGCTTTTTGGCGAAGGCAAGGGATATAAAACCAACATCAGCAACTCGATTTGGATAGGCGATCTTATTGCCCCGAGAGAAGACTTTTTGCAAACCAACGCCGATTATTATAACGCCGGAGTTTTTAAAACCGAGCTTCCGAGCGAGCACGCGCTAAACGAAATTAACGGTTGGGTCGAAAACAAGACCAACGGACTTATTAATAATTTTATACAGGAGATTCCCGAGGATACTGTTGAAATATTGGTTAACACCGTTTATTTCGAGGCGAAATGGACGAAAATGAAGCTAAACGTTATCAAAAATCAGACCTTCACCAACGCAAACGGACGATTGGTTACCGTTGATAAGATAAGCGACAATGCCGACGGTTATTTTGAAAACGACGACTGTACGGGCATAAGGCTTAATTATGAAGGAGATTACAGCTTCATAGCGCTTTTGCCAAAGAAAGACAAAGCTCTTGACGAGTTTATAAACGATTTTGATGCAACAGATTATTTCGCGCTTTCGGAAAACGAGACCTTTTCAAGCAGGAACGAATTCGAGATAAAATTCAGAATGCCGAGATTTGAAGCGGAATCGGATCTGCAATTAGATAGCGCATTAAAGGAAATGGGCTTGGTTACGGCATTTGACCCGAGCCTTGCGGACCTTACGGGGCTTGGAAAATCGATTGCGGGCGATAACCTTTATATAAGCAAGGTTATGCAAAAGGCTAAAATTTCGCTTGATGAATTCGGCACCGTTGCCGCCGCTTCAAGCGGTATTTTTGAAACGCCGGAAAGCGAAAGCAATAAGATCAAACTAGTTGATTTCAACAAGCCGTTCGTTTATTTTATAGTTGACGACACAACGAATCTCCCGATATTTATCGGAACGGTTGAAAGCGTCGGATGACTGAAAGGTCAAAAAAGGATGCTATTAAAGCATCCTTTTTTAGTGTTATTCTGAAAGCATTTCCGAAAGTGCGGTTAAAATCCCGAGCTTGCCGCTTTCGTAGGTCATTCCGCCTTGAAGATAAACAAGGAACGGCTCACGGAGGGGGGCATCAGCCGAAAGCTCGATCGAGCTGCCCTGAGTGAATGCGCCTGCCGCCATTACAACGGGAGCGTTATAACCCGGCATATCCCAGCCCTCGGGCGAAACAAAGCTATCGACAGGCGAGCCCTTTTGTATGCCGCGACAGAATTTTAACACATTTTCTGCGTTATGAAGTCGAAGCGTTTGAATGATATCGCTTCGTTTTTCATAAGACGGCGGCTCGCATTCGAAGCCCTGCTTTTCAAACACTGCGGCGGCAAAATGAGCGGTCTTTAATGCTTGTGCGGTGATATGCGGTGCGAAGAAAAGACCCTTTATCATAGGCTTTGTGGCGCCCATTGAAGCGCCCGCCTCAAGACCGATTCCCGGAACTGTCAATCTTGCGGCGGCAAGATCGACGGCACGTTTGGTTCCGACGATATATCCGCCGATCTCGGCAATACCGCCGCCCGCGTTTTTGATAAGCGAGCCGACGAGAAGATCGCCCTTGGGTTCTTCGGTCTCGCAGAATTCACCGTAGCAGTTATCAACAACGAGATAAACTCCATCGAATTCGCGAACGAGCTCAAAAAGCGCGTTTATCTCGGCGACGGTTAGGGTTCTGCGGTCGCCATAGCCCTTAGAGCGCTGAACGAACGCAACCTTTATGCTTTTATCCTCGGTGAGCGTCTTTCTTATTGCATTCAGATCGAGTGTTTTTCCGTTAACAAGCGGTATTTCGCGATAGTTAACGCCGAGGTCGGCAAGCGAGCCTTCGCCGCTTTCTGCCGATTCGCCGATTCCGATAACGCTGTCGAGCGTATCGTAGGGCTTACCGCTTACGGCAAGAAGAGTATCGTTGGGACGCAGAAGACCGTATAGTGCGATTGCGAGAGCATGGGTGCCCGAAATAATCTGTGAACGCGCAAAGCCGCTTTCACAACCGAAAATCTCGGCAAACATTTTATCGCAAAGATCGCGGCCGTCATCGTTATAGCCATAGCCGCAGGTGGAATTAAAATGGCGGTCGGAAAGGCGGTTTTCACGAAAGACCGACATTACCTTTTGGGTGTTTTTGAAGGCAACGGAATCGATTTCGGCAAAAACCGAGGCGAGCTCGTTTTCGCATTCCGAAGCGAGAGAAAGAAGTTTTTCGCTGAACATATTTATTATCCTTTTGTTATTCTTATACGCCCTTTTCGATGAAAGCAATCAGAAGATCGACGCAAGCCTTGAAATCATCGGCATCGATGGTTTCAACGGGTGTGTGAACGTAACGGGTGGGAAGTGAAATGCAACAAGCGTGGCTGCCGGAGCCCGCGATCTGCATTGCAGAGGTGTCGGTTCCGCCCGCAAGAAGAACCTCATACTGATATTTTATCTTCTCTTCCTCGGCGATATCGGCAAGGCGGTCAACAAGAAGCTTAGAGCAGATAACCGAGCTGTCCTTTATCTTTATTGCCGCGCCCTCGCCGAGCTTAACGGTTAAATGATTGGGGTTGCCCACTGCGGGAGCGGGAGTTACGTCAAGCGCTATGGAATAATCGGGCATTACCGTGAAGGAGCTTGGCTTTGCGCCGCGGCAGCCGACCTCTTCCTGAACGGTGAACACGAAATAGGTATCGTAGGCGGGAGTTTCGCAGTTGAGCGCGGCATAGGCGGAGATCGCACAGCAAACTCTGTCGTCATGCGCCTTTGCGGCATAGCGCTTGGTTGAAAGCTTTTTTACCATAGGCGCAACGGCGCAAACGTCGCCGACCTTTACCTTGCGCTTTGCCTTTGCGGCAGAATCACAGCCGATATCAACGAAAAGCTTGTTGGGAGTGATATCGGAAAACTTGGTTCCGTCTTCAACAACGAGAATGCCGGAAACTCCGTTTTTGAAGCGAACGTTATGGAAGCAGGATGCAACAGCATTTATGCCGCCGATGGGAGCGACGCGGATCATACCGCTTTCTTCGATATTAACCACCATAAAGCCGATCTCATCCATATGAGATGCTATCATAAGCTTTTTGGAGCTGTCCTTTCCCTTTTTGAATGCGATAACGTTTCCGACAGCGTCGATATCAATGCTGTCGCAAACCGAGGAGAGATCGTTTTTGATTATTTCGGCAAGCTCGGTCTCGTAGCCCGAAACCGAAAATGCGGATAAGTATTTTTTCATTAAGTTTATCATTATTCAAAGCTCCTTTCGTTAATGGCTGAGGCAAGCTCGGCAACCGATTCCATATCGCTCATTGCAAGAAGATCGGATGCGGAATGTATATATCTTGACGGTGCGCTTATTGCGAGAACCTTTGCGCCCGAAGCGGCACGCTGATACACACCGGCTTCGTTGCCGCCCGCAACAACGTTTTTATATTGCCATTTGATTCCCTTTTCTTCGGCAACCGAAACCGCAAGCTCGACAAGCTCTTGGCTGTAAATCGTGCTTCTGTCCATAAGCGAGAGCACAGCGCCGTTGCCGACGGTGCAGGCACATTGGTTTTTTGGCACGCCCGCAATATCTCCCGCCGTTGTTGCTTCGAGCGCAACGACAATATCGGGGCGGATGCGGAATGCGGTTTCCTTTGCGCCGTCGCAGCCTATTTCTTCGCAGGTGTTAAAGGCGAACCACGTATCGTATTCAAGATCGCTGTTGATCATTTTTACAAGCGCGGCGCAACCGAAGCGGTCGTCGAGCGCCTTTGAACGAATGAGACCCTCGCCGAATTCTTCATAGTTGGGATCGAAGGTGCAGCAATCGCCGACTGAAACGTATTTGAGCGCTTCCTCGCGGCTTGATGCGCCGATATCGATATGCATTTCGGAAATAGGCTCGCATTTTCCGCGCTCTTCGGGAGTTTGGATATGAACCGCCTTGGAAGCCACAACACCCTTGATTCCGCTTTCGCAGAAGGTTATTCTTCTTCCGCTTACAACTCTTCTGTCGACACCGCCGACGGCGTTGAACCAAAGATAGCCCTCTTCGTCGATATAGGTTACCATAAAGCCGACCTCATCCATATGGGCGGCAAACAAAACCTTTTTCGAACGGGTCTTTTTACCCTTTTTGAACACTATAAGGTTGCCTATGGCGTCGACGCTGTATTCACAGCCCGAATCCTTAATATCGGCGATTATTGCCTCGCGAACCTCATCCTCCATTCCCGAGGGGCCGAGGATGTCGCAATATTTTTTAAGATATTCTTTCATTGCCGTTCCTCCTTATGCCTGTTCCTTCAACACCGAAGCGATAAGCTCGGCGGTGGAAAGAGCGTCTTTAAGGTCGACTATCTCGCTCATTGTGTGCATGTTCTTTAGCGGGATAGAGAGAAGCAACACGGGAATGCCGCATCGGGTTGACTGTACGGCATTAGAGTTTGTGCCCGTTCTTCCGGGGGCGGCGGAAAGCTGATAGGGGATATTTTCCCTCTCGGCTGTTGCAACCGCGGATTTTGTGAACGCACGGTGCGTTTGAGGCGAGAAGCAGATATCTACCCCCTTGCCTGCACGTATTCCCTCTCGGGTCTTGCCCGCACCGGGAACGAAAGCGTGTGTTACGTCAACAACTATCGCTTTATCGGGGTTGAGGCGATATGCGGTCGTCATTGCGCCCTTATAGCCGGTTTCTTCACCGCCCGAAAACTGAAACGCAACGTCGACGTTAAGCTCTTTTTTATCAAGCATCATAAGTGCACGCAAAACTGCGGCGCCGCAGAGACGGTCATCGAAGCCTGCGCCCGCAAGGTTATCACCCAACAGCTTTTGCAGATTGCAGGGGAAGCCGACAGGCGTTCCGACACGAACGTATTTTTTGAGCTCATCGAGCGGCAAGCCGGTGTCGATACAGAGCGAAGAAATCTCCATTTTTTGCTCGCTCTCGCCCGGAGCTTGAAGATGCGGCGGCTTAGAGCCGAAAATCCCCTTTATTGTTTTTTTACCGTAGATATTCACCTCGGCGGCGGGCAATATTTTTGCGGCGATGCCGCCAACCGTTGCGACGCGAAGGAAGCCTCCCTCGCAAAGCTCGGTTACAACGAAGCCTACCGTGTCGAGATGGGCATCACAAAGCACCATGGAGGCGTTTTCCTTGCCGCAACGCATGATTCCGTAGAAGCTTCCGACGGGGGTTGTGCCGATTTCATCGAAAAGCTTAAGACTTTTTACATATTCAATCAATTCCTCGAAAGCCATCGATTCAAAGCCCGAAACGCCGGGATAAGAAGTTAGGTTTTCGATCAGGTCATACAGTTTCTGCATATTTCCTCCTTTATCTGTTAGAAATTATTTACTATCTGTTTGAATATATTGCCGCGCTCGGCGAAGTTTTTGAACATATCGAAGCTTGCCGACGCGGGAGTGAGCACCACGTTATCGCCGATTTCCGCCTTTGAAGCGGCGGTTTTTACGGCAAGCTCGAAATCGTTGACGACAACGTATTCCTTATAGCCGACGTTATCAAGAACGGAAGCGATCTTGGGCGCGGTGGCACCGCAGAGAACGGAAAATTTCACCTTTCGCTTGAAAAGCTCGCCGAGAGGCTCATACGGTATGTTTTTATCATAACCGCCGCAGATAGCGATAACCGGAGTTTTGAACGCTTCTATGCAGGCGGTGGTTCGCGAGGGGCTTGAATCTATCGATGAATTATAATACTTAACGCCGTTTATTTCACGAACGAACTCGATTCGATGTTCAACTCCGCCGAAGGAAGCGGCAACCGAGCGAAGCGAAGCAACCGAAACAATATCGCTAACGGCGGAATACGCCGCCGCATAATTATAGCGGTTATGCCTGCCGACGATCCTTATTTGCTCTTCGGCAACCAAGAGCTCGTTATTATCGGAGAAAATTCCCGATTCGTTGAAATAGACATTGCCGTTTTCGGTATTGCCCGAGATCGTGCGAACTGTTCCCTTTGCCTCCTTGGCAAATTGCTCGGAATAGGGATCATCGAGATTGAGAACAAGTCTGCAATCGACGTTTTGGAACGCGAATATTCTTTTTTTCGCCTCGACGTATTCATTCATATCGATATGCCAATCGAGGTGGTTAGGTGCAACGTTGGTTACAACCGCAATATCGGGGCTTTGCGAAAGCTTCATCAACTGAAATGACGAAAGCTCGATAACGGCGAAATCTTCGGGCTTGATATTATCGAGAGTTGCAAAAAGATTCACACCGATATTTCCGCCGAGCCAAACCTTTTTGCCCTCTGCCTCCAAAAGCTTGGCGATAAGGGTTGTTGTGGTGGTTTTGCCGTCGCTGCCGGTTACGGCGATTTTTTTGCAGGGGCAAAGGCGGAAGAACTCTTCCATTTCGCTGGTTACTCTTGTTCCGCGCGATCTTGCGGCAAGGATTCCCGAAAGGTCGGGGCGAACGGCAGGCGAAAGGAAAAGCAGAGATTCGGTTACGTTATCGAGATAATCGGGACCGCTGATAAATTCAACGCCCGATTCTTTAAGCTCTTGATAAAATTCTCTTGAAGAAAGGTCGTTTTTATCGCGAACGGTGCATTTGGCGCCCTCGGAGAGAAACAGCCTTATAACAGGCAGGTTGGAAACGCCCATTCCGACAAAGCCGACGGTTTTATTTTTGTAATTTGATGCGTATTCTTTTAACACGAAGCATACCACCCATTTTTTATTATCAATATATTATATAACCTTAAAAAAAAATAATCAAGTATTTGACAAAATAAAAGCGATATGATACAATTTCAAGGCGACCGTTTCGAACAATCGCGCGGTATCATAGCGAAAGCTCATACCGTGAGGAAAGTCCGAGCTCCACAGAGCAGGATAACAGATAACATCTGCCGAAGGCGACTTTAGGGCCAGTGCAACAGAAAGATACCGCCTGCTTTTGCAGGTAAGGATGGAAAGGCGAGGTAAGAGCTCACCGGTGTGTCGGAGACGGCACAGCCATGTAAACCCTATCCGGAGCAACACCGCGGCGGGGGCATATGCTTGCTCGGCAGCCCCTATGGAGGTGGCAAAGAGGTCTGCGGCGACGCAGATCCAAGATAGATGATTGTTCACGACAGAACTCGGCTTACAGGAACGCGTCGCATTGATGATAACACCCTTGTGCATGAATTTGCATAAGGGTTTTTATTTTTTTTGAAAA
>JAFSGD010000054.1 GCA_017434845.1 Clostridia bacterium
CATGGACAAGATGAGCAAATCGAGAGGAAACGTTATCTACGGCGACGATCTTATCGCAAGATTCGGTCTTGATCCCGTCAGACATTATCTGCTTGCCGAAATGGGCTACCACAACGACGGCAGTATAACCTACGAAAACCTTATCAAGCGCACAAACAGCGATCTCGCCAACGTTTTGGGCAACCTCGTTTCGAGAACCGGCGCTATGATCAAGCAATATTTCGGCGGAATAGTTCCCAAAAACAGCGGCAACGATGATGAATTTGCAATTTCCTTGAAAACCGCCATTAGCGAGGGAATTTCCGACACAGTTGCCAAGTTCGATAAATATCTTATCGCCGATGCAGATGCCGCAATCTTCAACACCTTGAAGGCGTGCAACAAATATATTGACGAAACGACCCCTTGGGTTTTGGCTAAAGATCCCGAAAAGAAGATTCAGCTTGGCGACGTTCTCTCTAATCTTGTTGAGAGCATACGCATCTGCAATATTCTTCTTTATCCCCTTATGCCCGATACCGCAGATAAGATCAATGCGATATTCAACGTTAAGGAAAGCGATTTTGACAGTGCAATAAGCTTCACTTATCCCTGCTCTGAAACCGAGCTTGGCGAAATCCCCATTCTTTTCGCAAGAATTGATGAAAAGAAAATGCTTGCTGAAATAGAATCCGAGCTTGCGGCAAAGGCAAAAGAAGCCAAAAAGGCGGCTAAAGAAGCAGAAAAAGCTTCTAAAAAAGCCGACAAACCGGGTGAAAAGCAGGATGTTATTTCTATCGATGATTTCGCCAAGGTAGAGCTTCGTGTAGGTGAAATCAAAGAATGTGCAAAAGCAGAAAACAGCGACAAGCTGCTTGTTCTTCAAGTCGATCTCGGCAAAGAGATCAGACAAGTCGTATCGGGTATTGCACAATATTATTCACCCGATGACCTTATCGGTAAAAAGGTTATCGTTGTTGCAAATCTTAAGCCCGCAAAGCTTCGCGGAATCGAAAGCAACGGCATGATCCTTGCCGCCGATACCGAAAACGGCGTTAAGGTTATTTTCGCCGATGAAAACGCCGCTCCCGGAAGCAAGGTGCGCTGATAATGATCGATATTCACGCACATTATGACGATGATGCATTTGATGACGACAGAGACAAGCTTTTGCAATCTCTGTTAGGCGAAAAAGGCGTTAATAAGATCATAAATGCCGGATGCAACATCGAAACCAGCGAGGCTTCGATAAGGCTTGCGGAAAAATACGAGAACGTTTATGCCGTTGTCGGATTTCATCCGAACGATGCACACAAAATGACGGACGACGATTTCGAGTATATCAAAAAAATGCTTGATCACCCAAAGGTTTTGGGTATTGGCGAGATAGGCCTTGACTATCATTGGGATACTTCGCATAAGGAAATACAAAAAGAAGTTTTCAGGAAGCACCTTGAGCTCGCCGTTGAAAGAGATCTACCCGTTGTTATTCACGAGCGCGACAGTATTGCCGATTGTCTGGAGATCGTGCTTGATTATAACGTAAAAGGCGTTTTTCATGCATTTTCGGGCAGCAAAGAGACCGCGAAGATACTTTTGGATCGCGGATGGTATATTTCCTTCCCCGGAACAGTAACGTTTAAAAACGCAAAGCATCCGCCCGAGAATGCAGCATTCGTTCCGGAAGACAGAATACTTACCGAAACCGATTCGCCGTATTTGACCGCACACCCGTTCCGCGGAAAAAGAAACGACAGCGGATATATGACATACACTCTTGAAAAAATCGCAGAAATTCGAGGAACCGATTTTGAACACATCGAAAGAATCACAGAAGCAAATGCGAAAAGACTTTTTGGCTTCTAAGCCCAGATCCGAGACCTTTGCTTATATTGTCGGAGACGGAATATACATTAATCTTACAAACCGTTGCACCAACGATTGCAGCTTCTGTTTGAGAAACAACGGCGACACCGCATACGGAAGCAACAGTCTTTGGCTAACGCGGGAGCCCTCACCCGAAGAGGTGTTATCGGCGATCGATTCGATATATTCCGATAAATGCAGCAGCTTCGTATTCTGCGGATACGGCGAGCCGACCTGCCGATTCGATGCTTTGGTTAAAACGGCTGAGCTGATCAAGCAAAAATACCCCGATAAGCCTATTAGGCTTAACACAAACGGGCAAAGCGAGCTTATAAACGGCGAAGGCTCCACTTCTTTGCTTTTCGGTTTGATAGACAGTGTATCTATAAGCCTTAACAGCGCAAACGCCGATGAATATGATGCTCTTTGCCACTCGGTATTCGGTTCAAGGGCTTATGACGCGATGATAAACTTCGGTAAACACTGCGTTGGCAACATACCGGTTGTGCAATTTTCGGTAGTTGAAGAAACCTTGTCGAACGAAGATATCGAAATTTGCAAGGAAATTGTTGCGAAAATCGGCGCTAAGTTGCGCGTTCGTAAATTTATTAGCGAAAATGACCAAAACCCCGAAGGAAAATGATTCCATTTTTACAAAAATTATAATTGTATTTTTTCGCCATAAGGTATAAAATACATATGGTGAAATAAATAAAAAATTAACGGAGGACTTCTAAAATGTCTGTAAAAGTTGCTATTAACGGCTTTGGCCGTATCGGTCGTCTTGCATTCCGCCAGATGGCTGACGCTGAAGGCTACGAAGTTGTTGCAATCAACGACCTCACCAGCCCCAAGATGCTCGCTCACCTTCTTAAGTATGATACTGCTCAAGGCGGTTTCTGCGGCAAGCTCGGTACCACCCCTCTTCACACCGTTTCCTACACCGATGATTCCATCATCGTTGACGGCAAGGAAATCAAGATCTATGCTGAAAAGGATGCAGCTAACTGCCCTTGGAAGGCTCTTGATGTTGACGTAGTTCTCGAGTGCACCGGCTTCTACACCTCTAAGGAAAAGGCTTCTGCTCACATCACTGCAGGCGCTAAGAAGGTTGTTATCTCTGCTCCCGCAGGCAACGATCTTCCCACCATCGTTTACAACGTAAACAACGAAACCCTCACCGCAGAAGACAACATCATCTCTGCTGCTTCCTGCACCACCAACTGCCTGGCACCTATGGCTAAGGCTCTGCACGAGCTGGCTGGCATCGAGGCTGGTATCATGTGCACCATCCA
>JAFSGD010000055.1 GCA_017434845.1 Clostridia bacterium
CAAAACATTCATTAACTCGTCTTTGAAAAAGACGAATATCACTGCTGTGAAACAGCAATATCACGTTCGAGAAGCGAACATATCACGTTTTCGAAGAAAACATATAACTTCGCTTGAAAACCTTGTTTTCAAGCGGTCTCGTAACGCTACCGTTGATGATGACGAGAACGTTACAGTGTAGAAAAGAAGTAGGGAGATATTAAAATAAATGACGCTTAACGAAGCTTTGCAGATGAAGACCGAAAAGAGAATGGCGGCGATGGATGAGGCGGATAAAAAACGCCGCGAGCTCCATTCGTTTTTGCCGCGCATTAAGCAGATCGATGCGGTCATTTCGGATATTCCCTTCCGCGCGCTTGCGGGCGAAAGCGCAGAGAGCCTGAAAGCAGAGGCGGAATCGCTTAACGCCGAGCGCGCTCGATTGCTTGCCGCCGCGGGCTATGAAGCCGATTTTGATGAGCCTGAATTCGAATGCACGCTCTGTAACGACGGCGGCTATTGCGGAATGAAGCTCTGCTCCTGTGTTAAAAAGCTTATGGCAACGAAAAACTACGCAAAAAGCACTCTTGCGGGCGGTCTTTTGGATAAAAGGTTTGAAAATTTCTCGCTTTCTTATTATGCAGAGGAAAACGGCGAGAAAGAGAAGATGAAAAAAATTGCCGAGGGCTGTAAGAAATACGCCGAGAGCTTCCCCGAAAACAAGGGCTGCGGTCTGCTTTTTATGGGCGGAACGGGCTTGGGCAAAACGCATCTTTCGGCGGCGATCGCAAACACGGTTTCGGAAAGAGGCTTTTCGGTCGTTTATGAATCGGCACAGCAGATATATGATACGCTTGATGCCGTTCGCTTTAACAGAATGGAGCTTTCGGAAAAGAAAAAATACGAAAGCTGTGCGCTTTTGCTTATTGACGATCTCGGCGCAGAATGCATAACGCAATACAGCGTTTCGGCGTTGACAAGCCTTATCGACCTTCGCATAGTTAACGGCAAAAAAACGGTTATAAACACAAATTTAACGCTTCAATCACTTAAAAAGACCTACGGCGAGCGCCTTTATTCGAGGCTTTTGGGCGAATTTACAGTTTTGCAGTTCGTCGGAAAGGACATAAGAATGCAGAAGATAAAGGAAAATTAAATGAAGGAAGTTAATATCTATACCGACGGCGCCTGCAAGGGCAACCCCGGCGCAGGCGGTTGGTGTGCCATTCTTGAATATGAGGGCAAGGAAAAGGAGCTTTCGGGCGGCGACAGACAAACCACAAATAACCGAATGGAGCTTATTGCCGCGATCGAGGGCTTGAAGGCGCTTAATCAGCCTTGCAGGGTAACGCTTTACAGCGATTCGCAATATCTTGTGAACGCGATAAACAAGGGCTGGCTTGAGGGCTGGATAAAAAAGGGCTGGAAAAAGGCGGATAAATCGCCGGTTTTGAACGACGACCTCTGGAAACAGCTTGCCGAACTTTTGAAAACACATACGGTTGACTTTGTTTGGGTGCGCGGACACGACGGCCATAAATATAACGAGCGCTGCGATGAGATAGCCTCTTCCTATGCAGAAAGCTTGAAATAACGAATAACGGTGATACTTTGAAAAAAGAAAATTTCTCTCTGTTAAACTTTTTGCTTTTAACCGTTGCGGGTGCGGTGAACGCCTTTGGCGTAACCTTCTTTTTAAACCCCGTTAATTTATACGACAGCGGAATTTCGGGCACGTCGATGCTGCTCGCACAGCTGACGCCCGATTGGATGTCGCTTTCGCTGTTTTTGCTTATTCTTAATATTCCGCTGTTTTTATACGGCTTAAAAAAGCAAGGCATTCATTTTACGGTTTATGCGATATTTACGGTTGCGATGTATTCCTTCTTTGCGTTTTTGATAACCGACGTTTTGCCGGTTGACGTGAGCATGGCTTCGCCGCTTGCCGAAAGCGATCTTCTGCTTTGCGCGCTGTTCGGCGGATTGATATCGGGCGCGGGAAGCGGTTTGGCAATTCGCTTCGGCGGTGCGATGGACGGCATCGAGGTGCTTGCCGTTATTTTTGCAAAACGGTTGGGAATAACGGTCGGAACCTTCGTTATGATATATAACGTTGCACTTTACGTTATTTGCGGTATTGCCATAAACAGCTGGATATTGCCGCTTTATTCGATCGTTGCCTATGCCGCCGCGCTTAAAACGGTTGACTTTATCGTTGAGGGCTTCGACCGCGCAAAATCGGCAATGATAATCACGGCAAATCCCGAGGAGGTTTGCGCCGCGCTTTCGGCAGAGTTCGGAAGCGGATTGACGCTTATTCCCGCAAAGGGCTATTATTCCAACAGCGAAAGAACCGCGGTTTATTTTATTGTTAACCGTTTTCAGGTTGGAAAAATGAAAAATATAATTCACGATATCGACCCCTTGGCTTTTATTTCGATTAGCGAGGTTGCAAACGTTTTCAGCAGCAACAACTGATAAAAAATCGCGGAGGTGTAAAAATGCCGAATCTCGAGCGTTATATTTCAAAATACCGCTATGAAATACTTGTGTTTTGCTGTTTGGCGGCGTGTATGCTCAACGTGTTCTCGGGCTGGAAGTCGCGCTTCAGCTACCCTAACCAAACGCTTTTTGCGGCGGGCGTTATTCTTGTTTTTGCGATCTATTTTCTTTTGTATCCCCGAAAGGAAAGCTTTTCGGAACGGGATATAATTTTTCTTATTTTCGCCGTTGGCTTTATTTTCAGGTTGGTTTACGTTCAATCAACGGGTTATCTTGTTCGCCAGCACGACGTTGCGGGTGAATACGGCCACCTCGATTATATAAAGCGCCTTTATGACGGCAAGGGCTTGCCCGATAAAGACGTTACAAAATATTGGCAGTTTTATCAACCGCCCGTTTGGCACGCCATCTGCGCGGTTTTCCTAAAGGCACAGCGCTTTGTGGGCATCGGATTTGAAGCCGCGCTCGAAAATTTGCAGATGATATCGCTTTTCTGCTCGAGCGCAATAATGTTTATATCCCACAGGCTTTTCCGCCTTTTCGGCATGAAGGAGCTCCCGCTTTGCATCGCCTGCGGTATCGTTGCGTTCCACCCAACCTTTATTATCCTTGCGGGAAGCATTAACAACGACGTTATGTCGCTTATGCTTTCACTGCTTGCTTTGGTTTTGGCAATAAAATGGTTCAGAAAGCCTAAGCTTGTTAATATATTGGCGCTTGCGCTTGCAATAGGCGGCTCGATGGCGGTTAAGCTTTCGGGCGGGTTGATCGCGGTTGGCGTTGCGATTCTTTTTGCGATAAGGCTTTTCGGAAAGAAATATTCCAAAAAAGGAAATCTTATCGCCCAATTTGCCTCGTTTGGCGCCGTTTGCGTTCCGCTTGCGCTTTGGTGGGAGATAAGAAACTTTATTCTGTTTAAAACACCGTTGACCTTTGTTCCCATGCTTAGCGAAAAAAGCGATCAATATATCGGTCACCGAAGCGTTTTTGAGCGGTTGTTCGATATTTCTTCGATTTGGGAGGCGGGCGTTTATCCCTCCCGCGTAACGAGGGGCTATCTTTATTATGAATATAATATTCCCACAGCCGCGCTTAAAAGCTCGGTGTTCGGCGAATACTATCTCGGTAAGGAATCGGCTGTTCTTTCGGTTGCGGCAAAAGTGCTTTTCTTCACGGGCGCGTTGCTTGCATTGCTTGCCGTTGTTGCAACGGTTTATATGCTTATAAAGGCGATAAAAAACCGCAAGAGCTTTGAAAATGATTACGGTTTTAGCGTTTCCGAGCTTGCTTTTCCCGCAATTTGTGCGGTTACGATGATCGTTTCTTACGTTAGCTTCTGTTTTAAATTCGCGCATTTTTGCACGATGGATTTCAGATATATCGCAATAACGGTCGTTTTGGGTGCGCTATATATTGGGCTTTTGCTTAAAGACCGCCAAAAAACCAACAAGATGTGCGATAAGGTGCTTGTTTGGGGCGTTGGCATATCAACCGCCCTGCTTGCGTTCGGCTCGATAGCACTATACGGTTCTGTCGCTTAAAAACCGCAAAAACACTTGACAAATCAAGATTTTGGGGTATATAATAGACTTTGCCGCGCTTTGCGATTCCACGGGCGCAACGCGCGAAAGGCAATAAAATAACGATTTTTGAATATTATTTGGAGGTGCAATACCAATGCTTAGAACATATCAGCCCAAGAAGAGACACAGAAAAGCAGAACACGGCTTCAGAAAGAGAATGGCTACCGCTAACGGCAGAAAGGTTCTTAAGAGAAGACGTGCTAAAGGCAGAGCAAGACTTACCTATTAATTAAATTTCCGAAGCGGTATTTTGTTTATGAACAAAACGCGCAGGATACTTACACTTAAGGAAAACCACCTGTTCATGCGGTCTTACCGAAAGGGCAGGTGCTTTTCCGGAAGGTACGTTGCTTTGTACGTTCTTCGGAACTATGAAAAAAACCAAACGAAATTAGGCATAACCGTATCAAAAAGCCGCGGCAACGCGGTTAAAAGGAATCGCGTTAAGCGCGTTATCCGCGAAGCTTACCGCGTTTTCCACCCGTTTATAAAAGAAGGTTTTATTATTGTTATCGTCGCAAAACAGCCCTGCGTTGATGCGCCCGTTTCCGTGGTAACGAGCGAGCTGGAGGCTTTATTGGAAAAGGCGGCGCTTTTATAAAAAGGTTATGAAAAAACTGTTTATTCTTCCGATACGGTTCTATCAAAAACACATTTCTCCAAACAAGCCCCGTTGCTGCCGTTTCACGCCGAGCTGCTCGGCATATGCTATCGAAGCTATCGAAAAACGCGGCATTTTTGTTGGGCTTTTGCTTGCGTTATACAGAATTTTGCGCTGTAACCCGTTTTGCAAGGGCGGTTATGACCCCGTTCCGGAGAAAAAACCCAGAAAGTAAGGAGAAACTTTAATGAGTTGGATTTATGTTCCTTTCTCGTATTTGATGAAGGGTTGCTTGTTTATTGCAGGCAATCATTATATCTTTGCCCTTTTGTTCTTTGCCATTGCGATGGAACTGATTCTTTTGCCGCTTAAGATAAAGCAGCAGAAATCTTCGATCATGATGGCGAAGGTTAAGCCCAAGGAAATGGCGATACGCGAGAAATACAAGGGCCGTGAAGACAGAGCCACTCAGCAGAAGATGACAATGGAGATACAGAACATGTATCAGGAAAACGGCTATAACCAGTTTTCCGGCTGTTTGCCTCTTCTTGTTCAGCTTCCTATCGTTTTTATTCTTTTTGCAATCGTTCGCAACCCTGTTTCTTATGCAACCAACATTACGAACAACAACGAAAACTTTGTGCCCGACAACGCACAAATAACCGTTGAATTTTATGAAGACGTTAAGAACTCGCTTTATAAAAACGAGTTCACCGCCGAGGATTATGAAGAGCTGATCGCCAAATACAACGGATATCAGGTAAAAATCGGCGCATCGAAAAAGGATGACGAAAAATCCGAAGCAGGCAACCTTGTTTACCGCTTCGACAAAGCAGAGAGCAAGCTCGGCAACGCAGCCGAAATGGAAATATCGCGCCTTATGATCGACGGAAGAGACGATCTTCAGTCGCTTGTTGATGACGGCAAGATAGACCCCGAAATTCTCACCAGATATGATGCTCTCGGCTTCGACAGCTACAGAGATGAGCTTCCCGAATACCACGTCGGTCCGCTTAATCTTCTTAACCAGCCTGCGTTCAAGGGAATTGACGCTTGGCTTCTTATTATTCCGCTTTTAACCTTCCTCACCTCGTTCCTTTCCACCAAGCTCACCAAGCGCTTCAACGGCACCAACCAAACCGATGCCAACGGCAACCCCGTCGGCGGCGGCTTGTTTATGGAGGTTGGTATGCCGCTTATCACCGCGATATTCACCTTCAGCTTCCCCGCTGCAATCGGTGTTTATTGGGTTTGGAGAACGCTTATAAGCATGGTTGAATCGTTTATTCTTGCAAAGGTAATGCCTATTCCCAAGGTTACCGAAGAGCAGATCGCCGAAGCACGCAAGGAAATGAAGTCAAAGCAGAAGAAAAAGAAGGTTATCACCATCGAGGTCGATGAGGATGACACCAGCTATGATGACCTTGTTGTTCGCAAGAGCGATTCGGGCAGCACAAAACAGTCCCGTTCCGCCGATCCCACACAGCGCACACCTCGCCGCATCGAAATGCTGACCGCAGATGACGATGAGGATACCGCCTCGGGCACCGCAGAATCAACCGAAAGCGATGCCGAAAACGAGGAATAATTGTTTATTGAAAGGCCAAATATTATGATAAAGCAAACCACCGCAACGGCAAAAACCGTTGAGCTGGCGGTTAATGCTGCCTGCGCCGAGCTTGGCGTCAGCCGCGACGAAGTTGATTTTGTCGTTCTCGAAGAGCCCAAAAGCGGCTTTCTCGGCATTGGTGCCTGCGATGCAAAGGTAAGCGTTACCGTTAAAGAAACTCCCGCGATACGCGCGATCGAGTTTGTTGAAAATCTTGTTAAAAACATGGGCCTTGATGCCTCTGTTGACGTTGTTGCCAAGGACGAAGAGGGCATTTCGATCGCCATAAACGGCGGCTCGCTCGGTCTTCTTATCGGCCGCCGCGGCGACGTGCTCGATTCTATTCAGTATCTTGCAACTCTTGCCGCAAACCTTGAAAAGAACGGCTTCTATCGCGTTACCGTTGACGTTCAGGGCTATCGCGAAAAGCGCGCCGAAACCTTGCGCGGTGTTGCAAGAAGAATGAGCGAAAAGGTGCTTAAATATAAGCGCAGCTTTGCTCTTGAGCCGATGAACGCCTATGAAAGACGCATTATTCATGCCGAATGCCAGAACATTGAAGGCGTTACCACCCGCTCGATCGGCGAGGGTGCCGACAGAAAGATCGTTATCTCGCCCGTTAAGTAATAAAAAAAAGACCTCTCATCGAGAGGTCTTTTTTTTATATCTTATTACTTCTTTTCTATACTCTTTCGTTCTCGTCATCATCAACGGTAGCGGAAGGTTTTTTGGTTCTTTCGAATTCGAACTATTTTGCTACCGCCAACAGTAGCGGTGCGTTTTTTAGGTTATAAGTAAATGTGAATAGTGAATAAGTTCGGAATGTTTTGCTTC